>NZ_CP009962.1:1245229-1556536 GCF_000786695.1 Collimonas arenae | reverse complement strand
ACAGATAATATCGCTATCCGGCCCGGTCTTTGCCGGGTTTTAGTGCGACCGATCGGGCTTGATTGGCGACGCACTGCTGTTGCATTTGGCTGAACAAAATCATTGAGCGACTGCCCTCCAGAAGACGGATGTCGCTTAATGATGCTGTTCAGTTGACATGGCCTTCTCAACACTCTCTGAGAGACCTTACCAAGAAAATCGCGCAATATTTTTATCATATTGTGCCAAGTCCTCGTGGCGCTGATGCCGAATAATTTGCTCCAGATCTGCTTGCGTAACTCATGGGCGAAGACCAACAGCGATATGCCAACCTGACCTGCCGCTCCGGTAATCAAGCCACGCCTGCACTTATTGAGTCGGTCGTCGCTGCACACTCGCAGCAATAGTTTCTGCTATCTTCAGAAATTCTTCCTTCCCAATGGGCTCGATGCCTTTCGCTTTGGCCTTGCTACCCTCTTGAATAACATAAAGGCGCAAGTCTGGTGTATCCGCTTTTGCTTTCGGATCGCCGCGTACCGTTGCGAAATAACCGTAATCAATATTTCCGTCACGGGTGATTTTGACAAATGAGGCGAGACCTTTTTGACCAGCTAGGGTGACTGAACGTTTAATGGGGAAATCCCATACTGATCTGATGCTTGTATCTGGACCGCGATATTGTGTCCAGAAATCATCGATTACATAATCCGGTTGAGCAATTTTTTCGAGTTTTTCTGAGTCGTATTTCCTGGCGCTCGCATCTTTTAGCATGATTGTGACATCAGGATGTGCCTTGAGACGGTAGGTCATACCGATGCTCCGGTAGCGCTGATTGTCGCCATCGTCCTGAATAAACTCAAATGGCAGACAAACGCCCATGACGTGTGGCACGCTGTAAGGAGCGCGGTAGGAAAGACCATGCAAAATCGTCGCCAATGTGTGACGTTCAGACTCTTCATCAGTAGGTCCATCACCTGATTCTTTCCACCACAGAACATGATTGTTCGTCTTTAGAAAAGCCCTGTATGAACTGTTGACACGCCATGCATATCCCGCCAGAGGATCGGTGGGTAAAATATCGAATTGTCGGGAGCTGCCATCTTTGCGTTTTTCTTTTTTTGCAAAATTTGGTGGAATATTTATGTATTTTTTTATGGAATCGGTCAATACAACGTACTGCTCTTGATTCAATGGGTGGCTAACGTAGATCTTTCCGCCGTACCATAAAGCACTCCAGTCTGCGGATTGTCCGTCTTCAAAGTGAAATTGTTGTTCCGTTTCAATATTAATTTCTTCATTTAGTCTTTTGGCACTATAGGCTGCGATATCGGCCTCAGTCGGTAAATCGAGTTGCAATCTTCCGACACATTCCGATTTCCAGTTTGTGGGCATTTCTTTTGCAACACATACCGAAAGACTGATGCCTAGAATTGACGTACCTACCACTTGCGCAAACATCGTGAAGTTCATCATCACATCTCTTCTTTAAGTGCTGGATCGCTGGGAGATTGCATCGCTAACCTGACTTACTGCTCTGGTAATCAAGCCACGCCTGCGCTTATTGAGTCGGTCGTCGCTGTACACTCGCAGCAATTGTTTCCGCCATCTTCAGAAATTCTTCCTTGCCAATGGGCTCGATGCCTTTGGCTTTGGCCTTGCTGCCCTCTTGAATGACATAAAGGCGCAAGTCTGGTGTATCCGTTTTTGCTTTCGGATCACCGCGCACCGTTGCGAAATAACCGTAATCAATATTTCCTTCTCGGGTGATTTTGACAAATGAGGCGAGACCTTTTTGTCCGGCCAGGGTGACGGAACGTTTAATGGGAAATTCCCAGAGCGAACGAATACTTGCATCAGGGCTCCGGTACTGCGTCCAGAAATCATCGATTACATAATCTGGTTCAGAAATTTTTTCGCGTTTCTCAGAGTCGAATTGATCAGCGGTTGCATCTTCCAGCATGATCGTGACGTCAGGGTGAGACTTAAGACGGTAGGTCATGGCAATAACTCTGGATAAATTTTTATCAAGATCGTTGTCGCGAATGAAAAAAAATGGCAGGCACACACCCGCTGTTCTTGGAACCGCATATAACGAGCGATAAGACAAGCCATTAACAATAGTCGATAGGTTTGAACGCTCAGGCTCTTGATTTTTACTGCTTCGCCCCGTGACGTTCCATAAAAAAACATGATCTCGAATGCTCAAAAAAGCCCTATATCTTTCATCGACATGCCACGCCATTCCGGTTTGTGGATTCGTAGCTAATATCTCAAACTGACGATTTTTTGCATCTTCGTTTTTTCTATTTAAAGATGACAAACGTGAGTTTTCCATCCATTTTTTCATATGTATTTCTAGCTCAGAATATTCTTTTTTTTCTAATGAGTTACTGGTGTATATCAAACCTCCATATTGCAGAGAACTCCAATTCGCCGCACTACCGTCTTGAAATTGAAATTGCGGCTCCCCACCGCCATCAATTTGTTCTTCCAATTTCTTAAACGTGTATCCGGCAACATCAACCTCACTTGGAAAACTAAGTTGCAACCGTCCGACGCATTCCATTTTCCAATCGGCAGGTATTTCTTGAGCTGAACATACTGACAGGCTGATGCCAAAGATTGAAGTAACAATTATCTGTGAAAATATGTCGAATTTCATCATCACACGTCCTCTTTAGATAATGGACTGCTGGTCCGCTGTTTTGCAATGCTGACTGTCGAGATAACTATGGCAAGGAACAATCGGCATTGCGGCGCGCCGAGCGTTAGGCGTGACATAGATTGCTCGGTCTGGGGACTAATGCGGAATTTCTGACGACGATCTTTCATCAGCGCACGCAGCTCGCCGAACGCAAGCCGCTGTTGATGCCGAATAACTTGCTCCAGATCTGCTTGCGCAACTCATGAGCGAAGATACGCACAGGCTGGTTGCTGCCATTGGCAGGGACCTTTGATTGCGGCAGGGGCAATTGTGATTATTATATTTTCAGTCAAGTTTCTTTTCTCGCATCCAACGGCAGCGATTCGGAACTCTTGTTTTCTGGTGCGACTTGCGGGTCATAGCCAATAATGGCGAAAATTGCGACAACACCAAAGAACAAGTAAACAATGCTCCAGCCCAATAAAAAATTTTCCAACAATGGGCTTGTCCCGGCAGCGCCCCCAGGACTGCCAAGATCTATCAGCATCGAAAGTAACCACAAAAACAATGCCCCGAGCAAATAGGACAGTGCTATCCAAATAAGCTTCTTCCGAGTCAGCCAAAACCAACCACTCTGTCCCTTATCTCGCATCATTACGAACTTGATTGGAATGTAAATCAACCAGAAAAGACCTAGCAGCACATTGGCATACAGCAAAAATGCAAAAAGTTGCATATAAACTCCGAGTAATTACACTTTTTTGTCGTCATAAGAAACGAGTTTCCACGCAACTTCCACGCTTTGCCGGCGTGGACCGATTAATTGTTCGAGCCATGCAGCGCGGTCCAGGTACACGACCAGCAGGGGCATGAGGTCGCCTTTCCTAAAATTTTCCTTGGCATTATTTCCCCGACTTGCGTCAAGCTGGCTACACCATACGCCGTTTTCTGGGCAACGTTCGCCAGTTCGCACAATGGCGCCTAGCGGCAGCCGTGCAGCCACGTTTGACGCTTGCTTGCCCTGCGGGGTTTTACTTGCCGATGGCGACAGCGGCAGGCCGGTGGCCGGATCGAGATTTTTGGCTTTGCTTAAGCGCTCGATGAGGTCGTCCGACGGCTTCGGCGGAGGCACTGCAGCATCCTGCTCCTTTTTCCACTGGAATGTTCCGTCCCATGCCGGCAGCTTGGCGGGGGGAAGAGGTACGATCTTGTCAATGTCTGGGACCTTTGGGTTGCGACCATCGTTGGCATCAATGAATTTACCAATCAGGTTGTAGCGCTGCGAGCGTTCGGGATCGTTGGAGACGGCAAGATAATACAATAGCTCGGTTGATGGAGGCCCCTTGAAACCATTCTCTAAAAAGGATGCCGATTGCGAATCCCCAGACACTACACCTTTCTGGAAAGCTTGAACGGCTTCCGGAAACAAAGAGTTATTTTGATAATTGATTCCTAAAGCACTTGCTGCTTGACCATGCCCCTGATCAGCTGCGCAGCGACGCATCTGTTTGGCAATCGCTGGCGCGTTGTCTGCAGGCGCAAGCAGATTGCTGACATAATACTGTGCATCCGCATTGCCCAGATCAGCCGCCTTGCGGATGAAACGCCGAGCCATCTCCTCGTCCAGCTTGAAACCATAGCCGTTCAACAAGTAGTGTCCTATATCGTAATAGCCACTGGGTACGCCCGCCTTGATCAACTGGTCGGCCAGTGCAACGCTTTCCTTCTCAGGATCTGGGGACGAAGCGGAACCTTCCGACACCAACAGCTGCAGATTGTGATTGGCCTTGTAGTGGCCGTGCGCTGCGGCGATCCGGTAATAACGGGCGACCTCATTGAAATTCTTCGGTCCTTCTTTCTTTTCTAGCGAGCGCCCGTACTGGAAGATACTATCGACTTCGGGATCGAGCGGCGGTAAATGGTCCGCTTCGTGGGTACAGGTAAAGGCGAGATTGGCGCGCACGGCGCTCATGTCGGGTAAATCGGCCAAGGGATTTTCCTTATTTGAACAAGAACAAAGGAGGCATGCAAGCGAAAGGATGAAAACGGTTCGGTTCATAGTTCAGTCCAATCGACTGCGTTTTGTTGAGGCACGATAAAAGCCGACCAACGAGGCGTATGGAGATTGAACTTTGCTTGCTTGGCGGTCGGAATTTTTCTGAATAATATCTCTCCAGGTCTTAAAAGCATCCACCGCCTTATCCTGCGCCCCCAGTCCTTTGGTATGAATATTCCACAATCGTCGTCGTAACGGATGCGTCACCGCCGCATTCTCATGGCAAATATTCAGTTCACTATCGACTTCCATACTGCGTACATTGATATTCGCCGAACCGTGCGTCAGAAAAACATCGTCGACAATCATAATCTTGCTGTGCACGTACACCGGCATCCAGGCATCTGCGGGCGAATCAGGTGCAACCAAAGTACACACATGGACTTTCAGGCCGGGAATTTCCATTGGAATGATCGCCTTCTTGTTTTCACTGAGCTGCTGATTGACCGTATCCAGTTTTTGCTGCGCCATTTGCACCTGCTTGTCGCTGTCAACATATTGTCGCGTCATTTGCGCGCGCTCCAGTTGCTGCTGGGCGGCATCGCGTTGCGCCAGCAATTGATCGTCGCGCTCGAGTCTTGCCACACCGGGTATCACGTCTGCACGTCCAAGACTGTTGAGCATGTTGTAGGTGCTTACCGTGCCGTCACCCATACCCTCATCACTCGAATTGGTCACGACAAACAGATGGATGGGTCCGTCCTGGCCGGGATCGCGTCCCCATTCAACATGGCGCTTGGCAATCGCCTTGATTTGCGTGGCCAGCGCGCTCCACCTGAAATACTGGTTCTCGATGTAAATAAACTGCGTCGCGTTGTTTGCGGCTTGCAGGTACAGCGTCTTGATATCCTGCTTACCTTCTTGCGACTGGGTGCGGGTGATTTGCGCCATGACAGCGGTTCCCATGTCGCGACGCACTTTCAGGGCAGACGCAAGCGGTTTGCGCTTGGACAGCAAGTCAACGTTGGTGGTGCGCTTCCAGGCTTGACAGAAATTCTCATTCAGATACGCCAGCACCGGCCCTGTGACGAGGCTGGACATGTCCTGGCGCGGCGTCTCGCCGTTACGCCCGAAGTTTGGATGCATGCGTGCATAACCATGGGCATCGTTGTCCCAGTAGGTGTCGAGCGTATTGTGGCCCATGACAAAACCCAGTGCTTGCTCCGGCGCCTCATAGTCCACCAGAATCATTTTCTGATGATGTGATGGTTCTAAACCAAAACTACCTACGACAGCTATTTTGCTCAGATCTTTGTCCGAGCGATGCATTAATTCCCGGTAGACAATCTCCGCACGGTCAGAGAGAGAAAAATCCCGGGTGCCCACTTGAATGTTCTTCAAGGGCGGCACGGTTAACTGAGGCCGCGCGCTTACATCCTGTGAATGTGCTGTCGTAGTCGCCCTGAGATTACCAATAAATTCTTGTTGCTCCGGCGACCCTGCTGCGCGAGCCTGGTAGTACCAGTTGCGGTCGTATTCGCGCTGCGTGTTATTTTCATTCTGAGTAGAAAGGCTTCGCCAGAAGCCGTCACCGGGCGTGGAGTTTTCCGACGCTTGCGCAAGGTGCAGAAAATCTGCCCAGCACAGCAAACGGATTTTCACGCCTTCCCGCCCCTTTTTGATGAGCAGGTCACCGATGCATAGAGCGCTTACCCCGGGACCGCGTTTGAACTGCATCGAAGGCTGGAAGCCCCAGCAAATGATATCCACCGTATGCTGCGCCGCGAGGATCGCGTCGTAGACAGCACCGAAAGCTTCCTCGCCGTTGACGAGCGGCTTATACGTTGCCGGGGCAGGCAGGTATTCAGTGCGCTGCACGAACCACGGCAAAGTGAGCGTCGCGGTGTTGGTACGCGACAGTGCGATGGGAACGACAATTGACTGTTGCTGTGTCATCTCTTAGCTTTCCTCGTCGGAATTGAGCAAATCGTTGTATGCCTGCCGGTGATGCGCCCGATCTATGGCATCGGCGCCCGGTGTCGCTTCATGAAAATGAAATCCGGCATTTGCCTGCGCGCCATTATCCGCATCGCCACGGTATGCGTCAGACACCGGTAGTTTGTAAGTGGTACCGTTTGCCAACTCCAGGCTGTACTGCTTGGTCGGGGCACGGTGAGTAACCGGAATCTGGCCGGTTGCATCGATCTTTCCTTGTTTTACCTGTTCGCCATCGGCAAACAATTTGTACGGCATTCCAGCTGGCAGGTAGCTTATTGATGCCGGCGAGGCCGCAGTACCAAACAATAAGGAACTCACCGGCAAAATGTCCTTGACGCCGGCTGTCATGTTCGCCGCGATTTGCATCGACGCAGCGCCTTCCTTGCTCCATACCGCACATTTTTCGTAGATATCGCCCGGTGTACCGTTCTCGATCCCTTCCGGCATGATCTTGATATAGGAGCCGCCGGCGCCGATCCAGACTTCCTTGTCAGCAGAAAGAACCAGCTTACCGTTAACGGAGGTGATTTTCAGATCCTTCAATGCGGTCAGCAGCATTTCATCGCTTTGCGCCTGAATCTCGACCTTGCCCTTGGCGGCAAAGATTTTGATGCCGAGCTTTTGTGCAAACAGGGAAATCGCTTCGCTAGCGGCCACCGTGAATTTTTTCATCACACTGATATCGGCATTTCCGCCAGCGGTAGCGATCAGATTTTGTGAGGCGCTCAGCTGCAGATTGCCGCCCGATGCAAGGCCGATGCCGGCGGGTGCGCTCATCACGATGCACGCTTTTTTCAACTGCTTCAGCGTGTCATTGAATAATGCCTTTTGCTTTTCGTATTCGGCCACACTGGCGTGCGCAGCTTTCGCTGTCTCGGCCAATGCTTGCGTCTGTGCCAGCGCCTGCTCCAGTTGCGCCTCAGTTGCCAGCATGTCGAGTTGTTGCCCGTTGGCCTTCGGTTGCGCATCGGCAGAGAGAAATAGCCCCTTGGCGGCACGGATGCTTCCCCAAAAATCGGTCCGGATTTCCATCCCTTCGCCACGCTTCTGCTTCTTTGCGTCGACCAGGTGACCTAAATTGAGTTGGCTCTTGCCGAGCTCGGTCGCCAGCTTGACGTGTTCCTCACCCTCCCAGTCTTCCATCCGCAACTTGTTGTTGCTCTGGGTGCGGATTTCATTGCGGCTCATCCACCGGTTTTCATTGGTGATCAGGTCTGTGTTTTGGCTGTCGTGCAATGCATGGGCAATATAGGGGCGGTCCGGATCGCCGTTGTGAAAGGCGACGGCGACTTCAACTCCATCGATCAGCGGGAAGTGAAACCCGGTCTGCAAGGGACCGGCAAATGGTTTGGCGAGGCGCATCCAGCAGCTATTCAATCCGGCTTGACGCGGATCGCGGTCAAAGTCGAACTGCACCATATAGTCGCCAGCCTTGTTCATGTAGGCATAGGGGTAACGATCCGGCGAGGCGATCCTGGCGCTCACCGTGCTATCGACTTTGGGCCATGCGTCCTCATGGAGTGGCAAACGATAGATACGGTCGGACGGAATCGCTGTATAGCTATTGTGGTAGGCGGTATCGCGTGCGCCGTGATGAGTAATTTTGGTAATCAGTTGGCCGTATTCGGCGTCCGGCAAGGCTCTGTTGGTGAAGCGGAACACAGCGCCTGGAACCAGTCCGAGGACGTTGCCTTTGCCTTGATAGACGACTTGTTCGCACAGGCCTGCTTCATGACGCAAGCGCCCTTCCCATTCGGCCTGTTCTTTGCTCAGGTGCATTGAGCCAAAAGCATACGCATTGCCGAAAGTGGTCTTGTCGTTGCGAGCAAGGTTGACTTCGGTTTCTATCGGGGCCGGTGCGGCAAGGCGGTTGTAGTCTCTGACAATGTAGGATTGCGGGATCTGCCTGGCATGGGTTTCGAATGCCCGTACGGTTTCGCTGCCGACGCTTTCCAGTCCGGCGTCCTGGCTGAACGGCGCGGATAATGCCGGACTGCGCCGGTAATGCGTGAAGTCGTCGCCGAAGTGAACAATCTCCCCATACTCGCCGGCATCAATCCGAAACCAGATCCCGCTGCGGCGGCACAGGCGTTGAATGAAGGCCAGATCCGATTCGTGCCATTGCGTGACGATCGGACGCTTCTCGTAGTCGCGTCGCAGCGTAAAACTGAAATGGCTGTTGTCGCCAGCAAAGCCATGCTCCCGCAGGATGGTTTCAATAATCTTGGGAAATGTTTGTTCCAAAAACAGGCGGCAGCGCGTGACGTTGCGCAACTGCGCAATGCGCGATTCCAGCACCACCTCGTAGGTGGCGACATCTGGATTGCTATCGAGCTGTTGAAAGCCGGTGATCACGCCTTGGGTCTTGCGCCCTGTTCCCAGTGCAGGTACGCCGGGCAAGGCGGGAGGGGTGATAGTAAAGGTTGCCGGCATGCCGACAAAGGAGGAACGAGGTAAATCAGACTGAGGATGCGTCAGGCGAATCACAAAGCGGTTTGGTTCGCCAAGCTCTTCCACGCCATCGAAGCTGACGACACTGAACGCTTTGCCACTGACGCCGGCACGAGGGACATGAAGGTGATAAGCCTGCTGGACGCCGATACCAAGCGCTAACATCCAATCGTTTGCATCCTGTGCCATACGCTGCCTCTGATGATTTTTCGTAGACAAAGAAATATCAAAGAATGGCTCATCTGTAAATGAAATTAGCGCTGAAGACGCAATGATTTACAGTTATGGTCTCTTAAGTGATGTGCGCCAATGTTAATAAATGTCACTATTTAAAAACTCCAAAACAATAAGAGCAAAGAATGGCGATGAACCATCCATAAAACTGAACAGCTTCGTCCCCAACAGCAGTTACAACACATCTGACATCTGTCCAGCCATTCCGAAGCATTTATTCGCTCCACATCGAAATATTGTGAACGATTGCAAACTGTGATCTATTTAACTTTTTTTGGCTATTTGTTTGCGACATGGCTGGCTACAATCTATTCATCGGAATATCGAAAAGAGATGCAACGAGATGAATACACACCCGCAAGCAGTAGAAGCATTTCGTCGGACGACAAACGGCACTACCTGGATCAATCACACCCAACAGCGATGCAAGGGGCCATGCAAGCGGACTCGCAGCAAAGGGCAATTTTTATCGGGTGATTCCCTCTGCATGATCTGCCGCAAGCGTGCTTGAAACCAGGCAAGCGACGGTGAATTCATATTCTATTTAAAGAAAAACATGAACGAGATGATATGCCCGCACTGCGACGAAACATTGCGCTTCGGAGAAAACGTCTGCATTGGATGCAAAGCAGAAATTGAATATGGGGCGCCTCGAATGGCCTACCTTGCACTAGTCATAGTGAGTATTTTTTTGGGGGTGCAGGTATCAAGAATTCCCGTCTTTGATTTCTCATTGCTAGCTTGGTTTTTCGGGATGACGACATTTGTAGTCGGTAGCATGTGCCTGGAGAGATTTTTCATCGAACGGGTCATTTTCAAGCGTCCCTGACAGAGATGGCCTGATATTGCCAATCATAGGCGGATTAATAATGACCGTTCACACCGCTTTTGATGCTGCCTCAAACAGCAAGTCAGATGAAGAAGCAGCGTCATATGATCCAGATCGCTTGCTGGATACATTGATCGCAAAGTTGAAATTGAAAACCGATACTGCGCTCAGTCAGGCGCTGGGAGTTGCGCCGCCAGTGATAAGCAATATACGCCATCGTCGTTTGTCTGTAGGCGCTACGCTGTTAATCAGTATGCACGAAGTGACAGGTCTATCTATTGGAGAATTACGGACTCTGATGGGAGACCGCCGAAAAAAAATCAGGACGAGCGGTACGCAGTCTGGCCCTGAGAGTTGTGCTTGAGCCTATTTCGTCGGCGCAGCAACCCATAAAAAACTGAAATTTGCAGCGACCGGCCTGGTTTCGACCGTGCGGCTTTCCATGCTGACTTTAACGCCAAGGTGCTTGCGTTCTTCAGGCAGCATCTCGGATCTGGCCGGCCTCGCCTGCATCACTCGCACGCTAAACGCCATCAATGCTTGCAGGGGCAGAAAGCTTGCCCCGAGCAAGTTATCGCCACCGGCTGGACGGCGCTCCTGTTGTCGGACCCAGTCTCTCAGTGCTGTCAGTTCTGACAGTTACTTGTCTCAATTTAATTGTTGTACCTTGCCACTCCGGTGACGCTTGCTCACAACTTCTTGTGAGGAGACATGCCGATTCAATTCATTGTGGGGTGACAATTAGATGCTGATTTCAAAAAAGGTATTGTGGTTTGCAGGTTTAATGCTTCTCGGTGCGTTACCGTTCGACTATGCGAGAGCTGAATCAGGAAAAGGCGCTTCAGAGGAACCCGCCATACCGCATCAGGCGCCGATGCCGCGCGCGAGACAATCGCTGCCGCCATCGCCAGAGCAGTCGAAATACAATCTACCGCCCAGCAACAAGCCACGCACAGATTTGAACGATGCCAAGACTCGCCCGGGAGCAGGCAATCGTGTGAAAAGAATGGCCACTACTCCGGACTGCAAAGACATGGACATACTGGCGGCTTACGACGGTAGCGCGCTGGCCGACTATATCGCCAACCTGCCTGACTACGAATGCCATTACGGCCTGTTTTCGCTGAATGCGACCCAGGCTGCGAAGGTATATTCCGCCAGCAATTTCAACGCTGTCGCCAACCGGTTCAGCCAGGAAGCAGGGATTTACAATGCCAGCAATCGCGCAATGGTCAACCTGCTGATTTATCTGCGCGCCGGATATTATCTGGCCAGCGGCAATGTCATTCCTAATCCATCCGCGTCGTTGGTGAGCGTCCTGCGCCCGCCGATCAAACAGCTGGTCGATGGCAATGTTTTGTTCAAGACCAACAGCGTCGCCCCATCCACCGCAGGCGAAACGATGAAGCTCATTACGAATATGAGCGACGAAGCCTATTACCTGAGCACCATGAAAAACCTGGTGCTGCGCTACACCAATACCGCCAGCAACCCGGATGCCGCGCAAGCGTTGCGCCAGCCTAGCGCTGCGGGTGGCTTTACCGGCGTGTTGACCGTTATTTTCTACGCACATGGCCGCAGCGACGGCAGGCCGCTTCTGCAAAATGATGTGTCGTATCCGACAGCGTTGAACAATTTCGTCGTCAACAATAAAAGTGCCTTGCAGGCCACTGAAACCGCCTATCAGCTTACCGATGCCGCTAACGAGGCATTCCGCTTCTTTCAATACCCGGCACAAAAAGCCGGCGTCAAGGCCATGATCCAAAATCTGCTGGCCACGACTACCATGACCGGCGCCGATAGCGACTTATGGCTGGCTGCAGCGATCGCCGTCAAATACAACGACAATGCCAATTGCGCCGAATACGGCACCTGCGATTTCGAGGCCAGGCTCGCCAATGCGGTACTGAAAAACAAATACACCTGCAGTCCCACCATCAGCATTCGCGCCCAGGAAATGAACCCCGCGCAGATGCAAGCGTCGTGCGCACTGTTGAAGACGGAGGAGTCTTACTTCCACGATATGCTGCAAACCAATCGGACGCCAGTGGCAAACGATAGAAATGCTTCATTGGAAGTCGTGGTCTTCGATGACTACAGCAACTACAACAAATATGCGGCTGCGATATACGGCATCAGCACCAATAACGGCGGCATGTATCTGGAAGGGAGCCCCGATGTTCCGGGTAACCAGGCGCGCTTTATTGCCCACGAAGCATCCTGGATGCGTCCGGAATTCAAGATATGGAATCTGGAACACGAATATATCCATTATCTGGATGGGCGCTTCGACATGTTTGGCGACTTTAACGCCAGCACCATGAAACCCACTGTCTGGTGGATTGAGGGCATCGCAGAATACCTATCGAGGAAGAACGATAATCAAGAAGCGATCGATGTCGCTCACAGCGGTACTTACCGGCTGAGCCAGATTTTCGGGAATACCTATTCGATGACGGATTACCAGACGCGGGCGTATCGCTGGGGATATATGGCGACGCGTTTCATGGTCGAACGTCACCGGAATGATGTCGATACAGTTGTGTCGAAATTCCGTGTCGGCGACTACGACGGCTATCAAAATACGATGGCTTACATCGGCGCTCGCTACGACAACGAATTTGCCAACTGGGCCAAGACCGCAAGCACTATCGGCGAGCCGCCGCTACCCGAAGGCCCGGCACTGCCGAGCTGCCCGTCATCAAGCAATTTAGGCAGGAATTGTGCGATCAAGGGATTGTCTTCATCTGGCAGTGCATACGCTTATATATTGCTGCCCAGCGGAGCAAAAAACCTCACATTACGGACTAGCGGCGGAAGCGGCGATGTAGATTTGTATATTGCTCTTGATCGTTACCCGACTATCGGCTCTTACGATACTGCCTCCATCAACATTGGAAACAGAGAAAATATCTCGCTAGCAAGTCCGGCTGCTGGCCGCTGGTATTACATTTTGCTCAATGCCAAGCAAGCATTCAGCGACGTGACATTGAGCGCCACCTACGATTAGCAAACCTAACCTGGCATTACAGCGATCATCTCCTGCCGGGACGTTTCCGCTTTTGATCGAATGCACCTGTTATGCCAGGTATATTTACCAGCTATCTTCTCTGTTTTTCAGACCTAGAATCATACTTGTACATATCACACGATATACAGCCTGTCGTCGCACGAGGCCATGGCTGCCGTTGGAGTGACATAAGAATCGGAAAACACGGCTGACATGCGTTTCACATGCGGCTCACATGCGGCTCACATGCGGCTGACTATCGGATCTTGACTGGCAACGGACAACGCAATGACGTTGTTCGCCTCGGGACGTGAAGATGGGTGTCCGAAGCATTTCATCGCTCCTTGAATGTGCATTTTTATTCAATCGAGGAAAACTATGTCCAAGAACATGCCATCTTATTTGCTCAATGTCGGTGCGGCCGATCAGGAGCGCCTTAACATTCTGGCCAATCTCTATAACCCCGGTAGCCAGACGTTTCTACGGGCGCAAGCTGCAGTGCAAGCGCTGGATGTGCTGGATATCGGATGCGGGCATGGCCATATGGCATTCTGGCTCGCGCAGCAGTTGCAATCGCGTGGCGGCAAGGTTCTCGGTATCGACACTTCAGATGCGCAATTGAACATATGCCAGGAAAAGAAGGAAAAAGCCGTCGTCGCGAATGTGCAATTTCTGCATCACGACATGGGAGTGACCCCACTTGAACTTCAATCGTTCGACGTCGCATATTGCCGCTTCCTGCTGATGCACGTCAAGGAATGGTCCCCCTTCTTCCACAACGTCCTGGCATCGTGCCGGCGTGGCGGATCAATGATCATTGAAGAACCGGTGTTTCCTTTCTTTTGTTACCCCGAGCACGAGTCCGTCAAGCGAGCGAGTGCGCTGTTTACGTCACTTAGCGCGGCGACAGGTTTCCACTACGATTGCAGCGCCCGACTGTGGCAATACGCGCAACTTCTTGACGTGGAGGTTGCAGGAGTCGCATTTAATCAACCAGCGTTGATTACGCCTCAAGAAAAGAGCTTGCTTTGGCGGACGTTTGAGCAAATCAAGCAACCCGTTCTGGCCGCCAAGCTGGCGACCGAAAGTGAATTAAACGACATTACGACTGATCTCGAAACGCTTGCTCATGATCCTCATTGCCTCATCGGAGGCTTGCGCGTCATGCAATTGAATTTACGGAAGTGCTGATCTGTCTCTCTGGCGTTGCAGCGCTTCGATGACATTGCATCTCAACAAATACCGGAACCGGAAAAACATCAATTCTTCCTCATGTCGCCGGTAAGCTTAAAAAAGCGGCCAATACCTTGGCGTGGCCGATTGCCGGAAGGACATCGAGGGCAAACAAGCACAGCTCCAAAAGCTTGCCGGACGCCAGCCTCATTCTCAAGTTTGCAGCAGCGGCAAGAATGATTTACTGACACAGTTGACAGTGGAGGAATCGGCGTCCACGTTTTACCATCATCTTTGAGGGAGACATTGCTATCTCTCAACAGCAAGTACTGAAATCTTGTTGACCTAATGATGTAAAAGGAGAGTCGAGTGAGTAAGTTTTACGAAATCATTGAGGAACATCGTACACATTGCAAAAAATGGATTGGCAGGCCAAGGGGATTCTCCTTTGTTCCGTCGGCGAAGCTGGCAGCGCATTTTTACTTTCTTCAACGCGATAAATCGTCTCCTTCGGCGAAAAAAAATTATCTGCTTATGTCGTTGGAAATCAATGCACAGGACTCGGTACGTGCTGCGGTAAATTCGATTCAAATGATGGTTGAGGACGCAACGGTAAAACTTCACCAAAATGACGCCCACCAGACCGAACTGGCGGTTTTCAGAAACAGCATGCAGCGAATCCATGAGCGTGTCCAGGGCGATCTAACGGTCGTCATCGATATGCTTTACGACGAGGCTGCGTCTCTGGGTACCGCGCACCCTGGCGTTCAAAGCGATATCGTCGATTTATTGGATAGGATTGGCGCGTATGTCACTGACTTGATACTCAACTTGACCGCATTCATCGTGCAGATAGTCAATGATGTCGTGGCATGGTTACCGAATGCCTGGACGAGTATTAGAAACACTTTTAACGCCCTGAAAACCTGGATAGAGGGATGGTTCTATCCCGGCGAGTGAAATCCAGATCAGTTCGGATTATTGGAATGTGAAATCGGAAAGTGCGTTTGAAACAAAGGTAAACACGAAAATAATATGCTGCTGTGAGATCTAGCCCTCTCTTTCGCAGCCATATTTATCCCCTGCGGCCAAGTTTGAACTGAACACGATCGTAAAATATTTTTTCCAGGAAGACGCAACCGGCCGCGAATGCGCCCATCGCGATCAGCCAGGGAATAAAAAATGATACTTCGTGGGAAAATTTTGACGCCATCAAACCGGCAATAGTACTCTCCAAGGCAAGCACAGGAAATGCCCATGATGGCGGGCCGTACTGAATTGTCGCGTGGCATCCATGGCATTCAGAGGCCCCACGTGAAGTCTTTTTCCTGCAATGCGGACAGACCATTTCATTCATTTCATTATTTTTTTTCATTTTTTATTCTCCACTATGTAGGCCTGGAAAAGATTTTCCAATACAGATTCGAGTCAGTTAGGATCTGTCATCTCCGATGTCGATACAGCGTTTGTAAACACCTGGCCGCAAATACTTTGCCTCGCCAAGCAATTCGAAAACGCCGCCGATGGTGTGGAAGTTGCCTGAGTTCTCCTTGTCGCATCTTCGCAAATTTACTTGAAACCAGGCGCGACAGAATTCTCCGGATGCTTGCAGCTCGGCGAACGCCTTCTCAAATTCGGATTCGGCGACACCGCGGGCAATCCGATTTTCTGGATGCTGATGATTCGGAATGTAATAGATCAGCGCCGCTTCGCCCCTTCTACGGCCCCATGTTTTGACAACATAACCGGTCTTCGCAACGGGTCTTGGCAGTATCGTTCCTGCAGAAATAGTTTGCCGAATGCGTTCCACAATCATCAATTTCCTTCGTTAATTTTTGGCGAGTGATCGCATCGCAGACGGCAACCGAATTGCCTGGCCTTCTTGCGTAGCACATTGATGTCGAGTCATGACCATACCGCAAATTTTATGTTCCCGAACCCGGCAACGTTGACAGTCGAGCACTAGATCGCCGTCAAATACGGCGAAGCTTTCCCATTTTTTGGGGAGTAGCGACGGCAGCCCCCCTGAAATAACGATCAGCAGGCTTGCGCATCAAGCGCAGACGCGGTGCTTGCAATACTTTCACAAATGTGAAAGTATTGCATTTACCAATCACTCACGGAGCGGAATATGGCCTTAACCCTCTATTACCATCCTCTTTCTTCGTTTTGCCACAAAGTGCTGATCGCGCTTTACGAAAACAATATCGCCTTCGAAAAGCGCTTCATCGACCTTGGGAATGAGGCCGACCGCAGCGAGTTGCGTGCCATCTGGCCATTCACAAAATTCCCGGTTCTCCACGATCATGTGCGCCATCGCGATGTACCTGAGAGCACGATCATCATCGAATACCTGGACCATTTCTTTGCCGGCGAAATGCCCTTGATTCCAGCCGATTGGGATGCAGCGCTGGACGTGCGGCTATGGGATCGCTTCTTTGACATTTACGTCCATATCCCGATGCAACAGATCGTAGCCAATCGCCATACCGGTGCGCAGGGCGCCATGGGCAAAGAGCATGCTACGCTGGATCTGGCGTACGGCATGCTGGAAGAACGCATGGCTTCACGCACCTGGGTCGCAGGGTCTCATTTCACCATGGCGGATTGCGCTGCCGTCCCCGCGCTCTTTTACGCCAGCACCCTGCAGCGCTTCCCCAGCGAGTACGCACATCTGCATGCCTATTTTGAACGGCTGATGGAGAGGCCTTCCGTGAAACGGGTCATACAGGAGGCTCAGCCCTATTTCCATCTCTATCCCTTCGCCGATGCGATTCCTGCACGGTTTAGAACGGGCGAGCAATGACGGCGCAACAGACACAACAGACTCTTGACGCGAAGTTTCACGCTTTGTCGGATGCAACGCGACGCGCACTGGTTGAGCGATTGAGCCACGAACCGTCTTCCGTCAAAGAGCTGGCGCAGCCGATACCGATGTCGTTACCAACGGTGCTTAAGCATCTGGTGGTACTCGAGAACAGCGGCATTGTTCTCTCCGAAAAATCGGGACGCGTTCGTACTTACAAGCTTGCGCCGAATGCGTTCGAAGACCTGGAACGCTGGGTGGAAGAGCGCAAGCGCAGCTGGCACCGGGCGTTCGACCGGCTTGAGCAGTATTTGAATGATGAGGAAGAACCATGAGCAACCTATCCGCTTTGCACTCTACCTTCGTTATCGAACGCGCCTTCTCGGTGCCGCCATCGAAAGTATTTCGGGCATGGGCAAGCGCCGACGTAAAAAAGGCGTGGATGAAATGCGACGATGCAATGATCACCGAAGAAATGACGCTGGATTTCCGCCCCGGAGGGCAAGAAACGAACCGCGTGATGGCGCCGGACGGGACGGTGCATCGGTTTGAGGGCTACTACCTCGACATCGTGGAAAATGCGCGCATCATCTACGCGTTCAACATGTATCTGAGCGAGAAGCGGATTTCCACATCGCTGGCGACAGTGGAGTTTCAACCTTCCGCCACCGGATCGAAAATGGTGTTCACCGAGCAGATTGTTTTTCTGGACGGCTATGAAGACCGGCAAGACAGGATCCGCGGTACGGAAATTGGCTTGGATAACCTGGTGGCCTATTTACGCGTCGGGGGGCATTGAAACCCTGCCCCGCCCCCGCGTCACCCTTGATCTGAACCGCTCCCAGCCTGGATGGCGGCAAGGCGTCGCGCCTGAAGCAGCGCGGCCGCATGCAGCATCGCAAGAAAAGGCACCAGGTAGGCGGTGATCAGCACCAGCGGCAACTGCACCATCGGGTCGATCCTCGCTTCTCCGGCGACGTTGGCAGCAAATATTGCATTGAGTGCTCCTGCGGCCATGGCCGCCACCAGATCGATTATCCCGAGCACATTCCACACTACGAAGGTTTTGCTGGCGGCAAAAGCGGGCTGGCGGATGAGTGCGGCCAGCATCCATGGCGCGGTCACACCGATTGCCATATCGCCAAGCCCTGCGGGTAAGGCGAAGCTGCCAGGCAAGATGCCGTATGTGTACAGGGCCAGAAAACTCAAACCGGCAAAGCGCCAGGCGTGTATCCCGACCATGACTTGAAGATCGGCCGCCAGAACCAGTCGGCGAAATGGCTGCACAAGCCAGTATCCTGCAAAGAACGCCGTGAGCGGCAGCACCACACTGATCAGGATCGGCAGTGGCGGCGCGCCCGCCGGCGTGACGAATGCCCCGGTTGCGCCTAACCATGTCACGACGACAAGCCACACTGCAAGCACACTTGCGACGACCAGCTTTGTCCCCGGGACGGCGGCCAATCCCGGTTGGGTGGAATGCGACAAAAGAGTGTTCGACATGATGTATCCTTTGGCTATAGTCACTTGCACTTTGCAAGTATAATCCACTGTAGGATAGCAACTTGCATTTTGCAAGTATCATGTATAGCGTAATGTATAGTTTGATGTGTAGCGTGAATAGAGTGGATAGCGGAGGCAATGCATGGCTACGAAGATCAAAGACCTGGATGGACTTCGGCGCTCCCGCTGTGCGGCTGCGAACACGCTCGATTTGATTGGCGACAAATGGTCACTGCTGGTGATTCGGGACATGCTGTACGGTAAGCGCACCTATGGGGAGTTGCTGGATTCGCCGGAGGGCATTCCCACCAACATACTCGCCGAACGCCTGAAGCGCCTGGAACAGGCCGGCATTATCGTCAGCACAGCCTACCAGGAGCGCCCTGTGCGCTACGCCTATACGCTCAGCGCCAAGGGCGCAGCCATGGGGGACATTCTGCTGGCGTTGGTGCGATGGGGTAAAGAACACATACCGGGAACGCTGGTTCTTAAGGCAACAAAGCCAGGTGCGACGCAAAGCAAGCCAGCCCGGCGTGCAAAAGCGCCACGGGCCGATTAGGCCCCGGCTTACCGCCCTTCACTTCCAGGCCTCTTTAGAGCAAGGCCACCGTTCACTTCAACTGATCGGCCACGCGGGCGATGCCGGCATTGGCGCAGACTTCGTCCTTCTCGCCGCCCGGCGAACCGGAAACGCCAACTGCGCCGATCGTGACGTTGCCGACTTTGATCGGGACACCGCCGCCGACGGCGACGACGTCGGGAATCTGGCGCAGATAAGCTTTGGCCGGGTCGTCGGTCAGCTTCATGAATTCAAGCGAAGTCTGACCGCGCGCACGGGCCGTGTAAGCTTTCTTGCGTGCGAATTCCATGGTGTGCGGGCTGGTGCCGTCTCCGCGAAGCGATGCACGCACCAGCCCGGCATTGTCCACGATCACCACAGACACCTTATTTCCGTCCTTCGTGCATTGGGCGATCGCCCCTTCCATGATGACCAGCGCCATTTTCATCGATACATTCTTTTCGATGAGCGGAGCCTGTGCGCTAACCGGTGCGATCGACGCCACCGTCAGCGCCACGCCCGCCAGAACTTGCCTTTTGAACGCCATGGTTTTCTCCTGGTTTGGCCGGTCCGCAAGCGGAACCAATTGCCGGGACTTCACAGCGGCTGTCACCGCTTGTCCTTAGAGGCTGTTGCGAACACAGATGGCTAGGCGCGCCGACGAAGACAGTACGAGCAGTACGGCTAGGAGCGGATGGCCGCCCCGACGCAACAACGCCAGGTGTGTTCGCAACAGCCTCTAAATCTACTGGAAATTCAGTTTAGTCCATCCGACGGGCGACGTGACATTTTCCAGGCGCGCTCACGCATGCCGTTGAAATATTGCTCAACATAAAATATTCTCCTACAAGGGCCGCAATCGTTTTTGCTGCTATCGCCGGGTGTCTGGCGTGCTCTAATCGCTGCGCTCCTTCGGCGGCGTCACACATTACAATTGGCGTCTAACTTCAACAGACAGCCCTTCCGATTTTCAATGAATAAACTGGCACTACTCATCGCGTGGTCGTTCGCAAGCGGATCTTATGCTTACGCTGCAGGCGACGTTGCGGCTGGCAAAGTGGCATTCAATAAATGCGCGTCTTGCCATCATGTTGGCCCTTCCGCCAGAGGCGGCTTCGGGCCGCAATTGAACGGCATCTTTGGCAGGCCCGCTGCGGCAACCAAGGATTACAACTACTCTACAGCAATGAAAAATTCCGGGATTGTGTGGTCGGATAAAAACCTGGCGGCATTCATCAGGTCCCCGAACGATGTCGTCCCTGGCACCAAGATGCGGTTTTGGGGCATCGGCGATGAAAAACAAATCGCCGATCTGCTGGCCTACCTGCATACTTTCCAGTAAATCGGCTTACCATCCCTGACCGGGCTGCGCCGGTCCAGAGGCCAGGCAATGGCGCATGGCAAACCCAGCGATAGCATCGAAGAAATATTTACTTCAATGCAATACTTAAGTTAATATCAACGTTTCCTCCATTTCAATGAAGATGACATGAAACGTTCCCAATTAGCCATCGCCGTCGGCGCCGTACTCGTCGTTGCCTGGGTCGCCGTCGTTCCTGGCATAATCGGCATGAACGCCGAAGCGGAGATGAACAAGAATGCCGGCGATGCCTTGAGCACATCTTCCTTTCCCGTCACCGCAAAACTGGAGTCCTTCCAGCGCGGCTGGTTCTCTTCGACGGCAAAGGTCGACTACAATTTTCTTTCAGCACCCCAACCGATCCACCTGGTGGTTGAACATCACATCAATCAATTCGCGATCCCGTTTTATCGCTGGGCCAAGATCACGCACACCATCACCATGCTGGATGACAAGGGCGTAGCCACTCCGCTGCCTTTCAATATCGACGCCAGCACGGACAAATTGTTCTTCGGCGGTTTTTCCAGCAAGTTCTCGGCTGCGGACGTCGACTGGAAAAGCAAGGATGGCCTGCACATCGCCGGAAAGCAGCTCGCGCTCAAGATCGGCGGCAAGACCGGCGAGGAACTGCAATACGAAATCAACGTTCCCTCGCTGACGGCGACTGTCACCGACGGCCTTCTCAACATCAACCTGGCTGGCCTCAACCTCGACGGCAATTATAAAGACGAGAAATCGGCCGCAGACACCTGGAAACAGTACGGCCATATCAAGCTGGACAATATCGACGCTACCAAAAATGGCGTCACTCTCCTGAAGCTGCGGGACCTGGCGATAGACACCGACTTGAAGGACCACGGTGAAAGCTTCGATCTGCTCTACCAGGCCAAGGCCGACAAGAGCACCTTCGGCGACGCCTTTAGCGCCGACGATATTCGGGTTGATTTTTCCTATCTCAACCTGAACAAGGATGCGTTGCTGAAATTACAGACCGCCTCCAAGGCGTTCTACCTGGAAGCATCGAAAACACCGGTCGCTGCAACAGCGGGCGCCGTCACCGACGAGGCGAACATGAATGCGCAGCTAGCCAAACAAAAAGCCTACATGAGCGCCATGATGAAACAGGTCGGTGGTTTCATCACCAGTTCGCCCGGCTTCAAGGTCGACCGGTTTAGCTTGAAGACCCCGAACGGCGACGTTGCCGGAACCCTGGAAGCCCATCTGGACGGCAAGGATTTTCCGCTTGAGGCGCTGGGCGGCGATAATGTCATGGCATTGCTGAAGGAGCGTTTTTCCGGCAAGGGCTCGCTGAATGCCGCCCGCGACGTATTTGTGAATGCAGTCGACAAGAAAAATACGATACCGGAAGCGCAGCAACGGCAAATGAAGGAAAGCCAGCTGAAAATGCTTGTCGACAAAGGATTCGTCAAGGACGACGGTAAGCGTTTGTCGCTGGAATCGACCTTCGGCCCGCAAGGCGTTGCGATCAATGGCAAACGCGTCATGTAAGCGTCATGTAAATGATTCGCGCCTGACCCTGGAGAAACTGGGGTTGGGCCGAGATTATCCGGCGTTTCGCGCGTCGGCAAATATGTAGAAAAAACCTCGCTTCTCTCCTGACCTTATCACCCTGCGCACGGACATGCCGGACGGTTTCGGCGGCATCTCCGACTTCGCGCAGTCCCTTCAGATAGTCAGTCGCCTCATCCGATCCCGACTGCTCGCACAATCAGGAACGCCCCTGCCATGACGATGACGGCGCCGATGAAGCGCGCGACGCGCTCACCGCCCGGCGCCAAGCGTTCGGCGGTGATGGCTGCCGTGATGGCCGCCATCACATACAGGTCCATGACGCCGATGACGAGGAGAACCGCCGTCAGTCCGGCGCAACAGTACCCGCAGTGGAGGCCAAGGCGCAGGCCATGACGCCAGGCTGCGCCAGCGCTCCTCCGCAAAGCGCCTGCGTGCTCCGGCGCTCGCAGGCAACAGGCAAGCTGACGCGCCTTCCACCCGCTGAACTGAAGCGCGCCGGCGACCAGGACGACCATACCGCTTGCTAGCGGAACTGCGCGTGCCAGCGCTGGCAGCTGCATCTCCAGCGCGGCCAGTCCTGCACCCAAGGCAAAGACAGCCATACCGAGCACGATCCACACAAAGAAATATCCCGCGCTCACCAATACGGTCAGCAGATCCAGACGCGCCACCCCCGCCCTGCCGATTGCCTGGCGGTAGCGCCATAGCGCAGGCGTCAGGGATGGCAGCATCATCGCTGTCATCATCACGATCCACATGCCGACGAACGACGCCACAGCGCCGAGCCAGCTCTGCCCGCACATCCGCGTCCACGCCATCGACAACGACCAGCCGCCGGGCATCGGCATCTCCCCCATTGCCGACATGGACGCACACAAGACGATGGTCGCTGCCGCGCTGACGGCGAAGAGTAACGCTGAGACGCCGAAGAAGGCGTGCCGGGAAATCGCGCCTCTCAAGGCCGCGGCTCCCGTACTGGTACCGGCAGCGCTCATGGCTTGACTCAGCCGCAACAGCTGTTCGCGGCCTGCAGCTGACCGGCCTGCTGGTATTCGTCGTGGCGACGCCACCAGACGCCGGTCTCGTTACGCCCTTTGGGCGCGCGGTCCAGCCATTGGTACATGCCCCAGAGGCCGTCCAGTCCGCGCGAATAGGTGGAATAGCTGTGGTAGACCACCCCGTCTTCAAGCACGAATGCACTCAGACCCGGCCTGTCACGGGTATAGGTAGCGGCATCGGTTCCGGTCGAGGCCGCTTGCTGGATGACAGGCTCAGGGAAGGTTGTTGCATCCATCGCGTTGCCGCTGCGCCGGTAATTGTATTCAACGCCGCCAGCGCGCTGTTGCTCTTCGGTGATTGAAACATTGACGTCGAAATTGAAATCGCTGCCGAGCGAAGACGCCCAGGGAAACGTCCATCCCATTCGCTGCTTGTATGCCTGCAACTTCGCCAGCGGCGCCCGCGATACCGCTGCAAGTGTGACGTCGTGGCTCGCCAGATGGGCGACGACGCCATTGAAGCCGTCTGCAATCGCCGAGCAGGATGGGCATCCTGCCGTGTAGTCGGGACCGAACATGAAATGGTAGACCAGCAGCTGCGAGCGTCCTCTGAAGAGATCTGCCAACGTGGCGCGTCCTTCATCGGTGTCGAAGTGGTATTCCTTGTCGATCCGGACCCACGGCAACTCCTGCCGCCGCCGCGCTAGCTCGTCGCTGCGCCGGGTCAGTTCCTTTTCCGCTTCCAGCAACCCGATGCGGGCTGCAAGCCATTCTTCGCGTGTTGCGGTTGTGTGCATGGTCATGATTAATTCTCCTTGGTTTTGCTACATGAGGGCGTGAGTCCGCCCACCGGGTTGAGAACGGTCTTTATTTCTACAGCTTCGTGAAAATCTCAGGCGTCAGGTTGGACGACGCCGAGACAACCTAGCGGTGCGTGATCATGCCGCCACGCGCTTCGGACGCCGCACAGCGCGCACCTTGCCGCTCGGGCCGCCACCGCAATAAAAGAGATCGGCGCCATCGGATTCGAGCCCGCTGACAAAGGCGCCGGGCGGCATCTCCAGCCGTTCAAGTACAGCACCGCTTTCCGGATGGATGCGACGGATTTCACTCTCGTCCCCTTCCCAGGTTGCGTGCCACAACTCACCGTCGACCCAGGTCACGCCGGTGACAAAGCGGTTGGACTCGATGGTGCGGATGAGTGCGCCGGTCTGGGGATTTATCTGGTGAATCTTGCGATCGCGGTACTGCCCCACCCACAAGCTGCCCTCGGCCCAGGTGAGGCCGGAATCGCCCCCGCCGCTGGGCGCCGGGATCGACGCCACCACTTCACCGCTGGCAGGATCGATCTTGTCGATGCGCGCTTCGGCAATTTGATACAAGTAGGTGCCGTCGAAGGCGGTGCCAGCGTCGCAGGCGCAGTCCAGCGTGCGGGTGGTTTCGCCGCTGTCGGGATCGAAGGCGACCAGCTTGGCTCCGGTGGCGGCCCAGACACGATGGCCGTCATGGGTGACGCCGGCTATTTGATCCGCCATAGGCCCGTACTCGCGCACGATCTCGGCGGCTCGCGCCGTTGCCTGGCTTTTGTCTTTCGCTGCTTTGCTGGTCATCGACGCGCTCCTTGCGGCGCAGCTCGGATCGGCGCCGTAAGACAATTCTATGCGAACGGGAGCGCTGCGGGGAGTAACAAGATTGTCGTGAATCCAGTCAACGGCGGCGACAGCCAGCGGCGCGCCCGCGCCTGTCCTATCGCACGCACCCTGCCGGCAGCTTCGAGCTCGGCGAGCGCACGCTGGACGGTGCGCTGGCTGGCGCCCAGGGCCAGCGCCAGCGCCGAGGTCGACCAGGCTGCGCCATCGGCGAGTAATGCCACCAGTGAGGCCTGCTCGCCGTCGATGGGCGGCGCCAATACGACGACGCTACGCCCATCGCGCGGTTTGATGACAAAGCCGTCTGTGCTCGCCTCGATGTGCGCCAGTGTGGCGACCAGCGCACGTAGACGCCCTATCTCGACCCGCAGGCGCGCCCGGTGCGTCTCGTTGGGACGACGGACACCGAACGCGGCAGCGATCAAGGTTTTCCGGTCAACATCGCCAGGCCAGGCCTCGGCCAGCGCCCGCGCCAACGCGAACAGCACCGGCCGGCGCGCCAGCGACTGCCATGCGCCATCGGCGCGCACTCCGCGACGGCAGGCATCGACGACCAGCGCGCCAGAATCCAGGAGTGCTGCCACTTCGTCAAGACGCAGCAGCTGTTCGCGGCCGGCGAATAGCTTCCTGGCGGCGGGTCGATCGAGCGCAGCGCGCACTTCCGCCACTTCAGCCAGTAGCGCCGGCACGCTGGCGCGCTCTGCCGCCTTGCGCGCACGGGCGAGCGCAGTCAGCGCTGGACCGATATGCAACGAGCGCAACGCCAGCTCGGCAGAACTTAACTCGGCCAGCGCCGCCAGCGATGGCGGCAAGCCACGCGCATCGAGGTGAGCCAGTGCAGCCGCTGCATCTTCCAGGTGGCCGAGCAGCAATAGCCGGCGCGCCGAAATCAATCGTGCTTGCAGCGCGTTTGCGTAATCGGCGTGCGCATCGAGCGTGGCCGCCGCCGCTATCAGCGAGCGCGGAGAACCGCCAAGATCACGCATGGCAAGCGCCACCTCAGCCTCGGCGACAACGCAACGCGCACGCGCCAGCTCCTCGTGGCTGCCGAAGCCGCGGGCAGCGCGTCGCAGGAGTTCGCGGGCGCGCGGGTGCTCACCCAACTGGGCCATGGCGATACCGCGCAAGGCCAACGCGGGCGGGTCGTCGCGCAAGGCGACGCGTTTAAGGGCGCCGAGCGCATCGCCGGTGGCGAGCGCACGCGCGGCAGCGGCGATCAGGGAATCCATGCCGACAGGATACTCCGCCGGGCCGATTTTGCGCCGGGCTTGTTGCTCACTGGCGCGTCAGCTTGCGTTTCTCAGGTTTCGAAATAGCGCGGGCGGTCTAGATCGGCAATCAATCCGGGCTGCTGCGGCCGCCATCCCAGCCCTTCCTGCGTATGCGCACTTGAAGCGGGGCAATCCATGCCAAAGAAGAAGCCGAGAAAGCCAAAATGCTCGGCGGCCTCCTCACGGGATTTGGCGATCACCGGCAGGTTCAGGCGGCGGCCGATGACCTCGGCGATTTCACGCGTCGGCACGCCGCCGTCGGCAACCCCGTGATATCTGGCGCCCGTGGCGCCCTTCTCAAGCGCCAGCCTGAACAGATGGGCGGCATCGAGCCGGTGCACCGCAGGCCAGCGGTTGAGGCCGTCGCCGACATACGCCGAAACGCCCTTTTCGCGGGCGATGGCGATCAGGCGCGGCACGAAGCCGTGGTCGCCGTCGCCATGGACCGACGGCGACAAGCGCACCACCGATGCCCGCACGCCGCGTGCTGCCAGCAAGGCGGCCGCCGCTTCCGACGCGCGGGGAAACGAAGCAGAGGTAGGAGGATGCGCATCTTCCTCTGTCGCGATTCGGTCCGGCGTCAGCAGCGCGACCCCGGAGGTGATCACCATGGGGCGCTTGGAGCCTTCCAGCACAGCGCCGAGCGCCTCGATGGCGCGGCGGTCGGTCTCGCAATTTTCTACGAACTTAGAGAAATCGTGGTTGAAGGCGGTATGGATGACGCCATCCGCCATGGCGGCGCCACGACGCAGGTTTTCCAGGTCTTCCAGATCGCCGCGATGCACCTCGGCGCCGGTGGCGGCGAGAGACGCGGCCGCCGCATCCGAACGGGCCAGGCCAAGCACCTGATGTCCGGCGTTGATGAGTTCCTGCACTATGGCAGAACCGATAAATCCTGTAGCACCAGTGACAAAGACACGCATGACAATTCTCCTTTACATTTCGTTCAGTAACCACATTCGTGACTGCATTCGCAGTTCTATGCTGGTCATGATAATTAATTGAGCAAGGACAATCTATGCTGTAAAGTCCGCATTATCTTTGCAATCGTCCGAGGTAGCCCATGGATCCGCTCTCAGATGTCTTGTCGTTGCTGAAACCGCGCAGTTATATGTCCGGTGGCTTTGATATCGGCGGAGATTGGTCGATCCAGTTCCCCCGGCACGAAGGTATCAAATGCTACGCCGTGATTAGCGGCCAGTGCTGGCTGCTGGTGGATGGGATTGCCGATGCAGTGTGCATCCAGGCGGGCGACTGCCTGGTGCTGCCGAGCGGCCGACCGTTCCGCCTTGCCAGCGATATGGCGTTGACGCCCGTCGGCTTCCGTGAGGTTTTTTCCAGCGCGCTGAATGGCGGCATCTCCTCCGTCAACGGCGGTGGAGACCTCTTCCTGGCCGGCAGCCACTTCATTCTCGGCGGCGGCCATGCCGATATCTTGCTACGAGTTCTGCCGCCGATTGTACATATCCGCAAAGAGGCTGATAAAGCGGCGCTGCGCTGGGCTATGGAACAAATGCGGCAAGAGCTGCGCGAACCACAGCCGGGCGGCTTGCTGGTCGGCCAGCATCTGGCCCACATGATGCTGGTGCAAGCCCTACGGCTGCACTTGGCGGAGGGCCTGCAAGGCGGCGTCGGCTGGCTGTTCGCCTTGGCAGACAAACAAATGGGGGCTGCGATCAGCGCGATCCATGACGCCCCGGCCTATCCCTGGACCTTGCAAGTGCTGGCAGAACGTGCTGCCATGTCACGCTCGACCTTTGCACTGAAATTTAAAAAAACGGTTGGAACCTCACCGATGGAATACCTGACGCGCTGGCGCATGCTGCTGGCCGGAGACAGGCTGGCGAATACCCACGATCCCGTTTCCGCCATTGCCATGTCGCTCGGCTATGAATCGGAAAGCGCCTTCAGCACCGCCTTCAAACGGGTCATGGGTTGCTCGCCACGGCAATATAGTCGTGATCAGAACTTCGCCTCACCGTCACATAGCCATGATGAAAACAGCCGCGTCAATCATCTTGAGCCTATCGCCGGCTGATATGCAAGAAGGCTCAGGTAAGGTTTGTTTTGCTTTCCATTACGCTAGCACGACTTATACCGAAGCTGCGATGTGCTCACGCAACCATTGATGGGCTGGATCGCGATGCGAGCGCTCGTGCCAGAGCATGGCCATCTCGTATCCCGGCACGTCGACCGGCGATTCGACAACCTGCAATGCACTGGCGTCGCGCACCAGACGTGCAGGAACCATCGCGACCAGGTCGGTACTGGTTAATACAGATATGACAAACAGGAAATGAGGAACGGAAAGCACAACCCTGCGCGTCAATCCCGCCTCCGCGAGCGCTTGATCCGTGACGCCTCGGAAACCGCCGCCATCCGGCGATACGATCACATGATCGAGTGCACAGAACTGTGCAAGCGTTGGCCGTCTTTTCAGGCGCGGGTGACCGGCGCGGCCGGCGAGGACATAGCGTTCCTTGAAGAGCACCCGATGGCGCATGCCAGACGGCGCTCCCTCGCTGGTATGAAAAGCCAGATCGATATCCCCCTGCTCCGCTTGCCTGGCGATACGCGGCGGAACGAGCTCAAGGACAGCTAGCCGCGTGCCTGGAGCTGCCAAACGTAATCCGCTCAAAGCTGGCTGCAAGATCGTCGATTCACCGTAGTCGGTAGCAGCAACGCGCCAGGTATGGTTAGCCTGCGCAGGATCGAAGGGACTGGCAGGCGACACCGCTTGTTCAAGCGCTTCAAGCGCCAGACGCAAAGGTTCGCGCAATTCTTCGGCCCGTGCGGTAGGCCGCATTCCTCGGGGGCCCGGCAGCAGCAGCGGATCGCCAAATATGTCCCTCAGCTTGGCGAGATGGACGCTGATTGACGGCTGCGAGAAGTTCAGGCGCTCTGCGGCACGGGTCACATTGTGTTCCGAGAGCAGGACATCCAGTGTTACCAGGAGGTTGAGATCCAATCTTCTTAAATTATTCATGACTATACCTACAATATTGGAAATTCATTTCCAATATACCTGACAAAAACCTATCCTGCCTTCTTCTACTTATGGAGGCTCAATCATGAATATTCTTCTCGTCTATGCCCATCCCGAACCCGTCTCATTGAATGGCTCCCTGAAGGACTTTGCCGTCAAGCGCCTTGAAGACGCCGGACATATCGTCCAGGTGTCAGATTTATATGCCATGCAATGGAAGGCGACGCTTGACGCCGCCGACAGCACGAACAGGCAGGCTGGTGTGCGCTTTAATCCATCTCTTGATTCCAAACATGCCTTCGAGAATGGCTTGCAAAGCAAAGACATCGCTATCGAGCAGGAAAAGCTGCTGTGGGCGGATGCCGTCATCCTGCAATTTCCCCTGTGGTGGTTCTCGATGCCGGCGATTCTGAAAGGCTGGGTGGAGCGGGTCTATGCGTATGGCTTCGCCTATGGTGTAGGAGAACACTCCGACGCTCGCTGGGGCGACCGCTATGGCGAAGGTATGCTGGCGGGTAAGCGGGCAATGCTGGTCGTGACCACAGGCGGATGGGAATCGCATTACAGTCCGCGAGGCATCAACGGCCCGATCAACGACATATTGTTTCCTATCCAGCACGGAATTTTGTATTACCCCGGATTTGATGTCTTGCCGCCGTTCGTGGTTTACCGGACCGGCAAGATTGACGACGCAGGTTTTGCGAATACCTGCGATGCGCTTGGGCAGCGACTGGATTCGCTTTGGCAGACCGCTCCAATGCCGTTTCGCCGGCAAAATGCAGGGGATTATGATATTCCCGAACTCACGTTACGGTCCGATATCGCTCCGGATGCATCAGGATTTTCAGTGCACATTGCTTAACAATATGCGCATTTGATGCGCAAAAATATTTCTCTAAGTCATCATTTGGTAACAAGTCAGTGTTATTTTTATAAGATGCCAGAACGCGTTTTTGGCGTACAGCTGCAAAAAACCATCATCCGCTCTAATCCGCTCTATTAACCGCTGGATCTTATAGAAATATGAAGGAGAGAAGGTAAATGAAGAAATTACTGGTTTCCCTATGCCTGATGACCCAGGCAATGTACGCCATGGCCGACGGCCAGGCTGATTGCGATGCCGGCGCAGGCAGCTATCTCAGTGGCACCGTCAACGGCAAACCGACATTTGCGAACGGCAAAGCGCTCCAGGGCGTCAAGCTTTCGCACACCCATATCACCGTCAAGGCAGATACGGACGGCCGTACCTACGACGTTGCCATAGACAATGTGTACGCTGCCGATTATCAAAAAAATTCCACCTCGATTCCTAAGTCGCTGGCAGCTTTCAAACTGGGCGACAGAGTGGAAATGTGCGGCCAGATGTATACCAGCGGCTACGGCATTCACTGGGTGCATGACAATTGCAACGTCACGCCGACCAGCGCGCAGCCAAATGGATTCATCAAGAAGTTGCTGGCAAATGGCGACGAAGGCGACAACCTGGAAGCCAGCGAGGCTTACTGCTATTTGTGGAACTGATTGTCGTCTGTTGAATACCTGATGCCGGTTGACGTTACATCGGCATCAGATTCATAGCGAGCTGTTTTGTGAACCCAATCGTCCGTTATTCGCTGCTGGCCGCTACGGCTGGCGTATGCCTCGGAATGTATCTGTCATCGACAGGGAGTTTCGGCGATCCGCCGAGCGTAACCGCCACCACCAGCGACACCAGGCATTCTCCTTCCCGCAGCGAATTGGCATCGCCTTTCGGGTCAGGCGAGACGGCTGAGGGCATTGGCGATGCTGCGCTGGTCTCGCACCTGCCACCTGACCCCGTCTATGGCCGCAACGGCCGCCAGATAGATTTGGGCGGGCTGAAGGCGGTGGACTACATCGCCAAATGGAATAGCCTTGCAAGAGCCGGCGACAAGAACGCTGCCTATAACGTATATCAGGCGACATCGCTCTGCGCCAATAATGACGAGCCAGTCCCTGATTACAATAGTGCGGCGGAACTCGCGCAGTTTTTAACTGAGCGCAAAAAAATAGCCGCCGTGTGCGAAGGGGTCAACGCAGCACAGCTTCAGGAGCGGCTTTCCTTTCTGGCGCTTGCCGCACGCGCGGGGAAAGTCGAAGCGCAAATTGATTACTTCATTGAAGGCCCCTACGGCCGCACTATCGACCTGGAAAAAAGCGCCGATGATCCTGTCGTACAACAGTGGAAAGCCGAAGCCGTCACGCAATTGAAAGCCGCCGCCGGCCAGGGAGAACCATTTGCCCTGGCGCTGCTGGCGCAAGTCTACGAGGCCGGCGAATTGCTGCCGCGCGATGCCAAACTCTCGCTGGCCTACAAAGTCGCCGAGGCGGATGCGAGAAACAGCGTTTTATCGGTAGAGCAGCTACGACGCAATGTCGGCACGCAAATGTCCGATGCGGATTTTGCGAACGCCCTGCAAACAGGCAAGCAAATCGCAAACGCGTGCTGCAAGAGCAGATGAGTTCTCGAAGCGCAATGCAATCGATTCGGCGGCAACGCCAAGTATCCGGGATCAGCAGCGAGTAGCGTCTAGCGATCTGGCAATCCGAAAGCCAAGGTCGTCGATGGCAAACGTCGGATGGCTACGGCGGCGATTCGTAGCCAGGCAGCCTCTCTCAACGTCTGACCAGCCGCCGCCGCGAAATACACGATACGAACCATAGACTTCCGGGTCGTATTGATCTGCGCACCATTCCCATACGTTGCCTAGCGTATCGTGGAGTCCCCAGTCGTTTGCTTGCTTCTGGCCGACCGCTTGCGTACGCCCTCCGGAATTTTCCCGATACCAGGCGATAGCGTCGAGCTGGCCATAGCGCGGGCCGTTTGTTCCGGCGCGGCAGGCATACTCCCATTCAGCTTCAGTAGGCAACCGATAGCCGTCACCTCCAGCAACAAGAGAGGCGCCCGTTGCATCTTCATGAATGTCGTAACAGGTGGAAAGGCCGCAGGCCTTGGACAGCAGGTTGCAGAAGCGGACGGCATCGATCCAGGAGACGTTCTCGACCGGAGATTGCGCGGCAACCCATGAGGACGGCGACAATCCGGTTAGCGCCGCGTATTGCGCCTGGGTGACGGGATAGCGGCCGATCGCAAAGCGTTGCAATTCGACGCACCATGCACGGCCTGTCCTGTCGTCCCGCAAGGCGATGACACCGGCGGGAATAGTTTGCATATCGGGAATTTCATGCAGATTTTCCATTTTCTCCATCATCGTGACAGTTGCCAGCGGCGATCTGCCGTCGCTCAATACGGGGCGTCGCTCTCCGCATCGCTCCTTACCGCTATTTAGCTATTTATTTTCCGCGAGTATCTTCTCATAGACTGCGAGGTCCATGGCGGAGAAACAACAGAACAGGACTTGCTGAACCTCTGGGAATTCTTCGAGTGCTGCGCGTACCGTGCCAACGGCGGTCTCCGCCGCCAGCCCGATTGGATAGCCGAAGATTCCGGTACTGATGCTGGGAAAAGCGATGGAAGCAATGCCCTTCGCGGCGGCTATCTCAATGCAGCGGCGGTAGCAGGAGGCCAGCAGTTCGTGCTCGCCATGGGCGCCGCCTTGCCACACCGGTCCGACGGTATGGATGACGTATTTTGCCGGGAGCCGATAGCCCTTTGTCAGTTTTGCGTCGCCGGTCTTGCAGCCGCTCAGAAGCCGGCATTCGTGGACCAGCTCAGCTCCTGCAGCGCGATGAATCGCACCGTCGACGCCGCCACCGCCCAAGAGAGAGGAGTTGGCGGCGTTGACGATGGCGTCTACCGCCAGCCTGGTGATGTCGGCCTGTATGGCCGTCAGCTGTGTAAGCATGGTCAGTCTTTCCTGTCGGTTTTATTCATCCCTGCCTACGAATATACGCCGTTGCCAGGCATCACTCCGGACATCGGCACGCTCGCCGAATTTTCAAGCTCTTTTCCTCAACGCCTTGCTCATGCCGGCTGTTGCTGGGTTGTACAGTGAATGCCGCCACCTCCGGCTGCAATCGCGTCGATATTCAACTGGATAATGTCACGCTTTGGGAACAACTCGCGCAAGATGGATTTGGTGTTGCGGTCGCTCTTGTTATCGCCGAATTCAGGGCAGATCACCGCACCGTTACAGACATAGAAATTGATATATCCGGCAGCAAAGTCTTTGTTTTCATACTGGCTGCGTACACTGTCCGGCCCTGGCAACGTCACCACTTGCAAGGCGCGGCCGCGGGCATCGCTAGCCTTGCGCAGAATATCCAGATGGCGTTGCGTTACCGCCCGTTCGGCCGATGCCGGATCCGTTTCATAACCGGCTACCACTACGCCCGGGCGGCAAAAGCGGGCGTAAAAATCAGTGTGTCCATCGGTAATGTCGTGCCCGGCTATACCTGGCAGCCAGATAATTTTCTCCAGGCCGAGCAAGCGCCGCAACTCGGCTTCGCATTGCGCCTTGCTGACGCCAGGGTTACGGTTAGGATTCAACACACAGCTTTCGGTGATGATGGCCGTGCCTTGGCCGTCGACTTCGATGCCGCCGCCTTCCAGTACCAGTGTGCTGTCCAGCATCTTCACCCCCGCGTGCTGTCCGACAAAGCCAGCGACCAGTGCATCGCTATCGTAATCCTGCTTCTCGCCCCAGCCGTTGAAATTGAAGTTGACCGCGGCCAGTCCGCCTTGCCGGTTTTTGACGAATACCGGACCGCTATCACGCATCCACAAATCATCGATGGGCTGCACCACCAGCTTGACCGCATTGCCGCACAGACGCGCGGCGTGCTCATAGTCTTCTTCCCGCACCAGCATATTGACCGGTTCCGAGGCGGAGATGGTGCGAGCGATCAGCGCCAGGTTGGCTTGCGCGCCGGACTTCAGTTTCTGTCCCCAGACTTCGTCACTCGGACCGAACGCCATCCAGGTCGCCGCGTGCGGCTCGCCCTCGTCCGGCATGTGCCAGTCTGCGGCCTGGCTTGTCGCCAAACCGGCGCCGGCGGCCTGCGACCAGCCGGCGCCCAGGTAAGCGGCCAGCCCCAATGCGCTAGCGCCGCGCAGTCCGTGCTTCAGGTAGTCACGTCGATTCACCAGCGTTCTCCTTGCCGTCATGGCTGTTGAGCAGATTCTGGAACGCTTCAGAGCGGTTCCTGCTGCGTGGTGCAGTGGATGCCGCCACCGCCGGCTGCAATCGGGTCTATATTAATCTGAACCACGGTGCGCCCGGGAAATAGCTGCTCATATTGCGATTTGGCCTTGGCGTCTGCCGCCGCATCGCCAAATTCTGGCATGAACACCGCGCCCTTGGTCACATAAAAATTGATATATCCGGCGGCGAAGGTATTCCGGTCATTTCCGGGCCGTATATTGCCAGGCGCATCTACCGTCACTACCTGCAGAGGCAGGTTATCGGCATCGGTGGCGCTCTGCAAAATCTCCAGATGCCGTTTGGTCAGCGCATTTTCGTAGGAGTACGGATCGGGTTCGTTATGCGCCACCACCACTCCCGGCCGCACAAAGCGGGCGTAGAAATCGGTATGGGCGTCGGTAATGTCTTTGTTGACGATACCCGGTAACCAGATCACCTTGCGTATGCCCAGCAGCCGTTTCAGTTCGGCTTCGCAATCCGCCTTGCTCAATCCCGGATTGCGGTTGGCGTTGAGGACGCAGCTTTCGGTGATGATCGCCGTCCCCTTGCCGTCTACTTCCATGCCTCCTCCCTCCAGCACCAGTTTGGTCGCTAGCATGGGAACGGCTGCCTGCCGGGTCACCACATCGGCGACCTTGCTGTCATTCGAAAATACCTGTTTGTTGCCCCAGCCGTTGAAATTGAACTTGACGCCAGCCTTGTCGCCCTTGGCGTTCTTGACGAAGACCGGCCCGGTGTCGCGCATCCAGAGATCGTCGAGCGCCGCCACGACGAGATTAATGCGCGGATCGAGAATGCGCCGGGCATTATCCACATCATCTTGCCGCACCAGCATGTTGACAGGTTCATAAGCGACGATCGCATTCGCAATGCGCGCCAGCGCCTGCTGCACCTGCGGTACCTGGGTTGCAGTCCAGATGGCTGGCGATGCGCCGTACGCCATCCAGGTCGCCTTGTGCGGCCCCGTCTCGTCGGGCATCAGCCAGGCATCTGTGCCGGGCGTGGTCCCGCCGCCGGTATTGTCGCCAGCATTGCCGGCCGGGGCGACCGCGCCGCCGGCGGCTTTGTTGCCTGACGGAGCGTTATCCTCGCCACCCCCGCCGCAAGCACCAAGCAAACCGCTGAACATTACCGCGCTGCTGCCTGCGGCACATTTACGTAAGAAAAATCGACGCGAACTCATTACCGTCCCTAATTTGATTGGTATTCCAAGCCACGACTGTTTTCGCGGCAGGTTTGACGTCATTGCCATGAGGACAATCACTATGGGACGCATTTTGGCTTGCTTTAAATATGAGCACAAATGATAATATTTACTCAAATACATTAGGTTTTCTCATATGTCAGAACATCGCATCCCTTCCCTCAAATTACTGATGGGCTTTGAAGCGGCGGCGCGCCACGGCAATTTCTCCCGCGCGGCAGACGAATTGCATGTCACGCAATCGGCTATCAGCCATCAGGTCCAGCAGCTTGAAGAACAAATCAAGCAACCGCTGTTCCGTCGCGCCGGACGTGGCGTAGAACTGACCGTTGCGGGCGAAGTCTTGCAACGCAGCGTGCAGCGCACGCTGACGATCATGCGCAGCGGGCTGGGACGCATCGCCAGCTACCTGGACCCCGGACTGGTGGTGCTGGTATGCCCCGCCAATCTGTCGCATGGCTGGCTGCAACCTCGGCTCCGGCAATTGGAAGAGCAATTCCCGGAACTCTGCCTGTTGCTGTCGATCGACGAGACAGCCAGATTCGTCGATGAGATCGACGTCGACATCGCCATCAGCGACCGGCCTATCCTGCAGGCAGGATTGCTGGAACTGCCATTGCTGCAAGACGAGTGGGTAATGATCGGCAATCGCGAGCTGGCGGCAAGGCTTGCCCAGGTGCCGCAGGAGCAGCATCATCTGCATGCAGACCTGGTTTGCCTGGAGGAGAGTTTGACAGGCGACGCTACCGCGCAGCTGTTTCTGGAAGAGCTGGCTTCGTTTCGCAAACGCGCCATCTACGACGATTCACGCCTGTTGCTGGATGCCACATTAGGCGGCCGGGGCATCGCTTGCCTGCCGCGCCTGCTGGTGGCGGACAACTTGTCCAACGGGCAACTGCTGATCCTGCCCGGCTATCCGCGCTTGCCTGGCGCTACCTGGTGGCTGTCGGGCGTAGCGGCGCAGCCTCGCTCGGAAATGGTGCTGCATGTGTTCGAGTGGCTGCGTGCGCAGGGTGACAATATCGGAAGGGAATAAACGGCGCGCCTGGCGGTCTGTGTTTGCGACAGCCTGTGAAGCATGGCGGATCAACCAGGACTGGCAACCTGCAATGATGCATCCGGGCCTGGGCCCGGAGGACAGATTGTTTTAGGCAGACTGTTTATTTACTGGCGACTTTTCCATCCTCAGGACGATAGCCGTCATTCAGCGTTTTCAGGAACGCGACGACATCCTTGATTTCATCGTCCGTCAGCGCAGGCGGCATGCCCGGCTTGCTGTCAAACGGCGCATCGGTCACGTCCACATTGGCATGATAGGCCGCAGGAAGATCGTCATACTTGTTAAACTTGCCGTCCTTGCCCCGGGGGTACCATTTCTCTGGCTTGGTTTCACGCTCCATATAAAAATGCACGACGTCTTCCAGCGAGTGAAGCGCCCCATTATGGAAATAGACCTGGCGGGTAGCGACATTGCGCAAGGTCGGGGTTTTGAAGTAACCGCAATAATTGACCTGTTTGGCCGCATCCTTGCGCCACGGACCGCACATGCCGAGATCAAAATACCGCGGGTCGCGGTTGGCTGCAATCGCCTTGTTGCGCGGGACGCCAAGCGCTTCGAACTGATAGTCGGTAAATACCGGCGGGAAGCGGCCGTCGTGCGATGCCTTCTCGATATGGCAGGTTGCGCAGTTACCCTTTTTCGGATCTTTGAACAGTTTCAGACCGCGGCTTTCCTGTTCGCTTAGCTGCACCTTCTCTGCCAGGTAGTAATCGTACTTGCTGTCATAAGGATGGAAGCTGCGATCCTCTTTCTGGTACAGAGCCAATGCGTAATAAGCTTCACCAAGCGCCAGGTTGGGCGAGGTGAATACGCCCGGACCGAACAATTGCAGCATGTCGTGCGCATAAGGAGCCGCTTTGAGTTTTGCCAGCAGTTCAGCCGCATTCTTGTTCGCCATTTCATTCGCTGCGAGCAAAGGACCGCCGGCCTGATCGGTAAGATTCGTCGCCCGCCCGTCCCAGTCGAAACCGCCCTGCGGCACCATTTCCTGCACTGCCGCTGCCGGCTGCAAGCTGGCCTTGGCTACCACCGGAGCCGGAGCGGCTACCCCGCTCTGGACCGCAGCCGCGAGTTGCACAGCGCCTTTGTCGTCTTCATCTGGTTTGGTGTCGGGACCGATGGAAAACGCCGGCGCATGCTCGTGATAGCGCAAGGATGGCACGGCGCGGCCGCCCTGGCTTCGCAGGTTGCTGCCGCCAAGCTGCACTGCCAGATCGTTGGCTGGCGCATGGGCATTATCCGGGTTGTGACAAGACGCACAGGCGAGCTTGCCGGACCCTGATAGAGACTTATCATAGAAAATCTTTCGCCCAAGCTCGGCCACGGCGCTTAATGGGACAACCGGCGCATTCAGGCGCGCCTGCGCTGCTTGCACATCGGGCGACAACGCGGGTTTCGCGAGTGCCTGCGCCACCGCAGCAGATGCAGCGGATGCAGCCGATGCAACTTGTGCGCCGGGAGCTTGCTGGCGATCGCATCCGCTCAGGAGAAACAACAGTGTTGCACATGTAACTATGGCCATGCGTGGCGATGCTGGTGCTGCAACGACTGGATGCGGCTGAGACCGAGTATGCATACGTGCTTAAAGATATCCGACGGTGAAAAAATCGAACGCCAAAACCGAGCGCGATTCAGGAACGAGAAACGAACAACGCCCGAAAGCATTGATGCGCATCTGGATCAAAACAATAACCCGCCACAATAGCGCTGAATTATTTCAACTTGATGAAATGAAGCTCCCCGCACACTGAATCCATGAATCCGATGATGGAAACTACATGTCATCAAGTAGTCATCATGCGGTCATAAGGCGATCCTACAATCCACCCCCGAATGTTTCCCGCAAGCATTTACAGAAAGTTATTTTCGGTCAAACGCACGCTGCATTCATCTATAAAAAAATCACTAAAACACCATCAGGCTCAGGAGAATCAATGAAACTGTACCCAACCCTGGCAGGGCAACGCTTTGCCAAGCCAGCGCTAGCGCTGGCCATCACCGCCGGTTTGCTCGGCGGCTGCAATTCCGGCAGTTCGTCATCGTCGCTCAACAACGGTCCGACAGCGCCAGTCGTGGCGAAAGCCGTCACACCGATTCAACACGTGGTTGTTATTTTCCAGGAAAACGTCTCGTTCGATCACTACTTCGGCACTTACCCGAACGCCGCCAATCCTAACGGCGAACCGGCATTCACTGCGGCCGCCAATACGCCGGTCGTCAATAACCTGCAAACGCCATTGGACGTCACCAACAAGTTCGCCACACTCAGAATTCCTAGCCTGCTGACAGCCAATCCGACGACGTTGAATACTGCTAACGGCGTCAACGCGATCAATCCTTTCCGCCTTGACCGCTCGCAAGTCGTCATCGCGGACCAGGACCACGATTACCAAGCAGAGCAAATGGGCTTCAACGGCGGTGCGATGGACCTGTTCCCTCTCTCGCTGGGCGCCGGCAACTCGGCGGCACCGCAAGTGCTGACGCCGCCGCTGAACACCAACGGCTTGACCATGGGCTACTTCGACGGCAATACCGTGACGGCGATGTGGAATTATGCGCAGCATTATGCAATGAACGACAACTCGTTCGGCACTACGTTCGGCCCATCGGCGCCAGGCGCGATCAACCTGATTTCCGGCCAGACCAACGGCGTCATCGCCACTAACCTGTCGGCCAGCCAGGTCGACAACTATGCTGCCGGCGGCGGCTATTATGGCGAATTGTCCAACGACGGCGCGGGCGGCATCAACCTGGCCGGCGACGCCCAGCCTTTGAACGACGCCTGCATGACGCGCGATGCGGCGCAGTTGAGCGGCAAGAACGTCGGCGACATGCTTAACGCGTCGAACGTCAGCTGGGGATTTTTCCAGGGTGGATTTGACCTGACCGTGACCAATCCAAACGGCACGACAGGCTGCAAGCGTTCCACCACATCGGCAGTGACAGGCGTCACCAAGAGCGATTACATTCCGCATCACCAACCATTCCAGTACTACGCCAGCACGCAGAATCTGAAGCATGCCCGTCCGAGCGCTATATCGGCCATTGGCAATACCTTCCAGGCAGATGGCAAAACAGTGGATCCGGCCAACCACCAGTACGACATCCATGACTTTTTCGATGCGGTATCGGCTGGCAATTACCCAGCAGTCAGCTTCCTGAAAGCCCCGGGTTACCAGGACGGCCACGCCGGCTACTCGGATCCGCTCGACGAGCAAGCCTTCGTCACGCAAGTGGTCAACTTTTTGCAACAGCAACCAGGCTGGAGCAACACGCTGGTCGTGATCGCCTATGACGATTCGGACGGCTTCTACGATCACCAGGCCAGCCCTATCCTGAATCCTTCGGCCAACACCACTGCCGCAGCTGCATTCACCAGCAACGGCCTGACCGCGCCAGGCGTGGCAGACATGCTGAATGGTCCAGGCGTGTGCAAATCCAATGGCGCTGGTTCCTTGCAAGGCACGCCAACCGCGTTGTCTGGTGCATCCGGCAAGTCCGGCGCGCAAGGCCGCTGCGGCTATGGTCCGCGCCTGCCGCTGCTGGTGATCTCGCCGTATGCGAAGACCAACTATGTCGACCACACGCTGACCGACCAGACTTCGATCCTGCGCTTCATCGAAGACAACTGGCTGTCGGGTCAACGCATCGCGGGTTCGTACGACGCTATTGCCGGCACGTTGAACAACATGCTGAACCTGAGCGGCACGCCGAGCACATCGCAACTGTTCCTCGATCCGTCGAGCGGCCAGCCGACTGCCTGCACGAGCTGTAAAAAACAGTAACCCAGGCTGAATCAACCACCGCCCGCTCTTTGCCCGCCATGCCGGCTCAGAGCGGGCTTTTTTACGCATATCGAAACTGAACAGACACTTTCATGACTTACGCCCTCTACCGCTGTAGACTGCTGAGCAGCAGCTTGCGCAAGGGCGATCAACCACGACTGGACTATGTGATGAGCTTGAATAACAACAATTTCCCGGCTAATTTTTCCCGCCGCATGCGTATCTTGAAAACCGCGCTTGGCTGCCTTGCCAGCATGGCGCTGCTCGCTTCCGCGGGTTCTGTCCATGCCGCCGGCAGCGGCAATCTGATCGTCAACGGCGGCGGCGAGACCGGTCTCTGCGCTACCGATTGGACGGCTGTCAAAACCGTACCAGGCTGGAAAGTATTGCTGGGCAACCCTACTCTGGTTTGCTACTCGGTCGCCAGCTTCAGCACGCCGTCGTCACCGGCAGCCGGCAATGCGTTTATCGCTGACGGCCCTTATGGCGATTCGGCATTGATGCAAACCGTCGACGTCTCGTCCGCCAGCAGCACGATCGATACTGGCGCCGTGACTTACTCGCTGTCCGGCTGGTTGGGCGGCTATACCGTGTATGCAGGCCAGGCCGTGGTAACCGCGACTTTCCTCGACGCTTCGGGAAAAGTGCTGGGTAATCCCGGCGAACTGTCCGGCGTCACCGCCAGCGCACGCGGCAACGCCAACGCGTTCATCGCCAAATCGAACAGCGGCGCAGTACCGGCCGGCACTCGCTCGATCGCGGTGCAGCTACAGTTCATCAATACCTCGAGCTCCACCAACGTGGGCTACGCCGACAATCTGTCGCTGACTTTGTCGACACCTGTAACGGCGCCTGCCCTGGTAGCGCCTACGTCCACGGTGCCGGCCTTCGACCACGTATTCTTCGTCATGATGGAAAATACCGATTACTCGCAAGTGATCGGCGACACCACCAATGCCCCGTTCATCAACTCGCTGGCGCAGGGAGGCACCTTGCTGACCAACTATAGCGGCGTCTATCACCCTAGCGACGAGAACTACATGGCGGTCTCGGGCGGCGACACGTTCGTCAACGGCGCCATCTATTTTCCGAACATCAAGGTGGGCGCCAGCCACATAGGCGACCGGCTGGAAGCCATCGGCAAAACCTGGAAGGCATACGAACAGGGCATGGGAACGCCGTGCAACACCAAGAATAACGTCGACAGCTACTACCAGCCGGACGACGCGCCTTTCATCAACTACACCAACATCTCCGGCAATCCTGCGCGTTGCGCTGCGCATCTGTTCGATACCACGCAACTCACCGCCGACTTGCAAGCATCCGCCACTACGCCGAATTTTTCGTGGATTGCCGCCGACGACAACGCCGACGGCGAGGCATCCGGCAATGGCTCCGCCAACAGTTTGCAGGTACAGGATGGATGGCTGAAACAAACCTTGCAACCGATTTTCGCTTCACCGGCATGGACCAGCCAGCGTTCGCTGCTGATACTGACCTGGGATGAATCGTCGGGAAGCGCCGCCAACCACGTCGCCGGCATCGTGTACGGTTCGCAAGGGCTGACAGGAAGCGGCGCCCTCAGCACGGCAAGCTACAACCATTACAGTGCCGGCCGCACCATCGAAAGCGCGCTGGGATTGAGCCGACTGACAGCCAACGACACTTACGCCCAGCCTATCAACGACGCCTTCACGCCAAACGCAACGGCCGCCACCTCCAAGCTGAGCGCCGCCATGCCCAATGTGCAGCAAGGGGAAAATATCGCCCTGAATTTCAGCACCACGCTGGCCAATACCAACTCATCCAACTGGATCGGCATCTACGCAGCCGGCAATAACCCTGGCACCAACAACTCGACCCTGTGGCAATACGTGGCGACCCAAGGCGGAGTGACTTCGTTTAGCACGTCGTCACTGCCGCCCGGGACTTATACGGCATGGTATTTGTACAATGGCGGTTATACCAAGCTAGCAGGGCCGGCTACGTTTGTGGTTAGCCAGTAAACCCATTTTTAGCAGCATGGAAATTAAGCACTTCGAGCAATCGAAGTGCTTTTTTTTGTACCCAGACAAATTCCGGCCTTGAAATTTATCGCACCTGCTTTTCAATCGTAATTTGTTCCACCTCAACCCGGCGGTTCGGCTCCAGGCATTTAATCAGCTCGGCCCGCCGCTTCTGATTGCACTCGACGACAGGATTGGCTTTACCTTTGCCGACAGCGCTCAAACGTTCTCCGGCAACGCCTTGTCCGGTCAGATATTTTTTGACAGCTTCAGCGCGCCGCTGCGATAGTCCCTGATTGTAGCGGTCGGAACCGAGCCTGTCGGTATAGCCGGTGACTGTGACGCTGTTGATTTGCGGATTGGCGGACAGTGTGCTGGCGATCTCGTCGAGTTTCGGCTGAGGCAAGCGCAACACCGCACTATCGAAAGCAAACAGCTGGGTTGACGACAGCGTAATTTTCTCAAAGCGTGGCGGCGGCGGTGGCGGCGGAGCGACTATCGGCGCCGGTTCCGGCTGCATCGGCGCAGCAGCCACTGGTGCGGCGACCTTGCCGAAAGTGTAGACCAGGCCAAGGCCGACCGTGGTGGTGTTGCCATGCTTGAAGTTGAAATCGCCGCTGCTTCGCAAGAAATCGACAGAGCGCCGTACTTCTGCTTGCAAGCCCCATTGATCGCTCAGCGCGTAACGCAAACCGGCGCCAATATTCAGGTATGGCGAGGTCTTCGACGCATTAGCGCCTCCACTGCCATTGACCTTGTCGTACTCGGCGCCCAGGCCACCTAGCAAGTAGGGTTGAAACGTGCCGCGCGAAAACATGTACAAGGCATCGACTCCCAGCATGCCTTGTTTATAGGTCAGGCCCATGCCGTTGCTCTTTGCCCGTGCATAGCTGCCGCCCAGCTCCACATCCCAGTCCTGCGAAATGGCCCGGCCGAAACGCAAGCCGACACCGGGACCGTTCTTGTCGTCGCCACCCAGGAAACGCCGGTCAGGGTCGACGAAATTGATAGTGGGAGCGACGTACCAGGAAGGGTTGTAGGTCTGCGCCGAAGTGGTTTGCGCAGATGCGTGAAGTGCGGACGCACTCAACAGGATAAAAATCGCCGTTCCGGCTTTTCTTAGATTCATCATGATCTCTCCGTAGTATGAAAATAAATTTTCTACAAACAACGAGTTGATGAAGCCAGTGATTTAATAAAACCCCTGCAACGCGATAGGGCCTTTTGAATAAAACGAGGCAATCCAGCTGCCGACTTGATCGCTGGCTACGAAAAATCAGTATGCGTCATTTGCAATCCGGTCCGCAATACTTTCGTCTTCAACCGTTGCGCGGAGGGTAAATTGCCAGTTCGCCATGCGTATCATTTACTGTTTGCCATCTGTTACCCGGTTTTCAGCGACCAATAATTTTCATATTGACAATGCAATTGCGCACAGACACCGCGTATAGCGAATTGCCCTATGATGCTCGCGCGCTCCGCCCTTCCTTTGCTGCCGTGAAATTCACTGCGCCACCGGGCGCTGAGAAGGAGTATCTCAATGACCTCGCTGAAACCTGCTGCGGAACTCGCCGCAGCGCGCCAACCTTATCCGAACAAAAGCGCCGAGGGCGGCAAGCCGCGGTACAGACTGGTATCCGAAGCTTGCCTACTAACGCGCGCTCTGCAAGGAGACTATTTTGGCAAATCGGCGACATTGCCTGTTGCAAGCGGACGCACATAAGTCAGCAAACTGACCAAGGTCTTTCCCGGTTCCTCGAACTGGACCAAATGCGCTGCATGCTCGAACCAGATACCTTTCTTATAGGGAGCATCCAGTTTCTTGAGCCATTCGTCGGTGGGCTCTGATGGCGTGGTGTAGTCTTGCCGTCCCATGAACATGATGACCGGTATCGGGAATTTGACGACAGGTTTCATATCGACTTCAAGAAACTCGGGAAGCACACGCCCCAATGTCAGCATGCTGCCTTTATCAATGGCTGCAGCTGCCTGCTGGTCATACTCCGGCGATAAGAGCGGCGCATTGAAGTAGTAGCCAAAATCGCTTCTGAAGGCAGCCAGGCCGCCATAATACTGCGCCCATTTACGGGCAGTAATGATGCGTTCCCGCGTCAGTGGCTGCGTACCAGGATAAGGAGCGATTGCCTCCAGTTCCTTTACTGCCGCCTGGTTCCCCGCCTTCTTGGCTTGCGCTAGCCCATAATCAAAGCTGAGACGTTCATTCTCCCGGCTGTTGATCACCTGGCCGATCCCCACGTAGGCATAAAACAGATCGGGCCGCGCCAAGGCGGCTTTCATGCCAATTACCGTGCCCCAGCTATGACCGATCAGGATGACTTTTTTCTTGCCATAGCGATTGGAGACGTACTTGGCGATATCGATCGCATCGTTCACATACTGGTCGATACGCAAGCTGTCCCGTACCGTGTCGGGATCGGTTTCCAGATAGGTTTTACCGGCGCCGCGCTGATCGTAATTGACAACGGTGAAGTATTCTTCGATTGGACGCTGGTACATCCACATGGTTGGCGCGCTTGGCGATGCCGGGCCGCCGTGGATGAACAGGATGATGGGATTGTCGCGGTCCTGGCCTCTTGCATATATCCATTGATCGACGCCGCCGATGCGCACCTTGTAGTTCTCTTGCACGCCCTGCGGATTAACTATTTTCCCTAGGTCGGCAACGATTTCGCGGCCGTCCGGGTCCTTCGCTGAGCTGCTGGTGGCAGCGGTTGCCAGAACAAGAAACAGCACAAACAATTTCGCATAGAATTTTACAGGCGCGTTCATATTACCTCTCGTTCCAGGTCGTCGATCAATGCTATTTTTCCCAGTCACCATACGGCGCTGGCCGTGATTTTCGATGCCTGCCTGCGAAAAAATCTTTGACCGGCGTGGCGTGAAATCGCAAATTAAACAGGATGGTAAATTCGGCAGCAAAGACCGTCAATTGACGAGGTTTTGATTTGCAGTTTTCTATGCATGAACTGCGCCTGAGGACGACGAACTGCATTTGAGCCGGCCCGGCATTTTTATCGTACCGCGAACGCCGGGGCCAGAAACGCCAACCCCGGGTCTGGTCGACGAAGGAGTATTAAACCGCTTGCCGCCGCAAAGTCAGCAATAGCGAACCGAACGCAATGAAGGCCGCGCCGACGAAACGGCTTAGCCACTTGGCGAACAAAGGCTTGAGCAGCAAACCGCGGGCGCGCGAGGCGATCAGGGCGTAGCTCAGGTGGGTGGAGTACGACAGCGTCATGAAAATCGCCATCAGGATCAGGAATTGCGGCAGCAACGCCGCTTTTGCACTGATAAATTGCGGGAACAGCGCAGTGAAAAACAGTACCGCCTTGGGATTGGTTGCCGCAGTGAGGAAAGCCTCGCCATATAACTTGCGGCGTTGTGGCGCGGCTTCTTCCTTGCCGGTTTCAGGTTCGACAGCGAGCACCGTGCCGCGGCCGAACAAATGACGGACGCCGATATAAAAAAGATAACAGGCGCCGATCAGCTTTACTACGCCGAACACCAGGGCGGAGGATTTGAGCAGTACGCCGAGCCCAAGTATCGCCGCCGTCGACAGGCAAAACACCCCGGATATATTACCCAACCCCGACCACATCACCGAACGCGGACCGTAGGTAGCGCCATTACGCAAGGTGAGCAGGATCGACGGCCCCGGACTCAGAATCGACAAGGCTGCCATGGCAGTGAATGTGAGGATGGTCTGGGTGTTCATTGCGTTCGCTTTCAAGGCAGGGCCGGTGCAAATTGAATGATGGAGTCTCGTTTAAACGGGATTCATCAATGTGCAAGCCTATCATGCGCACGCCGGATGCGTCAGGGCTCCCTCATACAAACAGGCCAGGTCGATTTGACGCCAACTGTACTGTACATACCGTTGACGCCTGCAACAGGTTGGCCAGCGTTGTCAACGGCTGGAGCGTGTGCTGACATCCACCCACACCGCCAGCATCAGGATGCTGCCCTTGACGATCATCTGCCAGTAGGTGTCGACATCCAGCATTGACATGCCATTGTCAAGACTAGCCATCACCAGCGCCCCGATCAGCGCACCGTAGACAGTGCCGGAACCGCCGCGCATCGAGGTGCCGCCGATGAAGCAGGCGGCGATTGCGTCCAGCTCGCCCATATTGCCGGCGGACGGCGAGCCGGCCGCAAGACGTGCGGTATTGACCAGGCCGGCCAGCGCGCACATCACGCCCATGATGCCAAAGATCCATAGCTTCACTGCTTGCACATTGACGCCCGACAGGCGGGTCGCCTCCATGTTGCTGCCGACCGAATAGATGCGGCGGCCGAACACCGTTTGCGTGGTGATGTAGCTAAACAGGCCGAGCAAGACCAGCAGCAGCAAGACCGGCACCGGGATGCCGTCATACGTGTTGAGCGTGCGCACGAAGGCCAGCAAGATTGCAGCAATCATTGCTACGCGCAAGGCGTCGCGCCACAACGGCGGCACCGGCAAGGCATGTTGCTGGCGGTTGCTGCGTTGACGCCAGGTCAATCCCACCGCCAGCGCAAACAGGCCGAAGCCGAGCGCAATGCCTAGTTGCGGCGGCAAATAGCCCTGCCCCAGATACACCATGTCGCTGGAAACCGGGGCGATGGTGAGACCGCCGGTGACGCCCAGCAGAATCCCTCGAAACGCCAACATGCCGCCGAGACCGACGATGAACGATGGAATCCGCATATAAGCTGTGAGGTAGCCGTTGAACAGGCCAAAGCACAGCCCTAGCACCAATACCAGCGCCAGGTTGAGCGGCAACGGCAAATGATGGGTAACGTCAAGCACCGCGGCGATCCCGCCCAGCAGCCCGAGCATGGAGCCGACCGACAGGTCGATTTCGCCGCCGATGATCACCAGCACCATGCCGCAGGCGAGGATGCCGGTAATCGACATCTGCCGCAACAGGTTGGACAGGTTACGCGGCGTGACGAAGCCGCCTTCGGTTTTCCAGCTGAAGAAGGCCCAGATGATGGCGATGGCAATCAGCAAGGCCATGATTTTGTACTGCCGGAACAATTGCTTGATATTGATTGCACTCATAGTGATTCCTGAAGATTGCCGGCGCTTGCCGCCAGCTGTAACGCTTGGTATTGCGACGACTGGTCTATGGCTGCAGCCAGCACGGTTTCCTGGCTCAGGTCGTGGTTGATGAAATTGCCGCGCAGCTTGCCTTCGCCGATCACCAGCACGCGATCGGAGACGCCGAGCACTTCGGCGAGTTCGGAAGAAACCATGATGATCGCTACGCCCTGCCGCGCCAGTTCCGCCATCAGCCGGTAGATCTCTGCCTTGGCGCCGACATCGACGCCGCGCGTCGGTTCGTCCAGGATCAGCACCTTGGGCCGTGCTAGCAGCATCTTTGCCAGCACCGCCTTTTGCTGGTTGCCGCCAGACAGGCTGGTGATGGGCAGGAACGGACTGGCTGTCTTTAACTGCAGGCGGGATATTTCGCCATGGATGGTTTTCAGTTCCGCTTCGGCGTCGATACGGCTATGGCGAGAAAAATCCTTGAGTATGGTCAATGTGATGTTCTGCCCGACATTCAAATCCGGCACAATGCCATGCTGCTTGCGGTCTTCAGGCACCATGCAAAGGCCAAGCCGGATCGATTTCAGCGGCGTGCTGGTATCGACCTTGACACCGTCCAGCCAGACTTCCCCATGGCTGCGTCCAGGATAAGCACCGAACAGGGCTGAGACCAGCTCGGTGCGGCCGGCGCCGACCAGCCCGGCGACGCCCAGGATTTCTCCGCGCCGCAAAGTAAAGGAGATATCGTCCACCCTTTTCCGCTTTGGATTGTCGGCGTCGTAGCAGGTGACATGGCGCGCTTCAAACATCACATCGCCAATCTCATGCTCCTGGTCCGGATACATGGCGGTGATTTCCCGCCCTACCATCTGAGTGATGATCTGGTCGACGTTGAGCGCGTGCATGGGCGTAGTGGCGATGTGCTTGCCGTCGCGGATGACGGCCACCGTATCGCATACGGCAGCGACCTCATCGAGCTTGTGCGAGATATAGACGCAGGCGACGCCCTTGGCCTTAAGGTCGCGGATGATATCCAGCAGCACCGCGATCTCCGATGAGGTCAGCGACGACGATGGCTCGTCCAGGATCAACAATTTGGCTTGCTTGTTGAGCGCCTTGGCGATTTCCACCAGTTGCTGATGGCCGCCGCCGTATTGCATCACCGGCAGCGCCACATTCATGTCCGGCATTTTCAGTTCACGCATGAGTTCGCCGGCGCGCTTGTACATTGCGGGATAATTCATGCGGCCACCCGGCAGCGTTATCTCATGCCCCATAAAAATATTTTCTGCCACCGACAGTTCCTGCACCAGCATCAGTTCCTGATGGATGATGATGATGCCGGCCGCTTCGGTATCGCGCATCGATTGCGATTTCAAGGGCTGGCCTTGCCACAGGATCTCTCCCTGCCAGGTATCGTGCGGATAAACACCTGACAGCACTTTCATCAAGGTGGATTTTCCTGCGCCGTTTTCACCGCAAAGCCCCAGGCACTCGCCGGCCCGTACTTTGATGTCGATGCCGTCAAGTGCGCGGACGCCGCCGAAATCCTTGACGATTCCCTGCATTTCCAGCAGATAGTCGGACATGTAAATCTCTCGCAGTCGTTGAATGGACGCGCAGCGCAGGATCCTGCGTCGCGCGTTCTGTCAGTGTATGCAGCTGCGAAACCTTACTTGCTGCTGATCTGCGCCTGCGTATAGAAGCCGTCGCTGACCAGCAGGTTGACGTTGGCGCTGGTCAGCGTGGTTGGTTTGAGCAGAATGGTGTCGACCTTCTTGGCGCCGTTTTCATACTGGGCGTTGTAGACAGGTTTTTCGTTGCGGGCCAGCTGCACCGACAATTTTGCCGCCTCCGAAGCAATCAGCTTGAGCGGCTTGTAGACAGTCATGGATTGCGTCCCGGCGATCACGCGCTTGACTGCCGCGAGGTCGGCATCCTGTCCAGAGACAGGCACTTTGCCGGCCATTTTTTGCGAGGCCAGCGCCTGGATCGCACCGCCGGCGGTGCCGTCGTTGGAAGCAACGATAGCGTCGATCTTGTTGTTGTTTGCAGTCAAGGCGTTTTCAACGATGGACAAAGCTTCTGTCGCGCTCCAGTCCTTGACCCATTGCTGGCCGACGATCTTGATATCGCCCTTGTCGATCGACGGCTTGAGCACTTTCATCTGGCCTTCGCGCAGCATCTTGGCGTTATTGTCGGTGGGCGAGCCGCCGAGCAGATAGTAATTGCCTTTAGGCGCGGCCTTGAGCACGCCCTCGGCCTGCATCTCGCCGACTTTTTCATTGTCGAAAGATATGTAGGCGTCGATATCGGCATTGAGAATCAGGCGGTCGTACGAGACCACCTTGATGCCGGCTTTCTTTGCTTCCTTGATGGTGTTGCTCAGCACGGTAGCGTTGAACGGTACGATCACAATGACATCGACGCCGCGTGAAATCAGGTTTTCTATCTGTGAAATCTGCCGTTGCTCGCTGGCGTCGGCCGATTGTACGAACACTTTGGCGCCCAGCTTGTCGGCAGCGGCGATGAAGAAATCGCGGTCACGGGCCCAGCGCTCGACCCGCAGGTCGTCGATCGAAAAGCCGATCTTGGGATTCTTGGCGTCAGCCATCGCGGCCGAACTGGTGAGTGAAAACACGGCTACCGACATCAACGCCAACACGCTCTTTTTCATGATTTTGTTCATTACATGGTCTCCAATCATTCGTTTTTAGTTAACTTCGTATAGTGCTGCCAGGTGGACTACGGGTGCTACGGATTGCGATCAACTTCTCATGCTGTAAATCAAACTGAAAATCAAGCTGAAAACACAGGCAGCAACTGCTGGTACAACAACGCAAATTTCTCTCTACGCCGTACGAACTGCGCATGACGCTGGAGATTGGGGTCATACGCGGCGATCTGTTGCGGCACTGGACAGATTTCATTCAGGGAAGCGCCATCGCCGCTGTCGGCGGCCACGCCAATCCGTGCCAGCCGCGCCGCGCCCAGCGCCGGGCCGACATCGCCGCCTTGTCGCCGCACCAGCCGCCGGCCGCTTATATCTGCCAGCATCTGCGCCCAGAAAGCGCTGCGTGAACCACCGCCGATGAGCGTGATTTCTTCAGCGGTAACGCCGCAACTGTCAACCGCATCTATCCCTTGGCTAAGGCCGAATCCAACGCCTTCCAGCGTCGCCAGCGCCAGGTCGGCGCGTGTGGTGCCGGCGCGCATGCCGAAAAACACGCCCTGCGCGTTAGGATTATTGTGCGGCGTGCGCTCGCCGTTCAGGTAAGGCAGGAACAGGGGCGCATCGATGGCGATATCTCCTGCGCCGCGCTGCTCGGCATCTGCCAGCAGCGCTGCAACGTCGGCATAGCCGGTCAGTTGAGCGCTGAATTCAAGACAGGCAGCGGCCGACAACATGACCGACATCAAATGCCAGGTTGCAGGCAAGGCATGACAGAAACTATGGACGGCGCGTTCAGGATTGGCGTGAAAGCCATCGCAGGCAGCGAAATACACACCCGACGTACCTAGTGAAAGCATGGCTTGCCCTGGCTGAACGATACCGACACCGACCGCGCCGGCTGCGTTGTCGCCGGCGCCGGCGACTACCGGTATCTGCCGCAATCCCCAGCGCTGGGCCAATTCCGCCTTGAGTACGCCGGTGATTTGCTGGCCTTCGTACAGTGCGGGCATATGGGCGCGACTGAGACCGGTTGCCCACAGCAACTCTTCGTTCCAGTCACGCTTGCCAACGTCCAGCCACATGGTGCCTGCGGCGTCCGACATGTCGCTGGCGTAGTCGTCGGTAAGCTGGTAGCGCAGCCAGTCCTTAGGCAACAGCACCTTGGCGATCTGTTCGAATAACTGCGATTCATGCACCGACAGCCACAACAGCTTGGGTGCGGTAAAGCCGGGCATCATCAGGTTGCCGGTAATCTGCCTGGCAGCCGGCACACGTCGTTCCAACTCGGCGCATTCGGCAAACGAACGGCCGTCGTTCCATAGAATCGCAGGTCGCAAGACACGGCCTGCGCGATCCAATACTGTAGCGCCATGCATCTGGCCGGTAAGGCCGATGGCCTCGATCGCATCGGCGGCAATTCCCTGCTCTTTTGCCGCCAGCAGCAACGCCGCCACGGCCTGCTCGCAAGCCACCCACCAGTCCGCCGGATCCTGTTCGCGCCACAAGATGTTTTGCGGCGCTTGCCGCAACAGCGATAAGGGCTGGCTGGCGCTTGCCAGCACCCGGTCCTGACGGTCCAGCAGGATTGCCTTGAGGCCGGATGTGCCTAGATCAATGCCGATGAACATGATCAGCCGAAAATGGCGCGGTTGACCAGGTTTTCCAGCATTTCCTGGCGGCCGCTAACGGCCTGCGGATTGAGTTGTTTGGCAAAGGCGTGTTCGGCGATCTCGCTCAGGCTCAGTTTTCCGCTCAGCATTTCCTGTCCAAAAGCGCTGTCCCATCCGGCGTAGCGCTCAGCCTTGAATTTTTCCAGCAGGTCGTTTTCGATCATGCCTGCGGCGCGTTCCAGCGACAGCGCCAGCACATCCATGGCGCCGACGTGGCCGTGGAACAGATCGACTTCGTCCAGGCTCTGGCGACGTACCTTGGAGTCGAAGTTATAGCCACCGTTGTTGAAGCCGCCCGCCTTCAGGATTTCATAAGTGGCCAGGGTCAGTTCTTCGACACTGTTGGGAAACTGGTCGGTATCCCAGCCGTTCTGCGGATCGCCGCGATTGGCGTCGATGCTGCCGAGGATGCCGAGCGATGCCGCGGTGGCGATTTCGTGGTGGAAGCTATGACCGGCCAGGGTTGCATGATTGGCTTCGATATTCACCTTGATCTCGCGTTCCAGGCCGTACTGCTTGAGGAAGCCGTACACCGTAGCGCTGTCGTAATCGTATTGGTGCTTGGTCGGCTCCTGCGGCTTGGGTTCAATCAGCAATGTGCCTTTGAAGCCGATCTTGTGCTTGTGCTCAACCACCAGGCTCATAAAGCGGCCCAGCTGTTCGCGTTCGCGTTTGAGATCGGTGTTGAGCAGCGTTTCATACCCTTCGCGGCCGCCCCACAACACATAGTTGGCGCCGCCAAGGCGCTGGGTTGCATTCATCGCGGTGAACACCTGCGCCGCGGCATAGGCAAACAATTCCGGATTGGGATTGCTGGCAGCGCCGGAAGCGAAGCGTGGATTGCTGAAGCAGTTGGCGGTGCCCCACAGCAGCCGGACGCCGGTCTGTTCTTGCTTGCGTTCCAGCACATCCAGCATCTGTGCAAAATTGTTACGGTATTCCGCCAGGCTGGCGCCTTCCGGCGCGACATCGGTATCGTGGAATGTGTAGTAGTCGATGCCTAGCTTTGTGAAAAATTCGAAGGCGGCGTCAGCTTTCTTGTGCGCCATTTCCATCGCATTGCCGCCTTCATGCCAAGGGCGGCGGAAAGTGCCGGCGCCAAATACGTCGGAGCCGGGCCAGACGAAGCTGTGCCAGTAACAGGCCGCCATGCGCAAGTGCTGGCGCATCGGCTTGCCCAGCACTAGCTTGTTGGCGTCGTAATGGCGAAAAGCCAACGGCGTTTGTGCTTGCTTTCCCTCAAACATGATAGGTGCAACGGCAGGGAAATAGCTCATCGGTAGTCTCCAGTCAGATAGTGGCGCGGGCTCCGCTGCTAAGGCAGGGTCTCGCTGTGGTGGTGTGGCGCCATACTAGCAACCGGCCCGAGCGCTTCACAATTACGAAATCCACCAAGCGCGATAGCGATTCTTTCTATTGCAGGTGCACAAAACGGCGATTGGACTGACGCTGTGGGCCGTGCTCGGTACAATCAGGGCAAGCGGGCCGTTAGCCAAAGAAGGAAGCATGCCAGTAACAAATTGACAAGCACAGCGAGATGACTGGACCCACGCTTGCAATAGTCAAGAAACGCCAGGAGAAAGCAGGATGACAAAAATACCCGCCGTGCACCGTATCGCCCTGCTGTTCAACGGCAACAAGATTTTCGACCGCGACATCATTGCCGGCATCGGCGAGTACCTGAGCAGCACGCGCGCTTCGTGGGATCTGTTCCTGGAAGAAGATTTCCGCTGCCGCCTGCAAGGCATAGAGCGCTGGCAGGGCCATGGCATCATCGCCGACTTCGACGATCCGGCCGCTTGCGAAGCATTGGCGCGGGTCAGCCTGCCGGTGGTGGCGGTGGGCGGATCGTATGCCGATGAGAGCGACTATCCACCGGATACGCCCTATGTCGCGACCGATAATTTCAAGCTGGTCAAGCTGGCCTACGATCATTTGATTGAAGCCGGCTTGCGCCGTTTTGCCTGCTTCAGCCTGCCGGAAGCGACGGTCAACCGCTGGGCCCAGGAACGCGAGAAGGCCTTCACCACGCTGATGCAGCGCGACGGCATGCAGGGCGAGATCTATCGCGGCGTCGGCACCAGCGCGCCGTCTTGGGATACCGCCGTGGAACAGCAGATTGCCTGGCTGCAGACGCTACCCAAGCCGGTCGGCATCATCGCCGTCAGCGATGCCCGTGCGCGCCAGTTGCTGCAGGCTTGCCTGTGCGCCGGCATCGCGGTGCCGGAACAGGTGGCGCTGATCGGCATCGACAACGATCCGCTGGCGCGCATCCTGACCCGTGTACCGCTCAGTTCGGTGATCCAGGGCACGCGGGAAATGGGCCGCAGCGCCGCCCACCTGCTGCACCAGATGCTGCATGGCGCACGGCTGGCCGGCACGCGCATCCTGGTGCCGCCGGCCGGCATCAACGTGTTGGCGTCGAGCCGCCATGAAGCGCTCAATCATCCGCATGTGATGCAAGCCATGCATTTCATCCGCCAGTACGCCTGCCAGGGCATCAAGACGGAACAAGTGGCCGATTATGTCGGCGTCTCGCGCTCATCGCTGGAGTGGTATTTCCGCCGTGAGCTGGGGCGCAGCGTGCATGACGAAATCTTGCGTTTCAAGCTGGACGCCGCCAAGCGCATGCTGGCGAATCATCAGGACAATCAGGACAACCAGCCTGACGATAAACAGGAGGCGCGCAGCATCGCCGAAATCGCCGTCAGCTGCGGCTTTACCTCGGTGCAGTACATGCATGCTGTGTTCAAGCGCGAACTGGCTTGCACCCCGCGTGAATACCAGGACCGGATGACTGCCGCCAAGCACACAGACGACACAGACAACACAGAAAAGAACCACACCATATGACCCACGCTTCGATCACCAGCACCGCCGCCGACCACGGCGTCACTCTCTACACCCTGCGCAACGCTCATGACATGCGGGTCACCATCAGCGACCGCGGCGCCACGCTGGTCTCTTGGTGGGCGCCAGACCGTTACGGCCGCGTGGCCGACATCCTGCTGGGTTATCCGGACTGCGAGGGCTACCAAAGCAACCCGCCCTACTTCGGCGGCCTGATCGGGCGCTGGGGTAACCGCATCGCCAACGGCCGCTTTACGCTGGATGGCGCCGACTATCTGGTCGACCGCAACGAAGGAAATAATCATTTGCACGGCGGCGACGCCGGGTTTCATCTCGCGCCCTGGCGGGCCAGCGTCGAGCCGGAAGGTTTACGGCTGACGCTGGAATCGGCGGAAGGCGATGCCGGTTATCCCGGCAACGTCCAGGTATCGGTGTTGTATAGCCTGGACGACGACGGCCGCCTCAGTATCGACTACAGCGCCAGCAGCGATGCGCCGACGCCGCTTAACCTGACCTCGCATGGCTACTTCAACCTGAACGGCGGCAGCGCCGATATCTACGACCACATCCTGGCTATCGCTGCCGATCAGTATCTGCAGATCGATACCCAGTTGATTCCGATCGATGCCGCCACAGTCGCCGGCAGCGCCTTCGATTTCCGCCAGCCGGCACCTATCGGGCCGCGCCTGGCCTGGCCCGATCTACAACTTAAGGTGGCTGGCGGCTTCGACCATTGCTATTGCTTGCGCCCGCAACATCCAGGCCTGCCTGTGCCGGGCCAGATCCGCAATGCGCAACCCTTGAGAGAGGTGGCGACAGTCTACGATCCTGGTTCCGGTCGCCTGCTGTCGGTATCTACGACCGAGAATGGCTTGCAGTTCTATAGCGGAAATTTCCTGGCGGGAGTACAGGGCCGGGGCGCTGGCGCCTATGCGAAACATGACGGCTTTTGCCTGGAAGCGCAGGCTTATCCCAACCAGATCAACGGCCCCGACGCGGAGGCGGTGATACTGCGACCGGGCCAGCTGTATCGCCAAACCACGACGTACCAGCTGACGGTGCGATAATCGTCGTCCGCGCTAATGAACCAACTGAACCAACTGTATCGGCCTGTGTCTCATCAGCGTCGGAAAATCGGCAGCAGCGGATTGCCCTTGATAAGAGCGGGATTGACGGTCATGCGCTAAACTATTGCCGGATTACTATCGAATATCAGATTAACAACCCTCTTTCCTGCAAGGGCTGACGCCAAACCGCTGCTAACGTTTTAGTTTTCGTCTTTCAAACACACAGGCATCATCAATCAGGACCTCAAGATCATTCATGCGCCCCCTCTTACGACATCTTTTTGCTTCCGCCCTGCTTGTCACCGCCAGCCACGCGGTCATGGCGCAAACCCCTAAAACCGTCTTCCTGGAAGACCTGACATGGACTGAGCTGCGCGACCAGGTCCAGGCCGGCAAGAGCACCATCATCATCCCTATCGGCGGCACCGAGCAAAGCGGCCCGGATGTCGCGGTCGGCAAGCACAATGCGCGGGTCAAGGTACTATCGCAACGCATCGCCGAAGGACTCGGCAATGCTCTGGTGGCGCCGGTCATCGCCTATGTGCCGGAGGGCGGCTATGCGCCGCCGACATCGCACATGCGTTTTCCCGGCACCATCACGGTGAGCGACGATGTGTTTGAAAAGACGCTAGTGTCCGCCGCCAACAGCTTCAAGATCCATGGTTTCAATAATGTGGTTTTCCTGGGCGATCACGGCGGCTACCAGAATGACGTCAAACTGGTCGTGGCGCAGCTGAACAAAGCCTGGTCGGGCTCGTCTGCGCGCGCCTTCGTGCCGCCGGAATATTATGACGCCAGCTCCGACGGCTACGCCAAAATCCTGCGCCAGCGCGGCATCCGCGACGACGAGATCGGCACGCATGCAGGCCTGGCGGATACTTCGCTGCAACTGGCGGTAGCGCCGCAGATGGTACGCCAGGAACGCTTGAAGAATGCGCCGAAACTCGGCCTGGCGGATGGCGTCTACGGTGGCGATCCGCGCCGCTCTAGCGCAGAACTCGGCCAGCTCGGCATCGATGCGATCATCTCGCGCACCATCGCCGCGATCAAAAAAGATACTGCAGGACGCTGATGCATTTGCATCTTGCCGCCTTCATTCATTACGCTCCACTTAATAAAAGGAACAGTCATGCAATTCCAGTCTCATCACCGGTCTAAATTCTTGCGCAATCGCCTGTCGCGCATGGCCCTGGCCGTCGGCATCGCCGGCGCCTGTTGCGCCGGCATTGTCTCTGCCGCGCCAGCGACGCCAGCAACGTCAGCAACGTCAGCTATCACCACTGTGGCCGGCATGCCGCCGGTGGTCAATCCCGCCAACCTTTACAGCGAAGCTGCCGCCGGCCATTTCAGCCCAGCCGTGGCGGGTGCATTGCAGCGCGTGTACGTACCGAACCTGCGTTCGAATGAAGTGTATGTGATCGATCCGGCGACGCTCAAGGTGGTCGACAAATACAAGGTCGGCTACAGCCCGCAACACGTGGTGCCGTCCTGGGATCTGAAAACCCTGTGGGTGGCGAATAACGCCGAAGGCCGGCCCGACGGCAGCCTGACGCCAATCGATCCGAAGACCGGCAAGCCGGGCAAGGAAGTGATGGTCGACGATCCTTACAATATGTACTTCACGCCCGACGGCAAGGAAGCCATCGTCGTGGTTGAAGCGCATGCGCGGCTGGATTTCCGCGATGCGCATACCATGACGCTGAAATCGAGCATTGAAGTACCGCAATGCAAAGGGATCAACCATGCGGACTTCTCGATAGACGGCAAGTATGCGCTGTTCACCTGCGAGTTCGAAGGCAGCCTGGCCAAGATCGACATGGTCAACCGCAAGGTGGTCGGTTATCTGCAACTGGCCAAGAAAGGCATGCCGCAGGATATCCGCATTTCGCCGGACGGCAAGGTGTTCTATGTCGCCGACATGATGGCTGACGGCGTGTACGTGGTGGATGGCGAAAGCTTCACCAAGATCGATTTCATCAAAACCGGCATCGGCACCCACGGCCTGTATCCAAGCCGTGACGGCAGCAAGCTGTATGTCGCCAATCGCGGCTCCAACAAGGTGCACGGCCCGCGTCGCGGCAAAGGCAGCGTGTCGGTGATCGATTTTGCTACGCGCAAGGTGCTGAACACCTGGCCTATCCCTGGCGGCGGTAGTCCGGACATGGGCAATGTCAGCGCCGACGGCAAGATGCTGTGGTTGTCGGGGCGCTTTGACGATGTCGTCTACGCCATCGACACTACCAGCGGCGAAGTCAAATCGATCCCGGTCGGCATGGAGCCGCATGGCCTCACCGTCTGGCCGCAACCGGGCCGCTATTCGCTGGGGCATACCGGCAACATGCGTTAAACGTCCGCAGTGCAAGCCGGCGCGCCATGACGGTGCGCCGGCACTCCCGCCCCTTTCCGCCTCTCCGCAAGACCTGCCTCATACCACCCGTCCCGCAGCTCGATATCCTGGTTTATTGTCAGGCAAGTCAACCTGCTTGCGCTAATTCGCGTTTATTCCACTTGCAGCCGCAAAATTATCAGCGGAGACGTCGAATTTCAAAAAAACAGCGGAAAGCAACATTCTATGGAAATTCAGAAAGCACGCGACTGGGTCGACTTTCTCCTTAAATCCGTAACGATCATTGCCATTATTGCCGGTGGCGCGTGGGCTGTTTACCAGTTTACAGTGATTGGCAGCACCGATACCAATATCCAGGTACTGGTGTCGGCCGAGACACAAGCGTATTCAGATACGCAAAGCTTGCTGGTGATTCATGTCAAGCCGAAGAACATCGGGAAAGTAATGGTCAGGCCGGGTCAAGACGGTTTGCTGGTCACTGTCAGGAAGATTCCTGGCGACGCCAAGGACGGCATCATGCGGCTGGACGCCTTGCCGCTGACGTATAGCACCGATCTCTTGAAACGCTATCTGGACGGTTACGAGATAGAGCCGGGGGCCGAGTACGATGAAATCCTGACCATCGTCGTGCCCAAGGGTTCCATGTATGCCGTCAGGGCCGAGCTTGATCTCGGCAACGAAGATGAAGTCGACCACACCACCGTGGTGCGCGCCGAACCCACCGGCAACGGCGTCAAATAAAGCCGTCTCAACTAAAGTCGAGACGATAAAAATCCGTCATTTCATGCTTGGGATTCGGCCCCATCCGATACCAGCCGAGTCGCTCATAAGCCTTTAGCGCGCGCAGATTGGTTTTGCTGGCGGCTAGTACGGCGCCACTGCAGCCGACATTGATCAAGGTGTCTTCGACGAAGCGATGCAACTGGTCGAAGACGCCGATCCCGCGGTATTCCGGGATCAGATAAAACAGCTGCACATAACCCAGCTTTTCCCATTCTGAGAAGCCGCGGAATTCCAGCTGGCCGACGATACGCCCGGCGTGCCAAACGTGGAAGTAGAACCAGTCGGCATCATCCTTGCGCTGTTCCATCTTATCGCGATAGATGCTCCCATCTGCGCCGGCTTCCTGCCAGAACTCCTTGTCGGAGCCGAAACTGCAGACGAAGGAATCCAGCCTGAATTTCAGCGCCCGCTCGAAATGACCGTTCAGGTCGATTTTCTTATAATGGATATCCATGGGTTTCGGCTTTCTGTGGCCAGATCTTGAACCAGCCATGGCAACAGATTACCCCTGGCTGCGGATTCGGTAAAGAGTAAGGCTCAGAAGAACGGATCGGGAATATGGCCGGTCGACCGGTAGGCATGCCGCATCTGGCTCCTGGTCAACGCTTCATCGATCATTGCTCTGACGAGCACGAAATCCTGCCATCGTCCCAGCGCCACGTAGTGGATATCGTCCAGTCTCCTGAACACCAGCCCCAGGATCTCCTTGAAATCATTGGCCTTGCGCACTTTCCCGGCAAGGGCGACCACCTTCGACGCCAGATGCGCGTGCATGGCGGCGGCGCTGGCGCCGCGCAGATACGCCACCCTTGCAATGGTCTCCGCCACCTTGCCATGGAATGCCAGGTTGCCGTTGATCGGCGAAAATAATCCCTTGACGAAAAATGTCGCCGACTGCTGCAAAGCCTCGCTGCGTGCGTGATCGAAGGCTTCGGAAAATCGGCATTTGACAGCGGATCCGCAAAAAAAGACATTCTGGTCAGCCGAGCTCAGCACCGCCAGCACAAAGGGCAACCGGTCATCCGTGGTGTAGTAGGAAATGTAATAACCGTTGTCCAGGTATTCCGTCGCATCCAGCTGCACCAGCGGCCGTTCTGCGTACCACATCGACAGCAATACATGCTGTTCCACCAGTTCCAGGGCGGCGTGCTCGACGGCGGTCGTGAGATCGCGATGCAGCCCGAGGCCACTGGCGGCTGCTTCCGTATCTTTTTCTTTCAACAATAATTGTTGCGCAAAATAAGGGCCAGCCTGGCCCTGGCGAAACAGATAGTGCCCCATGAAACCGCCGGCAATTTGCTTTTCGCTGAATAGTGAGTGCGCTGCCAGCATTCTTTCGAGTATTTCGCAGCACGAGACAAACACGGCGGCATCCATGTCGTTCCTTGCCGAATGCCCGAAATAGGCATGTTCTTCATGGCCGAAGCTGGTGAACCTGACGGCGCTTTCCACACAATGCAATTGCATATCAAGAGGATGCGGGAAGGAGGTGCTGTGCACAGGTATGCCGAAGAACTCATGTTGCAGGACTTCAAAGCGGGATTCGGTCAACTCAGGCAGCATATTATTCGATGACTCCCGAATCGTTCAGCAATTTCCATGCGGGCGCGCCGCATGAGGCCGACTTGTCTTTCTAGTCACGTAGGGGTATCTAAAACAGAATATCAGCCACGCTTTCATGAAACAACTGGCAATTTTGATAGTTGTACGCAGCGTGCAATTCTCAAATCGACCGATGAATCTGAGGACAATGAAAAAAGGGCCTACTTTGGATAGGCCCTTTTTGCTGCAGCATGTTGTCTCACCCGCCCGTCGCAGGCGCGGTTGCGGTTACCCCTGCCCGGTTCAGGTCAGCGCCATCGCCGGATCGCTGACGCTGTGGGCGCCGGTTTCCATACGACCGGCAAAGCGCCGGACGAAGCCGCCAACAGGCACTGTCGCGGTGAAGTCATACCAGCAACCCTGGCTACCGACCGGCCAGTGCTGGTCAAGCTGCATGCCAGCTGGAACGTGGAAGGTCCATGGTCCGGCCTGGCGGTATGCATTGGGCTTGACTGTCACGACGCAGGATTTTTCGCCGCGGTTCATCATGGTCAGGCAGATCCGCTTGCTGAACAGGTCGTAGCTCAGTTTGACTTCCGGTACGGCCGTGTCTTCCGCATCCAGCACGGAGAGATTGCCCTGGAAGGCGCGGTGGAAGCCGTTCGGTCCGAGCACCCACAAATCGTAAGCGCCGCGATCCGCGCTCAGATCCCAGTTGTCCTGCCATTCCTTGCCTGCTTCCAGCGCGTAGCGGCGCGGCACACGGTCGAGGTGCAGGCGGTCGTAGACATGGAATACCGCTGCCGCTCTGCCGGTGTTACGGAAAGTCAGCACGATATCGTTGCGCCGGACGTGGGTGCGGGCATTGACGTGCAACTCATAAGGCAAGGCACGCGACGGCCGCACGCCTGCAGCCTGCATCGGCCACACCTGGGTGCCTTCGGACGGCAACGCCACTTGTTTCAGCTTCTCCTGCGCAGCGCGCACGGCATCTGCTTCTGCCTTGCTGCGTTTCGGCAGCGTCGGCAACACTTCATTGTTAGGATTGATAAAGTTGAAGGCAGACAGCAAGTCGCCGCAGACCGCTTTGCGGTAAGGACTGATGTTTTCTTCCCTGACGTGAAAGCGTGCTTCCAGGAAGCGCAGGATCGAGGTATGGTCGAACACTTGCGAGTTGACCCAGCCGCCGCGGCTCCACGGCGACACGACATACATCGGCACCCGCGGACCCGGGCCGTAGGGACGATTCTCGAACGTGGCGGACGCCTTGCTTGAAAAATATTCGCCGTCTGTGGAGATGGTGGAATGGCCTGCCAGTTCGCCATCCTGGTAACCAGGTGCGCATGGTGGCGGCACGTGATCGAAGAAGCCGTCGTTTTCATCGAAATTGATCAGCAGGACGGTCTTGCTCCATACCGCCGGATTGGCCGTCAGCGCATTCAACACTTCCTGCACATACCAGCCGCCTTGCACCGGGCTGGACGGTCCGGGATGTTCGCTATAGGTGGCGGGCGCCACGATCCAGGATACCTGCGGCAAGGTGCCGGCGCCGATGTCTTCCTTCAACGACGCCAGGAAGCCGCCATCCGGCATGGTGTTGCCGATACCCTTGAACAGCGGATTCGTGCTGTCGTCGCTCGCCTGCCAGGCCGGATAAGGCGCACCTGCGTTGTCGCCGCTGGCGACGTTGCCGCGCAGTTCATTGGCCTTGCGATAAGCGACGAAACCGGCCAGCGGATTGTCTGTGAAGTTGTCCGGCATGTTTTGGTAAACCTTCCACGACACGCCTTGCTTTTGCAGCCGTTCCGGATAGGTTTTCCAGCTATAGCTGGTTGGCGCGGTCGACACATCCAGTTGCTCTTGCGAGTTGTCGATGGCAGGACCACCCTTGTCGCCCGCAGGATTGTTGGTGCCTGACCAGTGGAACAGCCGATTGGTATTGGTGCCGCCGTGGAACGAGCAATGGTAGGCGTCGCACACTGTGAAGGCATTCGCCAGCGCAAACTGGAAATCCAGTTCGACCGATGTGTAATAACCCATCGACTGCGTCTGCTTGTAAGTCGGCCAGCTGTTCATGCGCCCCAGATCCCATGCTTCTTGCGCATTGTCATAGGTATGCGGCGTGCCGTTGACGCGCTGGGCGTTACCGAGCTTGCTATCCAGATGGTAAGGCAGGATCACCCGCGATTGCTTGCTGCTGTTGGTATAGGTCTGCTGCATCACGTTGCGATTGCCGGCCAGCGGAATCGGAAAGCGATCGGCAAAACCGCGCACGCCATGCAATGTGCCGAAGTAGTGATCGAAAGAACGGTTTTCCTGCATCAGGATGACCACGTGCTCGACGTCGCGGATCGTGCCGGTCTTGTTGTTGGCTGGGATCGCCAGCGCCTTGCGGATGGCTTCCGGAAAGGCCGCATTGGCGCCGGCAGAGTAAGCAGTGGCGGCAATGGTGGCGCCGGCGGTGCGTAAGAAATGGCGGCGGTTCTTGATGGTCATGGTTGTCCTGTTCTTTCCTGATATACGTATCTCTGGGTAGGGAATTGACGAGGCAATGCGGTGCTCGCTACTACTGTTGGTGCTGCTGAACGGTGATGCGGATGGAAAAACACATGCGATCTTCAGCGGCTTTTCCTGTTTCAAACATGCGATTGGCACTGGAGCAATTTTTGGATGGACGAAGTATCACGTTCAAATATGTCAGGCGTATGAAGGTTCTGTGACCGTTTTGTCACGATACTTGCCAGGTAACCGGAACAATCGCCGTTGCAGCGGCGAGACAGATATGGAAATTTGGTATCGCTACCGCCGAATCACGCGGGATCAGGCCGGAGCATGCAGCCAGGCAGGCATGCATCAATCCGCTGCAAGCCAGCAATGGCGGGGCTTGGCGCGGTGCTGGCGGAAGCACAAGAGCGATGCAGGATTCAATACCTGTGATACGGGATCACAGGATTTTTTGTCGTCTTATATAAGCAGCTGCTTATGTATAGCATTCAACTTTCCCAGGCAGGCGACGACACGCCGGTCCGGAACTGGAGAGCTTCGGACGACGGCCAGCAGCCAGATGCTTGAATCTTTCCCCTTCCCTTTCCCATAAAACAATTAGAAAACCTATCCATGACACCTTCAATCATGCCGATCAATATCGGCAATACGGCATTCATGCTTCTTTGCTCCAGCCTGGTGATGCTGATGACACCTGGACTGGCGTTCTTCTACGGCGGCCTGGTCGGACGCAAGAACGTGCTGGCGATCATGATGCAAAGCTTCATCTCGCTCGGCTGGACCACCGTACTGTGGTTCGCCTTCGGTTACTCGATGTGTTTCGGTCCTTCCTGGCACGGCATCGTCGGCGACCCGACCTACTATGCTTTCCTGCACGGGATCACGCTGTCCAGTATGTACACCGGTAACGATGCCGGTATCCCGCTGATTGTCCATGTCGCCTACCAGATGATGTTCGCGATCATCACGCCGGCGCTGATTACCGGCGCCTTCGCCAACCGCGTCACTTTCAAGGCGTATTTCCTGTTCCTCACCGGCTGGCTGATATTCGTCTACTTCCCGTTTGTCCATATGGTGTGGAGTCCGGACGGTTTGTTTGCGAAATGGGGCGTGCTGGATTATGCCGGCGGCATCGTGGTGCATAACACTGCCGGCTTTGCCGCGCTGGCGTCGGTACTGTATGTCGGCCGCCGTCAGAAAGTCGAACTGAAGCCGCACAACGTACCGCTGATCGCGCTTGGCTCCGGCTTGCTGTGGTTTGGCTGGTACGGTTTCAATGCCGGCTCGGAATTCCGGGTCGATGCGGTCACGGCATCGGCCTTCCTGAACACCGACGTCGCTGCCTCGTTCGGCGCCATTACCTGGTTGTTCATTGAATGGTTCTATCACAAGAAACCGAAATTCATCGGCCTGCTCACCGGCGGCGTCGCCGGCCTGGCGACGATCACACCGGCTGCCGGCTACGTCTCGCTCAGCACCGCCGCCATCATCGGCATTTGCGCTGGCCTGATTTGCTTCTACGCGGTGGCGCTCAAGAACCGGCTCGGCTGGGACGACGCGCTCGACGTCTGGGGCGTGCATGGGGTCGGCGGCATGGCCGGCACTATCCTGCTAGGTGTGTTTGCTTCCAAGGCGTGGAACGCCAACGGCGCGGACGGCCTGCTGCTGGGGAATACCTCATTTTTCTTCGCCCAGTGCGGCGCAGTGATCGTCTCCGGCGTCTGGGCCTTTGCCTTCACCTACGGCATGCTGTGGCTGATCAACCTGTTCACGCCAGTCAAGGTCGGCGCTGAAACACAGGACCGGATGGATGAAGACCTGCATGGCGAGGATGCTTACCTGCACGCCTGAGATTCACGGCTATTAACGAAAAAGCGGCATCCGAATGTTTCCGGATGCCGCTTTTTTTTGGGGAAGAACAGTGATTGCAGCTATTTCAGACGAATGCTACAGACCGGTTTCCAATGCGATCAATTCCGCCACAGTCTGGCGACGCCGTATCAAACGGTGCGCACCGCCCTCGATCAAGACTTCCGCCAGCAAAGGCCGGCTATTGTAGTTGGATGACATGGAAGCGCCGTAAGCACCTGCATCGTGAAACACCAGATAGTCGCCTACCCGCGCTTCCGGCATCGGACGCGGAGCGACAACGCCGCCGTCATGCTGGGTGAAGATATCTCCCGATTCGCACAGCGGACCGGCGACCACCGTCGGCCGCAACGCCGCCGCATCGCTTGAGCGTACGCTTTGCTCAATCACCGAGATGCCATGATAGCTACCGTACATGGCGGGCCGCATCAAATCGTTGAAACCGGCGTCAGCCAGCACGAAATGATTGCCGCCATTGTCCTTGACCGCACGCACTTCGGCGAGCAGAGCGCCCGCTTCTGCAACAAGGAAACGGCCTGGTTCGATTTCCAGCCGGACCGCGTGTCCCAGATGCGCCTCGATCTCTTTGCGCGCAGCGTCCCATAACGAGAAATAGTGCGCGCAATCGATGGGCTGCTCGCCCTCCTTGTAGGGAATCGACAGGCCGCCGCCGGCCGACACCGCCTCCAGCTCGCAGCCAAGCCGCTTGACGGTATCGACCATGGCGCCGCAGACCTGCTTCAGATGGCTGTAGTCGACGCCGGAACCGATATGCATGTGCAGACCGACCAGTTGCAGGCCGTGGTGCTGGATCACCTGCAAGGCGCGCTCCAGGTCTGTATGCCAGATGCCATGTTTGCTGTTCTCGCCGCCAGTGTTGGTTTTGGCGCTGTGGCCGTGGCCGAAACCCGGGTTGATGCGCAACCAGACGCGGTGGCCGGATTTGACTGCGCCAATCTGTTCCAGCATGTCGATCGAGCCTGCGTTGACTTCGATGCCGAGTTCGGTGACGCGCGCCAGGGTCGCCGCATCCAGCAAGTCTGCGGTAAACACCAGCCCCGCAGGCTCTCCCTGCGGGCTATAACCGGCTTGCAAGGCACGCTCGATCTCGCCCAATGACACGGCATCGACCATGACGCCCTGCTCGCGCATCAGCTTCAGGATATGTATATTCGAACAAGCCTTTTGCGCGAAGCGGATAACGTCAAACGCTTTCAGCTGTTGTATGCGGTCGCTGATCATCTGGGCGTCGTAGACCCAGAGCGGCGTGCCATATTGGCGGGCGAGGTCGGGAAACGTCTCTAGCAAAGCGGTATTCATGCCGGTTCTCCAAAAGCAATGAGGAATATGACCGAATGATCCGTTAAAATCATCATTCAATAAAATATCATTTATTTACCTATCTATTCATATTCGATATAGGATGAATATCCAGGGGGTAAGCAAAAATGTCCATCACGCTCAGGCACATCGAAGTATTCCGCGCAGTCATGACCACCGGCAGCGTCACCGCCGCCGCGGCGCTGCTGCGGACATCGCAACCGACTGTCAGCAGGGAACTGGCGCGTTTCGAATCGCTGGTCCGGATCAAATTGTTTGACCGCGTGCGCGGCCGCCTGGTGGCAACCGCCCCTGCGTTGACGCTGTATGAAGAAGTCCGCCGCTCCTACCTCGGACTGGAACGTATCGTCAGCATGGCGGGTTCGATACGGCAATTCGAACATGGCCAGCTGTCCGTGATCTGCCTGCCAACCTTTGCCCAAACGCTGCTGCCGGCCGCCTGCCGCCGCTTCCTGGACAAATTTCCCACAGTCGGACTGAGCATCACGCCCCAGGAATCGCCCTTGCTGGAGGAATCGCTCACCTCCCAGCGCTACGATATCGGCATCACGGAAACCGTCACGGCACCTGCCGCCACCCTGCAGACATTGTTGTTTTCAGGCGATATGGTGTGCGTGCTGCCGGACGGCCATCCGCTCTTGGCCAAACAAAAACTGACGCCCAGGGACTTTTCAGGGCAAAGCTTCATCAACCTGTCGCTGTTCGACGTCTATCGGCAGCAGCTGGACGAGGTATTCGAACGGCATGGCGTCGAGCGCCGCATGGTGATTGAAACCGCGAGTGCGGCATCGGTATGCGCCATGGTGCGGCAAGGCCTGGGGGTCGCCATCGTCAATCCGTTGACCGCCATGGATGAAACTGGCCGAGGCCTTCATTTGCGGCGCTTCTCCGAATCGATACCTTTCAACGTCAGTCTGGTAAGACCGGAACACAGGCCTTCTTCTATGCTGGCAGACGCCTTTGCAGACGCCATACAACAGCACTGCCGATTGCTGGCTGATGCTTTGAAGCGGGTGTTGCGAAAATCAGAATAAATCGGACTTTGATATCATCGCATCTATCAAAGTATCTAAGGCACGCAGCCGTCTAATCCCGCTCACTGACATTATGAAAATTTCATTGCTCTCCGATTTGCATCTGTCCGTGCATCCCATGGCCCCGCCGCAAACCGACGCCGACGTGGTGGTGCTGGCCGGCGATATCTGGCGGCCGGCGGAAGCCGTTGAATGGGCCAGGCAGTTCTCGGCGCCAACGCTTTTTGTCGCCGGCAATCATGAATTCTATGGACGCGACTTGACCGGCGCCGTGGCTGAGCTGCGCACCGCCGCCGCGGCAAGCAACGTGCATATCTTGCAGCAACAGAGCGTTGTGCTGGATGGCGTGCGTTTCCTGGGGTGCACGTTATGGAGCGATTTCAGGTTCTTCAGCAGCGAAGAACAGCGCCAGCTCGGCTTGCAGCAGGCAGTCGAACTGGTCAGGGATTTTTCGCGGATACGGGTAACGCCGGACTCGCCGGAGCCATTCACGCCAGCCGTTTCGCAACGCCTGTTCGACGACAGCGTAACCTGGCTGGAGCAGCAATTTTCACAACCGCACGACGGCCCCACCGTGGTCATCAGCCACCATGCGCCGAGTCCGCAAAGCGTGCATCCGAAATATGCCGGCTCGGCGTTGAATGCGTGCTTCGTTTCCGACCTTGAACAACAGATACTCAAATGGCAGCCGGCGCTCTGGCTGCATGGCCATCTGCACGACAGTTTCGACTATCGCATCGGCGCCACCCGTGTAGTGTGCAATCCGCGCGGTTATGCGCGGGCAGGCAAGCAGGAAAATCCTCTGTTTGATCCCTATCTGTCACTGACTGTCTGACCCCATTCCTCAATCCGAAACTCCCCCTAGCTGCACTGCAACTATTGACAGTAGTTAAATTCTCCGACGTCGGTAGAGTCGATGACAGCTAGGTGTTGCACTTGCCTGGCCAGTCTATCAACTAACTTTTGGAGTTTATGATGGCAGACATTCTTAAATATGGCGACAAGGTCCACCTCCTGAATGGCTATGACAATTGGGATGGCGGTTATCTGGACAGTTACGGCCATGCCGACCTTCCGGGCGCTAAATACGGCGTACTCACCGCTGCTTCGCCGACACGCGGCGAAGGTACTGGAACATGGCGGATAGAATCAGCGGAAGGAAAAGCGATCGGTAGCGAAGTGCTCAGCTGCGACTCTATCTATCTTTTCAATCTGTACCTCGGTGACGGCGGCTATCTTGGCACCTATGGGAATGCTGCAGCGCCTGAGCAATATGGCGTAGTTACTGCCAACAAGGCAGACCGGCCAGATGACGTGTTGACCTGGCGCGTATTTGCCGACTCCACTGACTCATATGACGGCAAGGTCAGAGTAGGCGACGTCGTGCACTTTCTGAACGACTACAACCGGACGCACGGCGGTTTTCTCGATACCTGCAACAAGGCAGGAAAACCTGATACAAAATACAGCGTGTATACCTCGCGCCTGCTAAACCGTGGCCTGAGCAGCGGCGCGACTTATGCCACCGGCGCCTGGAAATTTTCCAAAGCCTGACTTATCGATACGCGATATCGATATCCGATAATCTGACGGTAGAAAAGCGCACTTGCCGCTTGACTGGCCGCTGACGAAAGCTGAACTGGTTCAGGTACAAATAGTAGAAATATTAGCTCAGAAGATGACGTAACAGACTCTCATCCTCTGAGCTATTTAAGTGATCTTTTCGACCGCAATGTCGACCGTGCCTCATTCCTGCGATAGTCCTTCCTGGCTTATTTAGCGATTTCAATCACCACCTTGCCAAAGTGCCCGGCCTGCTCCAGAAGGCTGTAGGCTTCGCGCGTTTTCTGGAACCAAAATACCAGGCCCACCACCAGCCGTATCGCCACGACTTCCAGGAAACAGCTGAGATCTTCAAGCATGCTGCTGCTACCGACAGAAATCCGACAGGCGCTTTTGCAACGGCCGCCTGCGAAAACGGCCGCAGATGAAAGAAAGCTATTTTCCAAGTACGCCGAATTGCCAGGCAAAAAACACCGCCAATCCAACCATGATGGTCAGCAGCTGGCGGCGGGTCGTCGCACACACCACAACAGCGGCAATGGCGGCGATCAATTGCGGATTGCGCCAAGTCAGCTCAAGACCCTTCCCATGCGGCGCCAGCACCATTGGTACGATGATCGCCGTCAGCACTGTCACCGGGACAAAGGCCAGCGCTTCTTTCAGCCAGATTGGAAAAGCAGCACGGTCACCCAGCATAAAAATCGCGGCCTTGATGAAGACGGTGATCAGCGCCATGCCGACGATCATCAATGTGTACATCATGCTTTGCTCCCTTTCTTTGCAGCACTCCTGAGCGCCTGCCAGTGCGATATTCCCAGTCCGACGGCGACGCCGGCCAGGATCGCGGCCATCAAGCCGAGCTTGTACGGCAGATCGCGCAGGAACCAGGCGCACGCGCCGGCAGAGATGGCTGCCGCCAGTTGCGGAAAACGAAACAGCTGCGGCACCACGATGGCGATGAAGGTCGCCACCATGGCAAAGTCCAGGCCCAGCGTTTGCAGTTGCGGAAACGCCTCGCCGAACACCAGGCCGATCAACGTCCATAGCTGCCAGTTGCCATACATGGCCAGGCCGGACCCCAGGAAATACCAATGGCCTTGCGGCGTATGCCCGTGCTTGAGATAGTAGGCGTTCATCACGGCGAAGGTTTCATCGGTCAGCAGGAAACCAAGCAGGAAGCGCCAGCGCGCCGGCAAATGGCTGACATGCGGCAGCAGCGTTGCTGCATAGAGCATGTGGCGTAAGTTGACGATGAAGGTCGCCATCCAGATCACCAGGATTCCGGTCTGCGCCGCCGCCAAGCCCACCGCAATGAACTGGCTGGAGCCGGCGAACACGCTCAGCGACATGAATTGCCCCTGCCATGCCGCCAGCGGGCCGGCGGCGATCAGTGCCCCGAAAATGACGCCGAATGGCGCAGCGCCAACCAGCATGGGAAGACTATCGCGGGCGCCGGCGGAGAAACTTGAAAATCGCTTGGCAGGAGAAGACAGATGCGGCATGGACGATTCCTTTGACAAGCAGGCATCTTAATGTCAAGCGCCACTTTAGGCTAGTATGTTATTGCTACGTAGATGGCGATTGCATCAACCTTCACTATCAGGGAGTTTTCTTGAAAATCATCGGTCTCATTGGCGGTATGAGCTGGGAATCGACCGTTCCCTACTATCGCCAGATCAACGAAACCATCAAAGAGCAGCTAGGCGGCTTGCATTCCGCGAAAATCATCATGTATAGCGTCGATTTCCATGAGATTGAGCGCCTGCAGCATAGCGGCGACTGGGATGCCGCGGGAGCGCTGTTGGCCGATGTCGCGCGCGCACTGGAACGGGCTGGCGCAGATTTCCTGGTGCTGTGCACAAACACCATGCATAAGCTGGCGTCTGAGATTGAAGCTGCAGTTAGCATCCCCTTGTTCCATATCGCCGATCCTACTGCTGACGAAATCAAACAAGCCGGGTTTACCAAGGTGGGTGTACTCGGCACGCGCTTCACCATGGAGCAGGATTTTTACAAGGAACGGCTGCGCGAACGCCACGGCCTGCAAGTGGTGGTGCCAACGCCACAAGATCGTGAGATCGTGCATCGCATCATCTACGAAGAACTATGCCTGGGGAAAATACGCGAGGAATCGCGCGCCGAATATCGTCGTGTAATGACGCAATTGATCACACAAGGTGCGCAGGCAATCATCCTGGGTTGCACCGAGATATCGCTGTTGGTGGGCCCGCAAGATTGCGCGGCACCTCTGTTTGACACTACCAGAATTCATGCTCGCAGGGCGGCGCTTTGGGCGCTTGCCGATACCTGATGCCGGTCGCTGGCGCGCCTGCCTGAATGCAAGATTAGTTGCAAACAGAATCAGTTTTGTGCGCCAGCCAACTTAGCGACGATTTTCGCACAATCGCTGCCCGGCCCCTCCCTGTAAGGCTTTCCAGGCGTTAGCCAGCACTTCGCAGAGGTTTTGTGTGATTGTTGCAAGCGATTGAAACTTTACATTCGCGCTTTTTTGAACAAAAATAAAAACCGTCAGTAATTCACTTTTTAATTTTGATAGTGGTGGTTTTGACATGCTGCTGCTGTCTGACGGAGAAAATATGTTACTCAGACATACACTGATGGTTACAGCATTTACAATGATCGCAGTCGCGGGCTGCAAGAAAGCCGATGATCAGAATGCACCAGCGGCAGCGCCGGCAACACCACCGGCGATGGCGCCGGCACCAGCGCCAGCCCCCGCCCCTTCCACCCCGGCACCTGCGGCGTCAACGCCAGATACCACCGCTCCGGCTGCCAGCAGCTCCGGCAGTTCGGGCAGCTGATGATCCCAATGCGACGGCCGCCTTGTGCGGCCATCGTTGTATTTGCAATTTTGCCATCGCAGAAAAACACCGGCCCGTGTAAGAAATTATTTTTATAGCAATGCATAACTGCGGTGTCAGTGGAATCCTACAGCAGAAGAAGGAATCCGCCGATGCCATAAGCCGCTTTCAGCTGCGACTATGAGTACGTGGAATCACCACCACATCCTCGAAGGAGATGGCGATGGCTTACGTATTGAATAGTTATGTCCGCAGTGAAAAAAGCACTGCAAACAAGAAGGCAGCGGTCATCACCGGCATGCGCGGCGAGAGCAAAGGCGACGTTATCCGGCTTGGCACGCAAAACCTTACCTCCCTCAGAATTGCTGGCCTATATGGCCACAACCCTCTGCAAAACCAACTACTCGCGTCTCTCCCCGCTGACGATTTCAGGCGCTTGCAAGCACATCTCGAATTTGTCGCGATGCCGTTTGGGATAACCGTCTGCGAGGCCGAGAGTCAGATGCGGCATATCTATTTCTTGACCAGCAGCATCGTCTCCTTATTTCACGACATGAAAGACGGTAGCTCTGCAGAAACCGCAATCATCGGCAACGAAGGCGTACTGGGCGTCGCGCTGTTCATGGGCGACGGCAAGAGCATAAACCGGGCGTCCGTAAAGAGCGCCGGATATGGATTCCGTCTGAAGGCAAGCATGCTGATGGAAGAATTCGCACGCGGCGGCGCCTTGCAACTGCAACTGCTGCGCTACACTCAAACGTTGCTTACGCAAATGTCGCAGACCGCCGTCTGCAATCGCCATCACAGCGTGCCGCAGCAATTATGCCGTAGCCTGTTGCTGACGCTGGACCGTTTGCCGGGCAATGAAATCAGCGTTACCCAGAATGCGATTGCCGCCATGCTGGGAGTACGCCGTGAATCGGTCGCAGAAGCGGCCGGCAAGCTGCAGGAAGAAGGATTGATCCAATATACGCGGGGACACCTGACGGTGCTCGACAGAAGCGGCCTCGAAGCCAGGGCATGCGAGTGCTATCACAACCTCAAACATGCTCCTCATGAGATGTTGGCTGAGAAGCAGGCATCGTAAACAGTCTCCGCTCCGGCTTGAAAAAATATTGCCTCGAGAACCCATGAGCCGATAAGACGATGAGCCGATGCGACCGGCATATCAGACTCAGATAATAAAAATCCAGCGGACCTGTCAAGCCGCTGGATTTTTTTAATCGCGCTTATTGCACCAGGCTAGATCGCTGGATCAATTCGCTTCGGGCTTTGTGACGTCGCCGGCAACTGCTTCACCGTCCGGTCCTACATGCATATCCAATACCTTGGTTAGGAATCCCCAGCGATCAGCCACCTCTTCTATCTGTTTCGTGGTCGGCTTGCCTGCGCCATGTCCGGCCTTGGTATCGATCCGTATCAGCACCGGCGCCGCGCCAGCCTGATCGGCCTGCTCGGTCGCGACGAACTTGAAGCTGTGCGCCGGCACCACGCGGTCATCGTGATCGGCAGTAGTCACCAGCGTCGCCGGATAACATGTGCCAGGTTTCAGGTTATGCAACGGCGAATAGGCATACAAGGCCTTGAACTCATCGGCGTTGTCGGACGAACCGTAGTCGGAAGTCCAGCCCCAGCCGATGGTGAATTTATGGAAGCGCAGCATGTCCATCACACCGACTTGCGGAATCGCCGCGGCAAACAGATCCGGCCGTTGCACCATGGTGGCGCCCACCAGCAAACCGCCATTGCTGCCGCCGCCGATGGCCAGCTTTTGCGGCGATGTGTATTTGTTGGCGATAAGCCATTGCGCTGCGCCGATGAAATCATCGAACACATTTTGCTTGTGCAGCTTGGTGCCGGCTTCATGCCAGGCTTTGCCGTACTCGCCTCCACCGCGCAGGTTCGGCAAGGCGTAGACGCCGCCCATTTCCATCCATGCTAGGTTAGCGACGGAAAATGCCGGCGTTAGCGAAATATTGAAGCCGCCGTAACCATACAGATAGGTCGGGTTGCTGCCATCCAGCTTGATGCCTTTTTTCGAGACGATGAACATCGGCACTTTAGTGCCATCCTTGCTGCTGTAGAACACCTGGCGCGTTTCAAAGGCACTCGGATCGAAATCGACTTTCGGCTGGCGGTACAAGCTGCTCTTGCCGCTGGCCAGGTCGTAGCGATAGATGGCCGCAGGCGTGGTGAAACCGGTAAACGAATAGAAGGTTTCCTTGTCGCTACGCTTGCCGCCGAAACCACTGGCCGAACCGATGCCTGGTAAAACGACCTCGCGTATCAGCTTGCCGTCCAAAGAAAATACCTTGATCTGGCTACGTGCGTCTTTCAGGTAATCCAGCACCAGACGCTGGTCGACCAGGTTTGCGCCCTGCAAGGTTTGCTCCGCTTCCGGCACGATCACTTTCCATTTGGCGGCTTGCGGCTGGCGCGTATCGATCGCAATCACACTGCCCTTGGGCGCATCTTTGTTGGAGTTAAAGAAAAACACCGGGCCATCGTTGTCGATGAAATCGTAGGATGCGTCGAAATCGTCGAGCAGCGGCTGCATGGCTGCATTTTTTTTGCTCAGGTCTTTGTAGTACACCCGGTTCTTTTGCTCAGTGCCTTGCGAGATGCTGACGATCAGGTATTTGCCGTCGTCGGTAACATGCCCGGCAAAACCCCATTCCTTCTGGTCCGGTCGGTCATAAACGAGGACGTCGTCGGATTGCGGCGTGCCCATTTTATGAAAATACAATTTCTGGAAATAGTTGACGTCGGCCAGTTTGGTGGCCTCTTTCGGTGCGTCATAGCGACTGTAGAAAAAACCGGAACTATCGTGGGCCCAAGAGGCGCCGGAGAATTTCACCCATTGCAAATGATCGGCCGTATCCTTGCCGCTCTCGATGTCGCGCACCTTCCATTCGTTCCAGTCGGAACCCGAAGCGGCAGTGCCGTAAGCCAGGTATTTACCGTTCGGGCTGACCGCAATGCCGGCCAGCGCCACGGTGCCGTCGGCTGCCAGCTTGTTGGGATCCAGCAGCAGACGCGGCTCGTCGTTGATCTGTTTGACGGTATATAACACTGCCTGGTTTTGCAGGCCGTCGTTACGGCTGTAGAAATAGCGGCCACCTTCTTTGAAAGGCACGCTGAAACGCTCATAGTTCCACAGTTTGGTGAGGCGATCACGGATCGCCTTGCGCGCCGGAATCGTCTCCAGATAACTTTGCGTCAGCTTATTCTGCGCATCGACCCAGGCCTTCGTATCGTCGCCGTTGGCGTTTTCCAGCCAACGATAAGGGTCCGCTACCTTGACGCCATGATAGTCGTCTGTCTGATCGATTTTTTTGCTGGTTGGGTAAGTAAGAGTCTGGGCGCTGGCGGGGCATTGCTGGGCGATACTGGCGCCGCTGGCGAGGAAGGCGGATAAGGCAAGTGCGTGTTTGAGATACATGTTTTGTCCGTTGTGATTTGGGGTGAAATCAGGCTAGCAAAGGGTCATGCCGTTATCAGGGCCTGCTGGTAAGCGGGCGATGATTTTTTTGTACAATTTAAACTTTTCCAAAAGCAACTATGCTATCTTGCAACACCAGTATGTAACATACTGTAGTGCATGTCGATCCGTATTCAACAGACAGTCGTACCTAAACCTTTAGAGACAAAGAAAATACGCCATGAAAACACTGCTGATTTGCTCCCTGATCCTACCTCTTGTAGCCGCTTGCGCCACCGGCCCGGATCAAGACAGCGCCGCCGATGCGAGACAAGAAACTGTGTATAGAACCGGTAGCCTGATACCAACCAAGAAAAATCCGAATCTCGCGGTTGACACGCTTAACAATGAGCAAGCACGCGACATGATTGGCCCGCCCAATGTACCTAAGGCACCTGGCCAGTAAGGACCCTGCTCCAGCGATATGACAAATGCTGGATAACAAAAAAACCGCTCATCGAATGAGCGGTTTTTTTAATCAACATGCCCGTTCAATTTTCCCGCTCACATCAATTGATTGGGTGATTCACTTGCATCACCCATAAGCGCGCCAAGTCGGCGACGCCATCCGTACCTTGCACCGATTTGAAAGTTTGGATCGCCTTGTCTTTCTGTCCGGCCATCTGATAGGCAATTCCCAGATGCAGCTTGGCGTCCTCGCCATGCTTGACGCCGCTCTTCTTGAGCCCGTCTTCCATCAACCCCAGGCCTTTGTCAAACTGACCTGTCGTAACCAATGCATAGCCGAGATTAATCTGGCCTGTACCCTCCTTCGATGCGGATACCGAAGCTTCGCTTTGCGCCATAGTTTTCAAGTCGTCGGCGGCAGCCTTGTTGGCCTGATCGCGCAGACGCTTTTGCTTGGCCGCGTCTGGACCACTTCCCAGCAATCCTGCCTGATAGCCTTGATCCAGAACCCTCTTGGCCTCGGCAGGGAAACCCGCCAGCAGCGCCAGTTGCGCCATATCGGTGTACTCGGTGCTTGTCTGCAGTTGCGTGGTAGCGGCTTTCAGACGATAGACATCGAGTATCAGACGATCAGAAAATCCAGGTTTACTTTGGACGCGGTTAAGTAAATCAGCCCAGTATTCCTTCTTCGGATAATAGGTATTCAGTTTTTCCAAGACCGTAAGATAAGCTGCCTTGTCGTTGGTCTTCAGTGCACAGCTGATCAGTAATTTCAGGTTCAGTTCGCTCGGCGTACGGCCAGCGCTTTCATCTGCGGCAATGTCTGCCTGCAACTCGCTGGTGGCGCGTGGGATGTCGTTGCTCAGATAGTAGGACTGAATCAATAATGTCCGGGTCTGAGGATTGCTGCCGCCTTCTTTCAGCGAGCGCGATAGCCAGGTAATAGCCTTCGGATAATTTTGCGCATCGTAATACATGCTGCCCAGGGCAAGTACGATCTTGGCCTGATCGGCGGGCGCCAGGCGTCCCGAGGCAATCACGGCATTAAAGGATTTCTCAGCAAGATCACCATCTCCGGCGCTTGCTGCGGCCGCGCCGCGCATACGGTCGATAGTGAAGGTTTCAAACGGCGTTTTATCGCCGACAGCATCTGTTTCCGCTATTTTTGCCAGCGCTTCTTTGTATTTTTGCTCTTTGAGCAAGGCCTGCGCCGCCTGCAATGGCAAACCTATCTCAGGACGTACGGTTTCGGCTTTCGCTTTATCTGCATCATCTGCGGCATAAGCCGCCGAAGTCAGTCCGACAACAGGAAGCATGGTGTTGAGCCCGACTGCGGCCAACAGTACCAGCATAGGGGCAAAGCGTAATTTGGACATAGCTATTCTTTCAATCGAAAACGAAAATAGGCAGGTGGAAACCTGCCTATTTTCTATTGCGGAAAACAAGTACTATTTATTACTCCATGAACTGCTCGTTACCGACGATGCCGATCTTGGTGACGCCCAGGCGTTGCGCCGATGCCATCACGGCAGCGACCGACTTGTACTCCACCAGTTTGTTCGGACGCAGGTGGACTTCATCGATATTGCCGCCAGCGACGACTTGCTTCAGCTTGCCTTCCAGCTCGGCCCGGCTTGCCATCGGCGTACCGTTCCACATCACCGTGCCGGTTGGATCGATATCCACCGTATCGACCACTGGCAAAGCCAGTGGCGGCGGCGGATTACCGGTCGGCATGTTCAGCTTGATCGCGTGATTCTGGATCGGAATCGTGATGATCAGCATGATGATCAGCACCAGCATGACGTCAATCAGCGGCGTCATGTTCATTTCCATCATCGGTTCCGGATCATTGGCGTTGCCGCCGGATGAGCCTACATTCATACCCATTTGATGCTCCTCATGTTTGAGACTTCCTGCATGGTCAGTCGGGGACAGCGCATCCATCGCTCTTCAGCGCTTGATGAACTGTCCCGCAATTGATCAGTTGCGTGCAGGCGGTTCGGTAATGAACCCGATCTTGGCGATCCCTGCCCGCTGCGCAGTCAGGATCACCTTGCCGATATATTCATACTTGGTTTGCTGGTCGCCGCGGATATGCAGCTCCGGTTGTGGCACGATAACTGCCACTTCCTTCAGTTTCGCCAGCAACGTCGTGGTGTTCGGCACCAGCTGCTCGTTCCAGAACATGTCGCCTTGCTTATTGACCGCCAGATTGATGTTCTCCGGCTTGGTCTTATAAGGTTCGTCAAATTCGTTCGGCAACTTCACTGGAATCGTATGGGTCACCACCGGGATCGTAATCAGGAAGATGATCAGCAAGACCAGCATGACGTCGACCAGCGGCGTCGTGTTGATCGTGCCGATCACTTCGTCTTCGTCCCCATCAGAGCCGAGTGACATCGCCATGATTAGCCAACCTTTTTATTGATATGCGAAACCTGGACCGCCGAGCTCGAGGACATCACGCCGCTCAGCAGCACCGAGTGCAGGTCGGCGCTGAACGAACGGATTTCTTCCATTGCGCTCTTGTTGCGGCGAACCAGCCAGTTGTAACCCAACACCGCAGGCACAGCCACTGCCAGACCGATTGCGGTCATGATCAGCGCTTCACCCACTGGACCGGCAACTTTGTCGATCGATGCCTGGCCGGCGATACCGATCGCTGTCAGCGCGTGGTAAATACCCCAGACGGTACCGAACAGACCGACGAACGGTGCAGTTGAACCGACGGTTGCCAGGAAGGCCAGGCCGTCTTGCAGGCGGCTTTGTACTTTCTCAACCGAGCGCTGGATCGACATGGTGACCCAGGTGTTCAGGTCGATTTGTTCCAGCAGGGCGCCGTCGTGGTGTTCGGTCGAATTCAAACCGTTTTGCGCGATGAAGCGGTAGGCGCTGTTTGGCTTGAGGCCGTCAACACCGGCTGCAACCGTAGCGGCTTTCCAGAATGTCTTTTTAGCGTTGCTGGCTTGACCCATCAACTTCACTTGCTCGAGCAGCTTGGTGATGATGATGTACCAGCTACCCATCGACATCAGCACCAGGATGATCAGGGTACCGCGGGCAACGAAGTCGCCACCTTTCCACAGGGCGTCCAGGCCGTATGGGTTATTGACTGTTTCGTGATCGGCGGGAGCCGGTGGCGGAACTGGGGTATCTACCAGCGATGCTGCTGCAGCGTCTGCAGCTTTAGGTGCATCGGCGGCCGGTGCGGAGGTAGCGGCAGCAGGTGCAGATGCTGCGGCAGGAGTTTGGGCGATTGCTGCCAGCGGCGAGATCGTCATTGCAGAGATCATCAGGGCTGCAGCCAGGGCGGATAAGCGATTACGAGTGGTAGACATACTAATACTCCAAATTTTATAAATTAGATTGCTAGGATAACGAATAAGGTAGTGGTTCTACACTTTGATTATTCCAGCTTCCAGACATACTGCATCTTTGTCGTTGACTGCACAGGTTTACCGTCGGCCATGGCCGGGGTGAAATGACACAGGCTCCAGGCTTTCACCGTGGCTCTGTCCAGTTCCTTGAAACCACTGCCCTTTTCAACCGAAGAATCAACCACGTTACCATCAGCGCCGATAGTCAGCTTGACAGTTACTGTGCCCTCTTCTTCATTGCGCAATGAAGTTCTTGGATACTCCGGTTTTTCGCAATTTCCAGCAATTTTTGCACTGGTATGCGAAGGTCCTGCCTCACCGGTAGTTGATGGTTGCGCTACGGAAGTAGGCAGATCATTGGTGGGTGGTTTGACGTTTGTGACAGCTGCAATCACATTGTCTGTTGGCGGCGGCGTTACCTTGACCTCTGGTGGAGGTACGAACGGCGGTGGCGGCGCGACCGATTTTGGCGGTGGCGGCACAACCTGCTTCGGTGGTGGTGGTGGCGGTGGCGGCGGTTTGATCTCCTCGATGATCTTGGTTTCGACCGGTTGCTGAATCACTTCAACAACTTTACGGGCGAGCCCAGTAACCAACGCATAAACGAGAGCTACATGCAGAAGAACAACCACGCTGATACCAACCACATTCTTGGAAGGGTTTCTCCCATCCTGCGTGAAATCCATGCCTCTTTCCTCCGATACTACATTATTCAATTGCCAAAACCACATGCAATTCGATGAATGATACTGGCTGGTCAAAGCACTCGCAAAAATCGTGCCCTGGCCCTTTATAGTGCAAATTGGCACGGAAGCAATTTAAGCCTCCGCGCCAGTTTGCGATCACTATATTACAAGCATCGCGACCAAATTAGAACTTATAAGAACCAGTTAAATACAACTGACGTCCAAGTGGGTCGGTATAGCGGGCATCGTAACCAACCTGGTTACCGCCGCCGGCATTGATCAAAGACAATGGTGGGGTACGATCAAACAGGTTTTTGATACCTGCAGTAATCACGAAACCCTTTTTCACTGTCATCTTGGTTTGCCAGTCAAACGTAGTGTAAGACGCCACGTCATGGTTAGGCATCGCCACAAACGCACCGTATGAACCATCAGGATTGACGATACGAACTGCCGCATTGTCAGCTGTATAGCGCTGGTCATGGTAACCGGAACGGTAGTTGACGGCCAGGGAATGGGTCCATGTATCGGACTGTTTCCACGAAGCTGCCAGGCGCGAGATGATGCGGAACACAACCTGTTGATCCGAACCGTACTTGCCGACGTCACTTTGAATACCATTACCTGGGATATTCTGTTCGGCCTTCAGCATATAAGTACCGGTCCATTGCAGGCTCATATCGCCAACCGGCGTTTTGGTCCTGTAGCTATGATCCCAGTCGATACCTTGGTACGAAGCACTGGCCAAGTTGACCGGCGTTTGCAGCAGGGCAACTGTTGGTCCGATAGCTGGATCGTTGTATAGCGTCAGGTAGTTCGAATACGCAGCTGGATTAGCGAACGGCAACGACTCCGGCAGGAACACGATTTGGTTCTTGATATTGACGCGCCACAGATCGAAACCGATCGACAGATTGCGGATCGGCTCCAGACGGAAACCAATCGTGCTCTGAGTCGATGTTTCTGGCTTCAAACCAGCAGAACCAGTTTGGCCATTACCACCTTGCAGCACATCGTACTGAGACGTGCCTTGGCAACCTGCCGCACGTGGGTCAGGTGGGGAAAATGGGCAGTTGTAGGTGCCTGCAGTAACACCAAAAGGCGACAGCGGGTTAGTGATTTGCGACAGGTTAGGAGCCCTGAAGCCTGTGCCGTAGGAACCGCGCAGCAGGAAGGAATCTACAGGCTGCCAACGTGCCGAAATTTTGTACGTGGCTTTGCTTGCAGAGTTGCCTTGCGTTGCCGAAGCAATCGGATTGCCGTTGATATCAAAGTTCGCATTGTTTTTCGCCGCATCATAACTGTCGTAACGCAGCGCGCCTGTCAGGTCCAGGTTCTTCGCCACCGGCACCAGCAATTCGGTGAAGGCGCCGTAGTTCTTGCGGCTTGCATCGATTGGCAGCTGGCCGGCGTTACCGCCAATCATGAAGTCGGTGTAATTAGGCTGGAGCGCATTCGTCCCCATCAAAATCGCACTTGGGCTCAGGCTATACTGCTCTCTTGCAACTTCAGCGCCTAGACCAATCTGCGCTGTGCCTGCCGGCAATGTGAACAAGTCATGCGAAGCATGCAGGTTCAACACATCCAGCTTGGTGGTCGATTTGTTCAGTTCCTGGTGCAGAACGGCTGGGGCCAGTACGCCCGCAGATGATCCGGGAGCCGCGAAAGGATCGAAATTACCTGCCGCAACGATGTTGTTGAACGCATTGTTGCTGAGGTAACCGCCGGTCGCCGTGTCGGTCCAGGTATTTTGCGAATGGGTAAAGGACGCATTGTAATCCCATCCGTAGGCATTACCATCCACCCCGAACGCCATGTGCAAGGCATTTGTCTTGTACTCGTCGGTACGACCGCCAGCATCGACCAGGCGCATGTTCATCGTTGCACCAGTCACATCACCCGGATTGATTCCCAGCTGTCCCAGATAAGGCGTGACGTATTTGTTGTACAAAGCGCTGCCAGGCGTCAGCTGCAAGCCTTGGGCTGCCGGTGCGTATTGCGGATCGATCTTGAAGCTCGAGGCCACCAATTCACCGAACAGTGTGGTATTGCTATTGAGCTTGAAATTACCGGATGCCACAAAGCTGTCGCGTGTCGATTTCGGAATCAGCTCCACTGTCGACGCGTAATTGTATTTGCAATACTGGCCGGACAGGAAAGTGTTCGGCGCGCAATGGCCGGTTTGCAGATAATTGGGCGAGAACTGCGTTACGGTGTTGCCGCCGTTACTTTTCAGCGTCACGCCAGCTGGTGCCGTGTAGCTGCTCAGCTGGTATAGCGAGTATTGCTGGCCGCCTACGCTGAACGGTACCAGGCCGGAATTGGAAAAACTGCGCTGGCTCGCCTCCAGGTTGGCCTGTTCGTCGTGGCTGTAAGACAGCATGACGTTGTAGCCATCCTTGTCCAGATCACCAAAACCTTTGGTAATGCCGACGTTATAGCTCTTGCCGCCAGACTTGAGGGGCGAATTGTAGCCGCCTGTGACTGTAAGGTCGGTCGAGTTCTTTTTCAAAATGAAGTTGACCACGCCGCCAATCGCATCGGAACCGTATAGTGCGGAAGCGCCGTCGGTCAGGATTTCAACACGTTCGACAGCAGACAGCGGGATGCTGGCCAGATTGACCGCGGAATCCTGCGAGCGCGCGATTCGGCGGCCGTTCAGCAGCACCAATGTGTACGCTGAGCCAATGCCGTGGATGGAAGCTGTTTCCAAGCCACCACCGCTACCGTTGACCGAACTCGATTGCGGGACGAAGCCCTGCATCGAAGGTAAAGCCTGGACCAGATCGGCAACGCTGGTGGCGCCAGTCTTTGCGATATCGTCCTGGGTCAGTGTCTGCACTGGCAGCGCACCTTCCTTGTTGATTCGTTTGATTGACGAGCCAGTAATTTCGACCCGTTGTATTTGCTGCGGTGAATCGTCCGTCTTTGTCTCCTGCGCCTGCACTGAGTGGGCCAACAGACCTAGCCCCACAGCTACGCCGCCTGAAAACATCAGTCGCAGCGAACGTGGCAATCCCCGTTCCTTCATCATAACCAAACTCCCTATGGGTAAAAGTTAGAGTTGAAATTTAAGTTTTTGTAGTAAATCTAAGTACGATTTGTTAATCGCCTTCTGAGCGATGCGTCAAAAATCTTTTGCACAACAACGACCAAAAAGCAGATTTTTTTCGCGTGTAAAACATTACTGCACGAGCGTTTCCCTGAACCCAATTTGTGATTGTTTGCCAAGAATATTCTCGCGAACAGCTACAAGCAAAAAATATGCCACAAGTTTTAATGCAGCTAAAATAGTGTATCCTAAAAAAAATAAAAACAGCATTTAATTTGGGCAACGCCTGCGAACTGTTGCTTATATACGCCAAATAACAAATACGCATATGGGTATAAGCAAATACATAGAGGTCGATTTAGCGCGGTATCCAAGCCATTTTCGGCCTAAAATGCGAAACCTTTAGCTGCCGAGAGGCAAGAAAATAGAGACGGGATTATGTGGAACTTTAAGCAAATAAAGCAATCGTGCATTGCACCAATAATGCTCATTAGTTGTATCGCAGGTGCAGCATTTCCTGCTCAAGCTGGCAACAATCCGGCGGATCCGTCCAAAGTGGTGCGTGTGGCGTTGCAGGCTGCGGATGATGGTTTTGATATGGTGCGCACGTATAACGCCTATTCCGCCTGGATAAGCGAAGCCATTTTCGAGCGCTTGCTGACCTATGATTATCTTGCCCGTCCGGCCAAGCTGGTACCAGGAACTGCGGAGGCTATGCCGGAAGTCAGCGATGGCGGCAAGACCTATGTCTTCCACATTAAAAAGGGAATTTATTTCGCTCCTGATCCTGCATTCAAGGGCATTCGTAGAGAGCTGACCGCTCAGGATTACGCCTACACTTTCAAGCGCTTCCTCGATCCAAAGAATCGATCGCCCTCAGCCAACGTCTTGCAAGGCAAGATTCTTGGCATGGATGAATTAATCGCAGCGGCTATGAAAAGCGGCCATTTTGACTACGATGCGCCGCTGGCGGGTTTGAAGACTCCCGACCGCTACACCTTACAGATCACGCTCAAGGAGCCCGACTACAACTTCCTGTACATCATGGCGTTTATTTCATTAGGCGCTCAGGCACACGAAGTCATCGACACCTACGGTGATCGCACACCGGCGCATCCGGTCGGCACCGGCCCTTACATGCTGCAGGAATATGTACCACGCAGTAAAATCGTGCTGGTCGCCAATCCTGAGTACCGCGGCTATATCTGGGATTTCAAATCGTCTGGATCCGCATGGGACGATCAGCTGGTACACGACATGAAGGGCAAGAAAATGCCACAGGTCGGCCGCGTTGAAATCAACATCATCGAAGAAGAACAATCGCGCTGGCTAGCCTTCCAGGGTAAACAACTGGACTTTGACTTCCTGCCGCAGGCTGCGGCGCCAACAGTTTTGGACGGGAACAAACTCAAGCAGTCCTTTATCGATGAAGGCATTCGCCTGGACACCGTGACCGAACCTGGCGTCGTCTATACCTTCTTGAACTTCAAAGATCCCCTGATCGGCGGCACCAGTCTTGAAAAAATTGCTCTGAGGCGCGCAATCGCGATGTCTTACAGCATCAAGGATGAGATAACCCAGGCGCGCCTCGGCTTGGCGGTAAAAGCCGAAATGGCGATCCCGGAAGGCGTCATTGGACATGATCCAAACTACCGCAACAGCATCTCCTACGATCCGGTGCTGGCAAACAAATTGCTAGACCACTTTGGCTATAAGCGTGGCGCCGATGGTTACCGTACCCTGCCAGATGGCAAACCTCTGACCTTGGATATCGCAACAGAAGCAAGCGCGATCAGTACGGTTTTCTCGGAAATATGGAAGCGCGGACTCGACAAGATCGGCATTCGCGCCAATTTCAAGGTAAGCAATTTTGCCGACAACCTGAAGGCGGCAACTGAATGCAAACTGATGATGTGGAACGGATCATGGACAGCGGACTATCCGGAAGGGGATAACTTCATGCAACTGCTTTACGGCCCCAATGTGGGACAGGGGAATAACGGTTGTTATAGTTCGCCCGCTTACGATGCCCTGTACGTCAAGGCTAAGGCTTTGCCGCCAGGACCGGAACGCAACCAGCTATACATTGACATGAGTCGCCAGATGGAAGCCGATACTGCCTGGGTGCTATCAACGTCGCGTTTGCGCAACTGGATGATCCGGCCTTGGATCAAGGGTTTCAAGCGTCATCCAATCCTGCAGGCCGACTGGGAATATCTCGATGTTGAAAAACACTGATAGATTATCTAACGGCGTATCTATCTTTTTGCACGGGATTCTGTAGTATGCCGCCTTAACCTGGAACACAAGGCCGTCAACGGCCGTAAAAGTAGCTAAAACAGGAGACAACCCACATGAACAGGTTTCAATTAGACAGAGCAGGCATACACTATTCAATCTTAATGGATAGCCAAGTATTACCCAGTTAAAAAAGTAAAAGTCGCACATTCGCTACCCGCCATAATGTACGACGTCATTGGAAATGACACTATTTTGAGCTAAAGATAAGCCATCTTAGGCACATATAGAGAATAACTACCTGCTCAAAAGGCAATAAAAAATGCACCGACAATTATCGAATTTAGTCAGCATCAAAAAAGTATTGATAGGACAAATGCTGGTTCTTGCAGCATTTGCGGGCTCCGTCCCCAGCGCGCATGCCGGCACAAATCCAGCAGATCCGACAAAAGTGATACGCAACGCATTTGAAGCTGCCGACGATGGCTTCGACATGGTACGTACACAGAACTTCTATTCGGGCTGGGTCAGCGAAGTCATATTTGAAACCCTGCTTACCTATGACTACCTGGCGCGGCCAGCCAAATTGGTCACCGAGACAGCGGAAGCGATGCCGGAGATCAGCGAGGATGGCAAGACCTATACCTTCCACATCAAAAAGGGCATTTACTTCTCGCCAGATCTTGCTTTCAAGGGCGTACGCAGGGAGCTGACTGCAGAAGATTATATTTACACCTTTAAGCGTGTTCTTGACCCTAAAAACCGCTCTCCGTCTGCGAATTTTATTGCCGGGAAAATAGTCGGACTTGACGAACTGGCCGCACAGGCTCAAAAAACCGGCCATTTCAACTATGAAACCCCGATCGCAGGCCTGCAAGCCCCCGACCGATACACACTGAAAGTGGTCCTGAACGCCAAGGACTACAACTTCTTGAACGTTGTCGCCTACTCCGCCTTCGGCGCAGTAGCCCACGAGGCGATCGATGCTTATGGCCAGCAAACCGGCCAACATCCTGTCGGTACCGGCCCATACATGCTGGAGAAGTATGTCCCGCGCAGCAAAATCATTCTGGCTGCTAATCCGGAGTACCGCGGCTTTACCTGGGACTTCAAATCTTCCGGCGACGCTATCGACCAGAAAATCATCAAAGACATGCAGGGCAAGAGAATGCCGCAGGTGGGTCGGGTCGAAATCAGCATCATCGAAGAGAACCAGTCACGCTGGCTGGCATTCCAAGGCAAGCAGATCGATTTCGATAAAATACCTGAAGTCGCAGCGTTCAGCGCAATAGACGGCGAAAAGCTCAAGCCCGACTATGCCGAGCAAGGCATACAGTTACAACGGGTTATCGACGCCGGCATCACCTACACCGTTCTGAATATGAAAGATCCGGTCATTGGCGGTTATACCAATGACAAAATCGCACTGCGGCGTGCAATAACGATGGCGTATAACAACAAAGAAGAAGCAACGCTGCTGCGCAGCGGGCAGGCTACCAAACTGGAAATGATCATTGCGCCGGGAGTTGGCGGTTACGATCCAAAGTATCGCAGCAGCATTGATTACAATCCCGCGCTCGCAAACAAATTACTTGATCACTTCGGTTACAAACGCGGCGCCGACGGCTATCGGACCATGCCTGACGGTTCGCCCCTGCTCCTGAAATACACCAGCAATCAAGGTGGAATTAACCAGGAAGTATCAGAATTATGGAAACGCGGACTGGACCTGATCGGGATCAAGACAAAATTCATCGTCAGTAATTTTGCAGACAATCTGAAAGCCGCCACCTCCTGCGAACTCATGATGTGGGGTGCGGCTTGGAATGCAGACTACCCTGAAGCGGAAAATTTCCTGCAATTGCTATATGGTCCAAATGCCGGCCACGGCAACCACGGCTGCTATCAATCGCCCGCATATGATGCGCTCTATGTAAAAGCCATGGCCCTACCCCTCGGCCCGGAACGCAATCAGATTTACCAGCAAATGAATCGGCAAGTCGAAGCGGATACCGCCTGGGCATTGAACACCGGCAGAATTCGTAACTGGCTGGTTCGGCCATGGGTCAAGGGTTTCAAGAAGCACCCGATCCTGCACGCCGAATGGCAGTACATCGACGTCGACAAACATTAAGCCGCCTATTTAGCAATTAACAAGACACCCTGCTCCGGCAAGCCCGATCGGCCTGCCGCAGTTCCGATTTAGCTAGAGATTGATGAAGGAGACAAATGGTATGAACTCGCTTTGGTTACGCGGGATATTGGTTGCCTGTTTGACGTGCGCCTTGCCGATGCATGCATCGGCTGCGGCAGCGCCGATTTCGCCAGCTGATCCCGACAAGGTATTGCGCTTTGTGTTCGTGGCGCCGGAAACCGGTTTTGATCCGGCCGTGACGCGCGACCTGTATTCGCAGTTGGTGAATCAATCGGTATTTGAAACACTGTTCGCCTACGAATACCTGGCCCGTCCGGCCAAGCTGATGCCTTCGGCAGCGGCAGCCCTGCCGGAAGTCAGCACCGACGGCATGACTTACACGATCCGCCTGAAAAAAGGCATCTACTTCGCCGATGATCCTGTGTTCAACGGCAAGAAGCGCGAACTGACCATGGCCGATTTCGTCTATTCGTGGAAACGCCTGTTCGACCCGCAACTCGCCTCGCCGCAAACCTGGCTGCTGGAAGGCAAAGTCGTCGGTCTCGACGAAGTAGCGGAGCAAGCCAAGAAAACCGGCCATTTCAACTACGACGCCAATGTCTCCGGCTTCGAACTGCTGGACCGCTACACCTTGCGCATCCATTTGAAGCAGCCTGACTTCAATCTCGGCATGATCCTGGCGCATCAGCCAACCAGCGCAGTGGCTCGTGAAGTGATCGAGAAATACCGCGACGCCCAAGGTACCGTGATGGGCCATCCGGTCGGCACCGGTCCTTACATCCTGAGCCAATGGATTCGCGGCTCGCGCATGGTGTTGACCGCCAATCCCGATTACCGCGGCTATACCTGGGATTTCGCGCCTAGCACCGATCCTGGCGATGCCGCCATCGTCGCCAAGATGAAGGGCAAGCGCATGCCGCAAATCGGCCGCGTTGAAATCAGCGTGATGGTCGAAGACCAGTCGCGCCTGCTGGCGTTCGAAGGCGATGAAGTCGACATCACCGAATTGCAAGGTCCGCTGGCGCCGCAAGTCCTGTCCGGCGGCAAACTGAAACCTGAGTTCGTTAAAAAAGGCGTGCAACTGTCGCGCATCGTCGATCCTGAAATCAGCTATTTCTACTGGAACATGCAAGACCCGATACTGGGCGGCATGAGTAAAGAGAAAATCGCCCTGCGCCGCGCCATCGCCATGGCGCACAATGTCCGCGAAGAACTCAAGGTCGTCTGGAACGACGAAGGCATCCCGCTGGAATACCCGATCCCGCCTGGCGTAGTCGGCTATGACCCGGACTACAAGAGCAGCATCCAGTACGAACCGGAAGTCGCCAACGCCCTGCTCGACAAGTTCGGCTACAAGATCGGCAAGGACGGCTACCGCACCCTGCCGGACGGCAAACCGCTGACGATACGCTACTCGGCCCGCGCCGACTCCAACGGCCAGCAGCAATCGGAAATGTGGAAAAAGACTTACGACACGATCCACATCCGCATGGTCGGCGACCTGAAGACTTTCCCCGACCTGCTCAAGGCGGAAAAAGAGTGCCAGCTGCAAACCCGCACCGCACCATGGATTGCCGACTATCCGGACGGCGACAACTTCATGCAACTGTTCTACGGCCCGAACGTCGGCCAGAACAACAATGGCTGCGTCAAGATTCCTGAATACGACAAGCTCTACGCCGCCTCGCAGAAATTGCCGGCCGGCCCCGAACGCGACCTGCTGTATCACAAGATGGCGCGCATCCTGGAAGTCGACTCACCCTCGCGCATCGGCTATGCCCGCTATCGCAACATGATCGCGCAACCACGTGTCATCGGCTACAAGAAGCATCCGGTCATGCCTACCGAATGGATGTATTTCGATATCGAAAAACGTACTGCAAAATAAAACACAGCGAAAACACTGCGGGGCGGGACAGTCGCCCGCCCGCTTATCCGATAACCGTTAATTTTTACCGAGCCCCTATTTGAGGTAATGCATGAAAACATCATCACTTTTCTTGCCGGTCACCACAGCGTTCTTCACGCTGATGATGAACCAGGCAATCGCCCAAGGTACGCAACGACCGTTGATTCCGCTGCTCAAGGCAGATGAAATCCCTACTCTCTGCAGCAGCACCCTGGACGGCCTGCGCAAGCGTGTCACCATGCTGGAGAAGTTACCGCCGGCGCATGCCAAAGACAGCAAGAAAGTGCTGACCGAATGGAACGACCTGCAAATCGCACTGGAAGACCTGCAAGGCCCGGTCGACATCCTCAACAACGTTTCGCCTGATGCAAAAGTCCGCAGCACCACCGAAGCCTGCCTGATCGAAACCAACAAGTTCGCCACCGACCTGCTGCAAAGCGAAAAGCTGTACGCCCGCTTCAAAGCCATCCAGCCGACCGACCCGATCGAACAAAAACTGCGCCAGGATATCCTCTACAGCTTTGACGACACCGGCGTTTCCCTGCCGCCGGAAAAGCGTGCGCGCATGAAGGAAATCCTCGACAAGCTGGGCGAGCTGAGCCAGGAATTCGCGCGCAACATCCGCGACAACAACCAGAAACTCACATTCACTCCGGCTGAACTGCAAGGCATGCCTGCCGCTTATCTGGCCCGCGCCAAGCGCGACGATAAAGGCAACTACCTGCTCGGATTCGAATACCCGGATTACAAGCCGTTCATGGAATCTGCCGACAACAGCGACGCCCGCCGCCGCTACCAGATTGCCTTCACCAACCACGGTACGCCAAAGAACCTGGACATCCTGAAACAGGCGATGGACCTGCGCCACGAAATGGCCGGCCTGTTCGGCTTGCCAAGCTATGCCGACCTAGTGACCCGACGACGAATGGTCAAGAATCCGCAAACCGTGGAAAAATTCCTGACGGAAGTGCAAACCGCTGTCACCCAGCTGGAACGCAAGGAAATAGAAGAGCTGCGCGTCTTCAAATCCGAAACCCTGAAAACGCCGCTGGCCGATACCAAGCTGGACCGCTGGGATGCAGAATACTGGCAGCAGAAGATCAAGCAGGCACGTTACAACGTCGACCAGGAAGCACTGCGTAAATACTTCCCTAGCGAAGCCGCCGTCCCTTGGATCCTGCATGTCTCCGGCGCCTTGTACGGCGTTGAATTCAAGCGCGTCGAAGTACCGGTCTGGGATCCGGAAGTCCAGTACTACGATGTGATCGATAGCAAGAGCAAAGAACGCATCGCCGGCATCTATCTCGACCTCTATCCGCGCGAAGGCAAATACGGCCACGCCGCTGCCTGGGGCACCCGTGGCGTCAGCACCTTCGCCCACCGCACGCCGATCTCTACCCTGGTCACCAACCTGGATCGCAACGGCTTGAACAGCGACGAACTGGAAACCCTGGTGCATGAATTCGGCCACGTCTTGCACGGCGTGTTGTCGCACACCAAATATGTGGCGCAAGCCGGCACCAACGTCGAACTCGACTTCGTCGAAGCACCTTCGCAAATGTACGAAGAATGGGCTCGCCGCAAAGAATCGCTGACCCTGCTGGCCGGCTTCTGCAAGACCGCCTGCCCAACGATCGACGACGCCTTGCTGGCGCGCCTGACCGCTGCCCACAACTATGGCCGCGGCATACGCTATGCGCGCCAGTTGCTGTACGCGAGCTACGACATGACCATCCACAACGACAAAGCCGACAAGGAACAACCGTTGGCAGTCTGGCAGCAAATGGAAGGCGCAACGCCGCTGGGCTATGTACCCGGTACTGAATTCCCGGGCCAGTTCGGCCATCTGATGGGTGGCTACGCAGCCGGCTACTATGGCTACATGTGGTCGGAAGTGCTGGCGCTGGATATGCTGTCGCGTTATAACGGTAAGCTGATGAACCCTGAAGTCGGCCATCTGTATCGCCAGGACATCTTGTCGCGCGGTGCTGAAAAGCCAGCTGGCGAAATGGTCAGCAGCTTCCTCGGCCGCGAGCCGAACAGCAAGGCATTCTTTGACGAAATCTCAGGCCAGCGCCTGCATTAAGCCTGACTAAGGAACCATCATGACCGCTTATATCCTGCGCCGACTCTGGCAAATGCTGCCGACCATGCTCGGCGTTATCGTACTGGTATTTTTCCTGTTCAACTGGGTCGGGGGCGACCCGGCCTACATCCTGGCCGGGAAGATGTCCAACCCGCAACAGATTGCCAATATCCGTACCCAGCTGGGTATCGACCAGCCGTACTACATCCAGCTGTGGATCTTCATCAAGCAGATCGTCACCTTCAACTTCGGCAACAGCTGGAGTACCGGTGAATCGGTGGCCAACGTCATCCTGACCCGCCTCGGTCCTTCCATGACCGTGCTGATCCCGCTGACCATCCTGGAAACCCTGATCGCGGTGGCGCTGGCGCTGGCCGTGGCCTTCGTGCGCGGCTCCAAGACTGACCGCATGGTGATGGTGGCTTGCACCGTCGGCATGTCGATCAGTATCCTGGTCTACATCATCCTGTTCCAATACTGGTTCGCCTACAAACTTGGCATGTTCCCGGTGCAAGGCTGGGGTAACCATTTCACCGAAAACCTGTTCCACTACTCTCTCCTGCCGATCCTGATCATGCTGGCGGTGAGTATCGCGCCTAGTCTGCGCCTGTACCGCACCTTCGTGCTGGATGAAGTCAACCAGGACTACGTCCGCACCGCACGCGCCAAGGGTGTCAAGGAACGTCGCATCCTGTGGGTGCATGTACTGCGTAATGCTGCGATTCCTATCATCACCAACGTCATGTCGAACCTGCCTGCCTTGCTGATCGGCGCCTTCCTGATCGAGCGCTTCTTCTCGATTCCTGGCATCGGCCGCGAAGTGATTCTTGCTGTTGAACGCAGCGATTTCCCGGTGATCAAGGCGATCACGATTTATGTCGCCGCCGCCACCATGATATTCAACCTGTTGACTGACTTGCTGTACCAAGCTGTCGACCCACGCGTTCAACTGAAGTAGGAGCCGACATGACTCAAAGTATCCATTCGGCCCCTACCCAAGCGGCGCCGGCAACCACAGTAGCACTCAATACCGCCGCAACCGGCGCCCATTCACCCGGCCTGTGGGCCCTGGCCTGGCGCCGTTTGCGCGCCGATCATGTAGCGATGGCGGCGCTGGCCGTAGTCGGCCTGTACCTGGTCATGCTGGCGCTGTCTGCCAGCGGCCTGATCGCCAGCGACTGGTCGAAGGAAGTCGGCGTCAACTATGCGCCGCCAACCTTCATGGGAGCGCAAACCGACGCCGAACGCGGCTTCTCCGACAACGATGCTGTAGTCGAAGCACCCCCGCCTGAAAATCCGGTCGATCCGCTGCGCGACATCCTGCGCGACCTGCGCAAGAGCGGCACCGCGGCAGCGCCACCGCCGGTAGTCGCCAACGACTACGGCATTGCCGATCCACTGGCCGCTGAAATGGCGGAAATCCGCGCCGAGCTGGCAAAGAAAGGCGCCAGCGCCACCCTGATCCGCAAACAGACGCTGCCGTTCGGCGCCGACAAATGGGGACATGACATCATCAAGAAAACCATCAAGGGCGCGGAGACTTCCATCATCGTCGGCCTGGTTTCCGCTTTGCTGGCAGTCGCCTTGGGCACCATTTTCGGCGCAGTATCCGGTTACTTCGGCGGCTGGATCGATGATGCTTTCAACTGGTTCTACAGCATCTTCACCTCGATTCCTTACTTGTTGCTGATCCTGGCGGTGGCCGCAGTGCTGCAGCAAAAGGGCGTGACGGCAATCGTGCTGATTCTCGGCCTGACCGGCTGGACCGGCACCTACCGCCTGATCCGCGCCGAATACATGAAACACAAGTCGCGTGAATACGTGATGGCGGCGGATGCCATTGGCGCCAGCCACTGGAGCAAGATGTTCGGCCATATCTTCCCTAACGTCAGTCACGTCTCGCTGGTGCAGTTGTCGATTTCGGTGGTCGGCTTCATCAAGTCGGAAGTGATCTTGAGCTTCCTCGGTTTCGGCGTGCCGGTCGGCGTCGTCTCCTGGGGCAGCATGCTGAACGAAGCACAAAACGAATTAATTCTGGGCAAATGGTGGCAGCTGGCTGCTGCGAGTATCGCCATGGCGATCCTGGTGACGGCCTTCTCGCTGTTCACCGATGCGCTGCGCGACGCCCTTGATCCGAAGCTGAAATAGGAAACATCATGGATTCTACTAACCAAAACCAACAAGACAACGCACAGCCGCTACTGCGCGTGCGCGACCTGCGCGTCAGTTTCCGCAGCGACAAAAAAACCATGGTGGAAACCGTCAAGGGCATCTCCTTCGACATTCCGCGCAACACCACCGTGGCGCTGGTCGGCGAATCCGGCAGCGGCAAGTCGGTCAGCTCGCTGGCGGTGATGGGTCTGCTGCCAAAGGATAACTCCAGCATCGCGCCTACCAGCGTGATCGAGTTCGAAGGCCGCAACCTGCTAGCCATGTCGCTGGAAGAACGGCGCGACATGTGCGGCAAGGAAATCTCGATGATTTTCCAGGAGCCGATGACCTCGCTCAATCCAGTCTTCACGGTCGGCTTCCAGATCGGCGAAGTGCTGCAACTGCATATGGGCATGAACCCCAAGCAGGCACGGGCCCGCGCGATTGCGCTGCTGGAGGAAGTCGGAATTCCTTCGCCGGCCACCAAGATCGATGCCTACCCAAGCCAAATGTCGGGCGGCCAGCAGCAACGCGTGATGATCGCCATGGCGATCGCTTGCGAGCCGAAGCTGCTGATTGCCGATGAACCAACCACCGCGCTCGACGTCACGATCCAGAAGCAGATCATCGACCTCATCGAAGCGCTGCGCAAACGCCACAAGATGTCGGTGCTGTTCATTACCCATGACCTGGCGCTGGTGGGCGAAATCGCGGACGAAGTCATCGTGATGCGTCATGGCGAAGTGCGTGAAAAAGGCGACGTGCGGCAAATCTTTGAAGCACCGCAAGACCCGTACACCAAGGCCCTGCTGATGTGCCGTCCTTCACTCGATACACGCCCATGGCGCTTGCCGGTCATCAGCGATTACATGAACGGTCATAACGGCGCCGACCTCGATCTGCGCGAGCGCACCCGCGGTTGCAGCGGCCAGGAAGATACCTTGCTGGACGTGCGCAATCTGGGCAAAAGCTTTTACTTCCGGGAAGGCTTGTTCGGCCGCAAGGAATTCAAGGCGGTGCAAGACGTCTCGTTCAAGCTGGCGCGCGGCAAAACCCTGGGCGTGGTCGGCGAATCCGGCTCCGGCAAGACCACCGTCGGCCTGACCCTGATGCGCTTGCACCAGGCCACGGCAGGACAGGCGCTGTTCGAGGGCAAGGACATCATCGGCATGTCCAACAAGGATTTCATGGCCTACAAGCGCCGCATCCAGATCATTTTCCAGAACCCGTACGCGTCGCTCAATCCGCGTTTCACCATCGGCCAGATCTTGCTGGAACCGATGCGGATTCACCAGATCGGCAGCAACGATGAAGAGCGCACCGAAATGGCGATGCAATTGCTGCAAAAGGTCGGCTTGCCGCAACAGGCCTATCATCGCTATCCGCACGAATTCTCCGGCGGCCAGCGGCAACGGATCGCGATTGCCCGTTGCCTGACCTTGCGTCCGGAAATCCTGGTGTGCGACGAGTCGGTATCGGCGCTGGACGTTTCTGTCCAGGCGCAGGTGCTGAACCTGCTGCAAGACTTGCAGGAAGAATTCGGCATGAGCTACGTCTTCATCTCGCATGATTTGTCGGTAGTCAAATACCTGGCCGATCAGGTGATGGTGATGCATCAGGGTAAAGTGGTGGAATTGGCCAACTCGGATGAGCTGTATCACAACCCTACCCATGCCTACACGCGCCAGTTGCTGAGTGCAATTCCGCGCGGTTTGCAGAACTAGGTAAAACCAACCTCTGCCTGAGGCCAAAAAACGGGATACAAGAAGCGCTGCGAAGCGCAACTTGTATCCCGTTCTCGTTTTTACAGCTGCGGCTGCGGTCAGGCTTGACCGCTACCGACCTTGCGCACCTCAGTATCTTCCGGCCCAAGCAAACGGCCATCGTGCGAATGCAACTCCATGTTCTGGACCGGTTTTCCGCTACGACTCTCTACCAACATGGAGTGCGCTTCGCCTTTGCTGAACAGATATTGTTCACCCCACTGCCGCAAACCCACCACCACCATGAATAGTCCCTCGCCTTTGGCAGTCAGCAGATATTCTTGGTAGGACGTGCCGTCAGAGGCCGGAGCAACTTCAAGAATGTTCTCGGCCACCAAGGTTTGCAAACGGTCGGCCAGGATATTGCGCGCCACACCAAGGCTCTTCTGGAATTCGCCGAAGCGGCGCATGCCGTCGAACGCATCGCGGATGATCAATAGCGACCAACGGTCGCCGACTACGTCCAGCGACCTGGCTACCGGACAATTGTCGCCTTTTAAACTCTTTCTCTTGGCCATGGCTTCCTTGCGTGCAGTCCCGTTGATATTTCGGTTGCATTTTAAAACCAGAAAACATAAACTTCAATTGGTTTTAATTTGCAACTAGCTTCAAAAAGGGACTAATTATGGCGCACCAGATACTTCATCGGCGTTCCGGCCAGCACGACAGCCTGGAGCCGAGCTTGGCGGGAATCCCAGCCGTCAACCATGCTTTGCCGCCAACGCTGAATAACGGGCTGGTGCTGCTGTTTGCCATCGCCTGTGCCTTGAGCGTGGCGAACATTTACTATGCACAGCCGCTGCTGGATATGCTGGCTACAGACTTCGGCTTTAACCAGGCCTCGATAGGCTTCGTCATTACTGCGACCCAGATCGGCTGCGCGCTGGCATTGCTATTTATCGTTCCGTTGGGCGACCTGATGAACCGACGCCGCCTGATCATTGCGCAACTTATCCTGCTGTGTACCGTATTGATAGCAATAGCCATGAGCTCCTCTCCTGCCGCTCTGCTGGCAGGCATGCTGGGTGTGGGCTTGCTTGGAACCGCCATGACGCAAGGTTTGATTGCCTATGCGGCAAGCGCGGCAGCACCGACAGAGCGCGGTCGCGTGGTCGGTGTAGCGCAAAGCGGCGTGGTCATCGGATTGTTGTTGGGGCGAACCGTAGCCGGGGTGGCGGCGGATTTGTCCGGCTGGCGCGCCATCTATTTTGCATCTGCGGCCATAACATCGTTGATGCTGCTGGTTTTGTGGCGAGTATTGCCCCTGTCGGCAACGCCAAGCCAGCGCATTCCCTATTTCAGGCTGCTGGGCTCCATGTTTGTCATGCTGGCAAATGAACGCGTGCTGCAAATCCGCGGCGTGATCGCCATGTTGATGTTTGCCGCTTTCAGCATCTTCTGGAGCGCGCTGGTATTACCTTTGAGCGCCCCGCCCTATTCTTTCTCTCATACCGCGATCGGCGCCTTTGGCCTGGTCGGCGTGCTTGGCGCGCTGGCTGCGGCGCGCGCGGGCCAGTGGGCGGATCGCGGCCATGGCCAGCGCACCACCGGCGCCGCCCTGGCGCTAATGCTGCTGTCGTGGCTGGCGCTGGCGTTGCTGCCTTACAGCTTGTGGATGCTGGTACTGGGCATCGTGCTGCTGGACCTGGGCGGACAAGCAATCCATGTCACCAATCAAAGCATGATTTTCCAGAGCCAGCCTGCAGCACATAGCCGCCTGGTTGCCTGCTATATGCTGTTTTATACAGTCGGCAGCGGCGCTGGGGCAATCCTGTCGACCAGCATGTACGCTGCGGCGGGCTGGACCGGCGTCTGCCTGCTCGGTGCGGCTGTCAGCCTTGTCGCAATGATATTCTGGCGACTGACCTTACGCCACGCGAGCGCAATCCAAAGCCGCCAGCCGTAACATCATTCCGCAACAGGTTCCGGCTGTTCTCTAAACAACGCGATGGCAACCAGGATGGTCCAGATAGCCTGCGCAAGAATGATCAGACCGAATCCGTGCGCGCTCATTTGAATGTGCCCGCTTAGCAGGACGATCAAGCTGCACAAGCCGACGACGCCACCGGCAATTCCCAGGTTTCTCGTGGGTTTTCCGAGATGGACCAGCGCGATCGACCACAAGATAAACGCACATGAAGAAGCGGCAACATATACTTTCGCCAGGGCCTGGTTCAGCTGGAAGTTGTAATGCAGCGCCATCATCAGTATCTGCCGCTGGCTGTCGTCGAGCTTGACGGCTTCCTGCACCAGGCTGGGACCGATCAGGCCGTCGGCGACCGCAGCCAGCATGACGGCTATCGCCGCAAAACAATAAATGATGAACGCACTCAGGCCATGGATATTCTTCCAGCCGATCCGGCTGGATATCCCGAACACTCCCAGCACCGTGACGGGAATGCTTGCTAGTCCGAGTACATGGGTCGCGATATTGATATGGTTGATCCGGGTAATGGCTGCTGCCGATGCGTGCAGGTCGATGCCGGTCGGATGGATCGACATGGTGACGATTCCCGCCAGCATGCCGGTCATCAGGGCCAGCGCATGAATACGTTGATTGGTCATGTTTGGCTTTCCAGTTGAACAAAAGAGAACGATGAGATTGCTTTGCGATAACATAGGAGCCACGAGTATTTCGTTAACGCGGCGCGACTTCAATGGACAAAACCAAATTCATGTCGGATACCGAACAGAAATCTGCTTCTGTTCAGGAATCGGTCGATTTACGCTCGCGCCGTACCCGCCACCATATCGATCACGCGCTCACCAAGTTGTTGCTGCGCCGTTCCTATGACGCAATCCGCGTCAGCGATATTACAAAGAAGGCGGAAATAGGCCGCGGTACGTTTTACGCGCATTTTGACAACAAGGACGAACTGCTGCGCAAGCAATTGACAGATGTGTTGAGCCGCTTCATTTCGGTATCGACCGATCAGCTATGCCTGCTCGACGCGACCATGCTGTTCACGCATCTGCGTGACGTGCCGCAGATGTATCAATCGCTGATGAGCGGCGCTTCCGGTCCCGGGGTATTGCGCATGGCGCAGGAAATACTGGAGCAACGGCTACATGCCATCCTGGAAGCCCGCGAGGAACTGCCGCCGAGCCTGCATGCACACTTCGTCTCGGCTTCCTTGTTCACTGTATTGGCATGGTGGACCGAAAACGGCATGCAGCAGTCACCGTCGGAAATGCAGTCTATTTTTGCTGAACTTTCGATATCTGCATTCACAAAAAACCGCGCGTAAGCCGACTCCGCCCCTAACGCGACAGCAGCGACAAGGATTCAACCATGACCCAGTATCTGATTTTTTTACTAGCCTTCGCTGCCTCGGCGGCCTTGCCGGGACCAGAAATCGCCGCCCTGCTTTCTCGCTCCATTTCCGGCGGCCTGCGCAGCAGTTTGCCGCTGGCGACAGGCATCATTATCGGCAAGCTGATCATGCTGAGCGCTGCCGTCATCGGCCTGAGCGCTTTGCTGGCGATCCTCGGACCGGCGTTCGTTACGCTGAAATATGCGGGGGCGGCCTATCTGGTGTGGCTGGGCATAAAGAAATGGCATAAGGCCGGCGAGGCGCTGGCAAACGCAACCGATACACCCGCCGCAAGTATCGGCATCGAAATCGGACTGGGGCTGGCGATGACCATCACCAATCCGCTGGCCATCGCTTTTTACATGGCGCTGTTGCCGGGCGTGATCAATGTCGCCGGCGTCCCCCTCTCCAGCTACCTGATCTTGTGCGCCATCATCGTCGGCGTCATGCTGGCGATCGTCATCGCGTATGGCTTGCTGGCCGAGCTGGCGCGCAAACTGTTCCGCTCTTCCCGCGCCAAAGCCAATCTCGACCGCGTCTCAGGCGGCATGATGGTCGGCGTAGGCGTCATCCTGGCGGCACGCTAAACGTCGGCTGGCACAGATAATGGGCTCCCAGGAAAACCAGGCAATCTATGCCCGCCGCATGCATAAGGTCCAGGAACACATCGACCAGCATCTGGATCAGGTTCTCGAACTGAGCACGCTCGCCGAAGTCGCCCATTTTTCCTCGTTTCACTTCCATCGCCTGTTCGCCGCCTGGATGGGTGAAACCTTCGGCGACTACCTGCGCCGTCGCCGGCTCGAAATGGCCGCAATGCGGCTCATCGCACAGCCGGGCGCGCCAGTCCTGGAGATTGCATTGTCGGTTGGCTTCGGCTCGGCTGAGGCATTTGCACGCGCCTTCAAAAGCCGCTTTGGTTGCACCGCCACCGAGTGGCGCCAAGGTCAGGCCGATCGCTGGGCGAGCCGGCTTGAAGAGATCAGCAAGAAGGAAATTGCACAGAAAAGCAATCCTGGTCAGTCGTTTAGCAAGCAGGATCAGGAAGCCGATGCAGGCTTGGCCGATCATGAGAACTCCCCATCATCCTTTATGGAGATTCCCATGAAAGTCAAAGTCATTCAACGGCCGCCGGTCAAGATCGCCTACATGCGCTACACCGGCCCCTACGGCCAGCCGATCTCGGAGTTCTGGCACAAGGTGGTCAGTCCATGGATGGAAACCAACGACCTGTTCGGCAAACCGCGCTACGGCATCAGCCACGATGATCCGGGCATTACCAGCGCCGACAAATGCCGCTACGATGCCTGCATCGAAGTACCTGCCGATTTTACCGCCACCGGCCCTTGCTTCACCACCGTCATTCCCGGCGGCAGCTACGCGGCGACACGCTACTGCGGCACCGGCGGCGACATCGGCGATAGCTGGACTTACCTGTTGCGCGACTGGCTACCTGCCAGCGGCATGCAACTCGATGCCCGCCCCTGCTTCGAGTATTACCCCATAGACGGCAGCTACGATGCGAAAACCGGCGCCTTCGAGTGCGATCTCTGCATCCCGGTGGTGCCGCTTTAAGGTACATTCCTCAGGGCTGCATGCTTCGCCAGGCATCGAAGCATGCAGGTTGATTTAGAGCCTATACTGTGGATACGGCAAGCCGCAATCGCTGCGGTCACGCTGCCAAACCACAGGAGCCACAGGCATGTCAGCGCAACCGAACATATCCTCTGTCGCCTTCCTCATTGCCGATCCGGCGCGCGCCGCCATGCTGATGACTTTGATCGACGGCTGCGCGTTGCCTGCCGGCGAACTGGCGCGAGCGGCCGGTGTGACGGCGCAAACCGCAAGCGCCCATCTGGCCAAGTTGCTCAACGGAGGCTTGCTCAGCTGCGAGCAGCAAGGCCGGCATCGCTATTATCGCTTGATGGATGGACAGGTCGCAGAAGCAATCGAGCGTCTGGCCGCGATCTGTTCTGCGACAACAGTCAGGCGCAGGCCGTTGAACCGCGCAGCACAGGACCTGCGCTTTGCCCGTTGCTGCTACGATCACCTGGCAGGACAACTCGGCGTTGCAGTGACCCAGGCCTTGCAAGAAAAAAAATTCATCGCGGCTGGCATGGACAAGCAGTATGCCTTGTCAGCGGCCGGCAATCTCTGGTTCACGGCAATCGGCGTCGATATCGCCGCGCTCAAACCGACCCGCCACGGGCTCGCCCGCCAATGCCTGGATTGGACCGAACGCACGCATCATCTCGCCGGTCCGCTTGGGGTGCAGTTGCTAAGTGCACTGTGCGCTGCAGGATGGCTGCGGCGCATCAAGTCATCGCGTGCAATCCAGGTCACGCCGAAGGGATGGGCGGGCCTGAAAACGCAGCTCGGTATCGATGAAAATACGCTTGCGGTGGAAACCACCGGCACGTAACACGATATATAGATCAGATAGTCAGATAGTCAGATAGAAAAGCCTATGCAAAAGGAATACCACATCCGTCCTGCGTTGGAAACCGATGGTCCTATTTTGTGCGCGGCGGAACAGCGCATCGCCGCGATCCCCGGCCGCCTCGTTTCACATCCCGATGAATTGAGAGTTGCCGCATTTGCCGAAAGAATACGCTTGCTCGACGAAATCGGCTGTTATCTGGTGGCAGAAAAAGACGGCGTCATAGTTGGCCACGCGGTGCTGGAACCAGTCGGCTCGCGTAAGGCGCTGGCGCATGTCTTCACGCTCGCCAGCATGGTGGTTCACCCAGGCTCCCAAGGCCAGGGAGTCGGAACCGCGTTGATGCAGGAACTGATGCGATGGGCGCAACAACGGCCGCATGTAGAAAGAATCGAACTGCGCGTACGCGAGCAGAATACGGTGGCCAGGCAGCTATATGAAAAATTCGGCTTTGTGCTCGAAGGCCGCTTCGACAAGCGCGTCAAGCTGGCGGACGGCAGCTATCTGGTCGACCTGATGATGGCCTGGCTGGCGTCAGGGACAGCGTCGGCATCAACACAAGCATCAACGTAAATCACGCCATCGTCACACGCTTGACCGCTTCTTGCACAGCTTGCAACAGCAATTCCTCCAGGCGATTCACCGCTGGTCCAGCTATCGTCTGCGCCCGGTACAACGACAAGCCGATCGACGGCAAGCGCGGCAAGCCCGCTTCTTGCGGATCGATAATGCGCAAGCTGGCAGGCATGCCGATCGGCGTGCGCACTGTCAGGCCCAAGCCGGCCGCCGAGGCAGCCCACAGCGCCGACAAGCTGGCGCTGGTGAACGCATGACGCCAGGCGATGCCAGCGGCGTCCAGGGCATTCGACGCCATATCGCGCAGCAAGCACGGCGCGTCCAACAGTACTAGTGAAACCGGCGCGCCGGCTGCCGTCGCCAGCTCCTGCTCGTCGGCCGGCAGATTCCAGCTGCCGCTGTTGTGCACAGGGCCTATCCAGCACAAGGGCAGATCCGCGACCCTTTCGCCATTCAACGTCGGCGCGACGCATTCCCATAGCAAGGCGAGATCGATACGACCCATCGTCACCCGCTCCCGCAAATCCGTGCTGCGCGCCACGCAGACCTCAATCCGCACCTTCGGATGGGCGCGCATGAAACGTCCCAGCACCGAAGAGAGCAAGGCTTCGCCGAAATCTTCCTGCAAACCCAGCCGGACCTCCCCTTCAAGTTCAACCCCGCGCACAGCGCTGGCGGTTTCGTCGTTCAGTTCCAGCAAGCGCCGGGCATAACCCAGCAAGGTATGGCCAGCCTCCGTCAGCGCCAGGCCGCGTCCGGCTTTACGGAAAATCGGCGCGCCCGCCTGCTCTTCCAGCTTCTTTAACTGCGCACTCACTGCCGACGTAGAACGTCCCAGCCTGTCGGCCGCCTTGGCAAAGCTGCCAAGGTCGATGCCGGTGGTGAAGGTGCGCAGAACATCCAGGTCAAAGCTGATTTGCCGCATGATAATCGTCCTGTTTTTCAAAACTGTTAGTTCAAAACTATCTGATATTCAAAAGTATCGTGCAAAGCGATACTTGTTGCAAGCAGTAAAAACAAATGCCCTTTTTGATGTGCTTGTTGCCTTGCCAGCCCATACCCTTACAGGAGAACTTCGATGTCTCAATCAAGCGCTTTGAGCAATAACCGCCGCCACCGCTGGAAAGTGCTGGGCGTTGGCGTCGCCGCCAACGCCAGTTTTTCAGCCGCTTTCAGTGGCATTCCGACAACTGCCGTCCTGATACGCTCCGGTTACCATTTAGGCAATGCTGAACTGGGCCTGGTATTGGGCCTGATGGGCCTGGGCATCGCGATCAGTGAATTGCCCTGGGGCCTGCTGACCGACCGCTGGGGTGACCGGCCGGTGTTGTTGACCGGCCTTGCCGCCACCGCGGCAGCACTGGCGCTGATGGCGCTTTTCGTCGCGCCGGTCGCCGGCTACGTTCCGGATTTGCCGCTACTCGCCGCCGGCTTGCTGGTGGTCGGCCTGCTGGGCGGCAGCGTCAACGGCTCCAGCGGCCGCGCAGTGATGACCTGGTTCGGCGAAAGCGAACGCGGCATGGCCATGAGCATACGGCAGACCGCCGTGCCGCTGGGCGGCGCCACCGGCGCCCTGATCCTGCCAAGCCTCGCCGCCCATCTCGGCTTTGCCGCGGTGTATGGCGTGCTTGCCCTGTTCTGCATGGTGACCTTGTTTTTCACCTGGCTTTGGCTGCATGAACCCTCTCCAACAATGCTAGATAAAACACCAAGCCACGCAAGCAAACCGCTGCTCCCAGGACCAGCCCCGTTAAAAGATCGCCAGCTGTGGAGTATCGTCATCGCTATCGGCATCCTTTGCGCACCGCAGTTTGCGATACTGTCCTTCGGCACGGTGTTTCTGCACGATTTCAGTCATGCCGGCATCGCCGCCATCACCACCGCCATGGCGACATTGCAAGGCGGCGCGATGATCATGCGAGTCTGGAGCGGCCGCTGGACCGACCGCAACCGTAACCGCCGCGAATTCCTGCGTTTCTGCACCATCTCAGTTGCGGTTGCTTTCGCTGCACTCGCCGCACTAGTAGCGGCAGCTGGCCAGTTGCCTGCGGTTTCTCCGCTCATGGCGACGTTGCTGATCGTGATGCTGGTAATTACCGGCGTTAGCGTGTCTGCCTGGCATGGCGTCGCATATACCGAGCTGGCAACGATAGCCGGCGCCCGCAACGCCGGCACTGCGCTCGGCATGGCGAACACCAGCGTATTTGTCATGTGCTTCCTGACCCCGCTGACGATCCCGCATATCCTGACGCTCGCCAGTTGGTCGGGGGTGTGGTTATTGGGAAGCGTGCTAGCGATGATTGCGCTGCCGTTTTTTCCGAAACCGGTGCAAGCGACGCTGGTTTGCCAGCAGGTTGCTTGAGGAAAAAGCGCAGTCGAGAAATACAGAGGTTGTTTAATTCGGGCTGTATTTCTCAAACGGTACAGGCGGCTTCACCTTACCGCTTTCAACGCGCCGGTTTCCCAAGACAAGCGCATCGGCATTGGGATCATTGCTATTGTTCATGACCCAGTTTTCGCTGATGCGCTTGTAAAAAATCCAGTCATGCATTTTGGGTTCGTAGCGGAATGTTATGTAGTCGGTCCAATGCGCGCCGCAAGCGACGCTGTTTTGTACAGTGAAATAATGATTCTTGATTGCCAGGCCATCTTCGCCATCTTCAAACGGATCGCACTGCCCTCCGTCGTTAACGGCGAAAATGACGTGATCGTTACGCTTGGCTAGCGTGTAGCTGCCATCGGCATTCTGGACAAACAACATGAGCGGGCGACGCGGGGCTTTGCCTGTTTTATCGGCGATGGCTTTTTCATCGGCTTTATGTACCGCCACCAGGAAGTCTTCCAGCTTATCGTCATTCAGCTCCCCACCCTTGAAAGAAAGCACGGAATATCCAGTCGGGATTTGCTTGAGGATGTTGTCCGGCAAAGATCCGGCCCGGGCAGTGGCTAGCACCACAAATAGCGCGGCGAAAAGAAAAGCATGTTTTGTGCAAGTCATGAGCAAGAGCCTAGCTTTCGTTGATATTGATAACCGCCTCGATCCTATGGCCATCCGGATCCACCAGGAAAGCCGCATAGTAGTTGTCGCCATATTCCGGGCGCAAACCGGGCGCACCGTTATCAAACCCGCCAGCCCGCAATGCAGCAGCATGAAAAACATCGACGGCGGAGCGTGACGACGCGGAAAACGCCAGGTGAAAGCCTGGCCCTGGAGGCGCAGCATCTGGGTGAAGCTTGAGGCAAAGCAGATCCTGGCCATCGATCAGGCCATAACCTACAGCGGTCTCATCCTCGAACACGCGGCGGAAACCCAGCGCGCTAAGGGCTGCGTCATAGAATGCGCTTGCATGCGCAAGATCGCGAACGCCCAGTGAAATATGATGAAGCATGTTTGGCCCATGTAAAATATGCAAGCTCGATTTGTGTGCTTGCCTGCACGATGATCTTAACCTGCCGCGCCTACTAATATTTGATTCATATCGTGATATCCATCCGCCCGTCCCGACCAAGCGATTTCCCGCGTACCTTCGACATCTGGCATAGCGCCGTCAAAGCTACGCACGACTTTCTTTCTGAGGCAGATTTTCGGGCACTGGCCGTCATTGTCAGAGACAGATATCTTCCCGAGGCCGAGCTCTGGATTGCTACGAACGACCAAGATCAGGCTATGGGTTTTATGGGAATAACAGAAAAGAATATCGATACATTATTTGTTCACGCCGAAGGACGCGGAGCGGGGTTTGGAAAGGCGCTAATACAACATGCTATTTCTCTGCAACCGGAACTGACCGTCGATGTCAATGAACAAAACAGTGCGGCACGCGGTTTCTATCTGCACATGGGTTTTGTTCAGATGGGCCGGTCGGACCTTGACAGCGAAGGCCGCCCCTATCCGTTGTTGCATCTTCGCAGCTCTGCGTCAAAGAATTATTGATGTTGCACTCGCAGCCAATGAGAGAAGCTACGCAGGCGCTTAACAAATTCATCAGGAATACCATGCGTACCGTTCGCTTCAGCTAGAAAATAGCTGATGGAATCCGCCATGGCCGGATACGACTTCAAAAATAAATCCACATAACTGTTCAAATTCTGCGGCCAGGATTGTTCGCTGTCTGATCGTAAGATATTCGTCGCTCGAATCAGCTTTCGTGCTGCAGCCCGCTTCAAATGTTGAACTTCGATCTGATCGGACGCGTTTTCAATTTGCCCGGCGTAGCCATTCAGCACTTCATCGAAATCGCCATTGACAGCCAATGCAATCGCTTTGGACGGCTTGAATAGCGCGAAGCTGGATGCCAGATCGGTTCCCCAAATGCAGCGGCAATGATGTTTGAGCCAGTATCCCCAGCTATCCGCCATATGGGGAGCAGTAACGTTTGCCAGAACGCCTATGTCGAAATCTATTTTGACGACCTCGGGATGGACATCTTGCAGAATTCGACGCATGGATTTGATCAGCCGATCCTCGTCGACTGACGCCGCCTGAAACAGCACTATTGTCACGTCAAGATCGGCGCTGCGAATAACCGCGTCGCCATGGGCAATGCTGCCGTACAAATAGATGCTATGGATTGAATTTCCGATTTGGCTACTTAGCGTCGCGATCACATCGTCGACCAAAGCCTGGAACTCTGGCTGGACCGTCTCATTCCTCACAGTCAGGATGAACCCGAGTTCGTCAACGCCCTCATGCTTCAACACTTGACACCTCCGACGCGACAAAAGCTCAGTGTGCCAAGATTATCAATATCTGCCAAGGGCAGCTTTACCGTTTTCAGCTAGCTTGCGGACCTGTTTTGTGCCGATGATAAGTAAGCGCCGCAGCGATACATAGCTCCAGTACGTCAACCGGAACGACATCATTTTCTTCGAAGTAGATACAGCGGTTTCCTTCGAACTTGAAATCGTCCGGGAACGCTGTACGAAACGAAGCAATCAGATCAGTCTGGCAGTGGAAGTAGATCCCGTATTGCGTTGGGTTGGATTTTTTCCAGGCAAGCCGAATCGTAGTCCCGCTCTTGCTCTGGCTGGTGAGATAGGCAGGCTCGCCCCACCTAAGGGTCTCTTCAAGTTCGCCAACGCCTTCCGCATTTGCCGCCGTATCGAAAATAAGCTGGCGCAATGCCAAAAGTTTGCGCCGCATTATCTGTGGATAGGTATCAAAGGTCCGCGCTACAGCAACGTTCTCGATCGGCTTCATGGGTATCCCAGAATTCCAGATACAAATAGTTTAACGACAGGCAGACAACAAGTCGGCCAGCTGCTGTTAAAGCACCGCAGCACCCACCAAACCGCTCACCACGCCTACCAGCACAGTCAGCAACGCCACCACCACCAACACCTTGCCATCAAAGTCCTTGCGCAGCATCAGCAGCGACGGCAGGCTGACGCTCGGCAAGGTCATCAGCAATGCCACTGCAGGCGCCATCCCCATGCCCAGCGAGAGCATGGTCTGCACGATAGGAATTTCAGCCGCCGTCGGAATCACGAACAGCATGCCGACAATCGCCATCGGCACTAGCCAGAGCAAGCCGTTGCCCATGGTGCCGTCGACATGGGGGAACAACCAGACCCGCGCTGCGCCCAGCACCAGCACCGCCAAGACATAAACCGGAATCGTGCTCCAGAACAGTTGCCACAAGGTGCGCGTCCAGCGTGTCAGAAAATCTGTCTGATCCGTTACACTCGCAGCGGCCACGGCGTCCAAAGCTGCCTCAGGTACTTGCTCCGGACGGGAAATGCGCTGGGCGATCATGGAAACGCCTAGCACCAGCACAACGCCTGAGACCAGGCGCAAGGCGACGAACCCCCAACCCAGGACGAAGCCCATGAACAGCAGCGTCGCCGGGTTCAGCACCGGATTGGCGATCCAGAAGGCCAGCGCGGCGCCTACCGAAACCTGCTGGCGCCGCATGCCGGCGGCTAGCGGCGCGGCGCAGCAGGTGCACATCATTCCGGGCAAGGCAAACAGGCCGCCGCGCAAGACCGAACCGAAGCTACTGCCGCCGAACAGGCGCAGCAGCCAGTCGCGCGGGATCAGCACTTGCAGCAGTGAACCCAGGATCACGCCCAGCACCGCAGCTTTCCATATCGCCAGGAAATATACTTTGGAGTAGCTCAGCGCGGCAGTGAGCGGCGCGCCGGGACTATCGTTAAGAATCGAGGCACCTATACTGTGCTTATCGGCGGCGACAAAAGACTTTAAATAGTACGGCGACCATTTGACGTAATACAGGCCGACAACAGCGACCAGTACAAACAAGGCCGGCTTCCACCAGAACGACCAGCCTCTTGCGGGTGATGGAGAAGAAAGAGTGTTCATGGCGAAGTCATGGGTAGTTGAAAATAACAGCGCATCATAACTCAAGGTAACTATACCCAGCATAACTATGCCAGGCTTCCGTTTGCAACCAGTATCGCCTCCCCGGCCGAACGGTTCAAGCGGCGCACAAGGCCGTGACGAACTCCAGGAATGCAACCACCTTGGCTGGCGGCAAATGACGCGATGGATACAAGGCGTACAGAGGGAACTGTTCATCGCGCCAATCCGGGAACAGTTCGACCAGCCGCCCTTCCTGCAAAGAGCGCTCGACCCCGAGTTCAAACACCTGCGCAATCCCGTGCCCTGCTTCGCACACGCTATACAGCGTTCCGGCATCGTTGACGGTGAGCCGGCCTTTGCCGGCGAGCGTGATGCGTGCGGCGCCGCGATGGAACTCCCAGGGAAACGGGCGGCCCGATATAGAATCGCGGAATTGAATGCAAACGTGCTGGCCACCATCCAGTTCAGCCGGCGTCTGCGGCCGGCCATGCCGTTGCAGATAAGCCGGCGCGGCAACCGTCACCACCCGAGTCTGCAGCAACTTCCGGGCGACCAGCGACGACGAGGCCGGATGGCCGAATCGCAACGCCAGATCGACGCCATCCGCAACCAGGTCACCGAGCTGGTTGCTGGTGAACAATTCCAGTTGCAGATCTGGATAGCGCGTCATGAACCGGTCCAGCGCGGGACCGAGGATGAGGCGGGAGAAATACGGATCGATATTCACCCGCAAGCGCCCGCGCACCGATTTGGCGCTACCGGCAGCGTCATCGGCAGCCTGCTCCAGACTGGCCAGCAAAGGCGCAATCTCTTGATACAGACGACGCCCTTCGTCAGTGAGCGTGACCGAGCGCGTAGTGCGGTCGAACAGGCGGATGCCCAAGCGTTTTTCCAGACGGCTAATCGCGCGGCTGACGCCAGAGGGCGTCATGGCCAGCGTCTCGGCGGCTTGCACGAAACTGCCACCATCCACCACCGCCGACAACACCGCCATGCCGCCGACCAGATGTCCATCGAAACTCATTGATGACTCCGCGTCATTTATCCAGTGATACTCATGCTATCGGAGAATGACATCCCGCGCTGCATAATTCTCCTCAACACGACAAACGTCGTCTTCACCATGAAACAGGAGAGAGAACATGTATGCAATCACCGGTATCAGCGGCCAGGTCGGCGGCGCGGTAGCCCGTACTTTATTAGCAGGGGAACATGCCGTACGCGCCGTGGTGCGTAACGCCGACAAGAGTGCGCCTTGGGCAGAACGTGGCTGTGCGGTCGCATTGGCGGATATGCACGATGCAGCGGCGCTGCAAGCGGCGTTCACCGGCGTCGAGGGAGTATTCGTCCTGTTGCCGCCGAACTTTGCGCCCACGCCCGGATTTCCGGAGGTGCGCCGCATCCTGACCGCCGTGCAGCAAGCGCTGGCGGCGGCCCGGCCCGCCAAGGTGGTGTGTCTGTCGACTATCGGGGCTCAGGCAAGCCAGCCAAACTTGCTGAACCAACTGCAAATCATGGAACAGGAATTGAGCCAACTGGACCTTCCCATGACATTCCTGCGACCAGCCTGGTTCATGGAAAACTCCTTGTGGGACGTGGCCCCGGCGCGTGACAGCGGCGTAATCCCGAGCTTTTTGCAACCGCTGGACAAACCGGTGCCGATGATCGCTACTGCCGATGTGGGGCAAGTTGCAGCCGAGTTGCTGCTGGAACAATGGCAGGGCAAGCGCATCGTTGAACTGGAAGGACCGGAACGGATCACGCCAAATCAGATTGCCGCCGGCTTTGCCAAGCTCTTGGGCAAGCCGGTGCGCATGGAAGCGGTGCCGCGTGAAAATTGGCGCGCGATCTTCAGCGCCCAAAATCCTGCAGATCCTGAACCGCGTATGCAAATGCTGGACGGCTTTAATGAGGGCTGGATCGAGTTCGCCGGAACTGCGCGCAAAGGCACGGTAAGGCTGGAGACAGTTTTGAAGGATTTGCTGGCTGCACAAGCCGGATAAATTGACCGGTGATTTGCCCGGGCAAAAAAAAACCCGCCTGACCTTGCGGTAGCGGGTTGAATCCAAACCTTAGGAGGTGTTGGAGGAGACAGGTGTAACTATATGGCAGTGCAGCATCCATGTCTGCTTTATTATTTATATAACAGATATAGATTAATCACATATCTTCCAGGAAAATCAAATCGGCCCGCGATCGATCCGCTTACTGAGAATGATCGAGGTCGAAGTATGCCGCACGCCTTCCATGGTGCCGATCTGGTCCAGCAAGCGATCCAGTTCATCGGTCGACTGGCAGCGCAAGGTCAGCATATAGTCGATCACGCCGCTGACCGCGCATAAGGTCTCCACCTGCGACATTTTCTGCAACTGTTGCACCAAAAGTGGTGCATTGCGGGAATCAATCGAGATGCCGACATAAGCGCGCACCGCCGGCTGATACAGCTCAAGGTCCAGACGCACGCCGTAACCGGCAATCACGCCCTTCTTTTCCATCGCCGCCAGACGTGCTATCGCCGTAGTGCGGGCGATGCCGACGCGCTTGGCGACTGTGGCCATGGAAAGCCGCGCATCGTCCATCAGCAAGGCCAGGATTTTATGATCGACTTCGTCGAGTTTCTCTCTCATTGCGACAATCCATCTCAAATGTTCGTCAAATTGTATCGTTATTATACATTTTGACGACTATCTACACTCTATTATCTGACTTTGCTTAAATTTACAATGGTTGCAGCAGAACAGCAGCGGCATTAACCATATATGACTAGGACTTACGCAAAATTTCGCCAGCAAGGCATGCCGACGAAGATAGTACGAAGGTACAGCTAGGAGGCATAACGCCGCTGGCGGAATTTTGCGTAAGTCCTAATAACCAAGAGCGAGCGACGACATGACTACCAAACTGATACTTCTAGGCGCCGGCAAAATCGGCGATGCCATCCTCAACCTGTTGTCGCATACCGGCGACTATATCCTGACCGTCGCCGACCGCGATCCGCAACGCCTGGAATATGTAAAGCAAGCCGGCTTTCCCAACGTTACGACTATTTTGGCGGACATCTCGCACGCGCCTACCGTGACCAAACTGATCAGCGGCCATGACGTGACCCTGTCGGCCTGCCCTTACTTCTTGACCCCGGTCATCGCAGCAGCGGCAAAGGCGGCGCATTCGCACTATTTCGACCTGACCGAAGATGTCGAAAGCACCCGTTTCGTGAAGTCGATCGCCGATGATTCGACGACTGCCTTTGTACCGCAATGCGGCCTGGCGCCAGGTTTCATTTCAATCGTAGCAAACGATGTGGCGAACCGCTTCGAGACTTTGCATGATGTGAAAATGCGCGTAGGCGCCCTGCCGACCTTCCCAAGCAATGCGCTCAAATACAATCTGACCTGGAGCACCGACGGCCTGATCAATGAGTACTGCAATCCTTGCGAAGCAATTGTCGACGGCACCTTGCGCGAAACCTCACCGCTGGAAGAACTGGAGCATTTCTCGCTGGACGGCATCGATTACGAAGCCTTCAACACCTCGGGCGGCCTCGGCACCTTGTGCGAAACCTGGCAAGGCCGGATCCAGAACCTGGATTACAAGACCGTGCGTTATCCCGGGCATCGCGACATCGTCAAGATCCTGGTGCGCGACCTGCAACTGGGCAAGCTGGAACGTCGTCCGATCCTGAAGGAGGTATTGGAAACGTCGATCCCGATCACCAAGCAAGACGTGGTGTTGACTTTCGTTAGCGTCAGCGGCATGCGCGATGGTCGTCTTGAGCAAGAAACCTATGCCAAGAAGACTTACAGCCAATACGTGAACGGCCAGTTGCTGTCGGCAATCCAGCTGACCACTGCAGCAGGCATTTGCGCGATGGTGGACCTGGTAGTGACAGGCGTGTTGCCGCAAAGCGGTTTCGTGCGTCAGGAACAAGCGACCCTGGCCGATTTCCTGGGTAATCGTTTCGGCCAGTACTATGCCAGCCACGTCCCTGCACATGGCGGCTTTGCACCAGCCAGCAATACCGATTTCAAGCAATTGAAAGCGGTTGCTTAAGCTAGTCGCACATCAAGGTATTTAGTAAAAAGGCCGGTATGACTCATAAGAGTCATACCGGCCTTTCGTTTAACAGTCGGATAGATTAAAAAGCCATCCGAGCGCCAACCGAGAACACATTGTTGACCACGCCACCTTTCCCGAATTGCGCATCGTAATTGCCGTACCAACTCCACTTGTTGCTCACCGTAGTGGTCATGCCGATACCAGCCCAACCGCTATTACGCGGCAGGCCGATGCCTTGCACGGTGAATCCGGCGGTCGGCGCCGCGACGAAAGCGGCGTTGAAATCCAGGTTGCCGCTGTTGAAGCCATGCTGCCAGGCGCCGTAGGCTTGCAGGTTGCTATGGCCGCCGAACCAGTCAAACCTGGTATCGCCACGCAAACCCAGCACGCTCGCGGTTTGTTGATAGATGCTGCTGCCTGCGGTCAGGCCGAATGCGCTGCCTGCCTCGGTAAAACCACCACGCTTGAGACGATCGTAGCTGATGCCGGCAAACGGCGTCAGCGTCGATGTCGGCGACAGCTGACGCACATAACCGGTTTCGGCATAGGCGGAAATCATGTTGTCGGTGTGGCTGGCGGAGAGGCTGTCGGTTTCGCTGCCAAGGAGTGCCGTGCGATTGATTTTGCTGGTGATGCTGGCAATGCCGGCGCGGCCGGATACATAAACGCCGTCATTGGTCAGCGCATAGCGCCCATACAAGGAAAGGCTGGTGTTCTGGCTGTCAGAGGCGCCGCCAAAACGATTGAAATTGGCCTTGCTTTCCGAATAGGACATTGCCGCGCCGACGATCGCCTTGTCATTCAAATGCTTATCGAAGCCGAACTGGCCACCCCAGGTTGAGGTGTCGGCAGAAGCATAGCCGGATTGACCAAGCTTGCCGGTGGCGCCAATCACGCTGGCCCACAAACCGGCCTTGGCGCCGCTTGAAATAGGACTGCCCAGCAACGACAAGCGGTTCGACAAATCGCGATTGATTGCTTGCGATTGCTGGAAAGTCAGTGCTTGCGAAGAAGCATAGATCTGCCCGGACAAGCTATCCAGCACCTGACCGGCGGCGGCAATATCCGGAGTAGCTTGCAACGCCGCGGCGCTGTTCAGAAAGGCTGCATTATTGCCGCCGGTGTTGCCGCTGGCGACCATCGCGTCAGCCGCCTTCAACCCTTGTTCGACGTTAGCCGCACTGCTGGTGCGCGTAGGGTCGGCGGCAAAAGCTTTGGCTGCTACAGCCTGCACATTATTACGGGCAATGGTCAGGTCGACCTCGTTCGCCGTGTAGCCCAGCGTCGCGCTGAGAAAAGTACCAGGATTGAAAGCGGTGCCATCGTGTTCGAACGAAACATCCTGGAATACGCCGGTGACGCCATTGGCTGCAGTCAGCACTTTGCCTTTGACGCCGACCTGCTGCGCCACGTAGCCGGACGGATCGCTGCTGCCGGCCGGTGTTGTAGCGACCAGATGCGAATTGCCGAGCGCCGCATTGCCGCCCACAGTCAAGGTTGAATTGAACTGATTGGCCAACACCGAACTGGCGGTCGCCGTGTAATTGCCGTTGATCGTCATGCCGGCGCCTGTGTTGCTGAGACGGCCGTAGTTGAACACGCTACCGCCGACGCGGCCACCGGCGCCGGACAAGATTCCGGCGGCGTCGATGGTAACCGCAGTCGCCACCGCGCCGGTGACATTGAGCGTGCCGTTCAAAATCTCAGTGACGCCGCTGTAAGTGTTATTGCCGGCCAGGGTCAGCGTACCGGTACCGTCCTTCAGCAAGCCTGCGTTGCCGCCGATATCGTTGCCGAAGGTGGAACTGACCGCATCAAACTTGGCGGTAAAATTACCGCCCAGCGTCAGCCGGGTGTCGAACAGGGCCGGGCCGCTGGCGGCCTTGCTAGCGTTCAGCAAACCCCAACCGTAGGTCGCGGTGTCGCCCATGCTGGTGGCGGTCGACAAGATAGTTTGACGGATCTGGTCGGCGCTCATCCAAGGAAACGATTGCTGCACCAGGGCTGCCGCGCCGGTTACCGCCGGCGTCGCAAACGAGGTGCCGTAGACACGGCCGCCGGTAGTCGCCGAGATGAAATCGCCAGGCGCCGCCAGGCACCAGTTGGCAGCTTCGCCGCAACGGTTCGAATAACTGGAAATTACGCCAGGTGTGGTATCGCTGCTGCTATACCCCTGCGCACCGCCGGCGGCGTTCACCGCCACAACCGCCAGCCAGCCTTTTTGCAAATCCGGATACAAGGACGGCAAACCGGCGGTCAGACTTGGATGGGCGCTGCTGTCGTTGCCGGCGGCCCAAATGAACAAGCCGCCTTGCGATACAAAAGGCTGATAGATATTGTAGAAGGTCGGACCGTTGCCGGCCGGTGTGGCGATCGACCCGAAGGCATTCGACTGGTTGAAGATGCGTGCGCCCTTGTTGTACAAATCCTGATAAACCGGACTGGTGAAAGACACGTTATCGCCGCCGGTGCCGACTGCGGCGCCCAGCATGCTGACCGATGGCGCCACGCCATAACTGCTGCCGCCCAAGGCTTCCGCCACTTCGGTGCCATGCGGATTGCCGGCGCCACCACTGCTATATACGGTCTTTGTCAGGCGTCCACTCAAATCCGGATCCGAGGCATTGAAATCGGTATCGACTATCGCCACAGTGACGCCGGCGCCGGTGATGCCGCGCGCATGGGCTGCGCTGGCATTGCTCGGGTCACTTGGATTAAGGGGCGTCGCCGCTGCCGGCGTACTAGTCGCCGGACTTGGCGTGGTCGACACCGGCGGCTGCCCGCCGCCGGGATTACTTGAACCGCCGCCACCGCCGCCACAGGCGGATAGCATGGTCATGACGGCGATAGAAACGACCGACAAAGGAAAACGGCTTGTGTGTTTGCTTGTGTGTTTGCGATCCATGGATTTCACTCGAGGTATTAACTTACGGCAAACACAGTATGAAAACAGCCGTACTCTCAGTGTTTTGCGCCAAATTACTTGATCAAAAAGTGTTTGCACAATACCGGCGGCGCAACGTCGATACAATGCAAGGCTGGCATTAAATGCTAAAAAAATGAGCAGTCGTTACAAAAAAACAGTATGCAAGATCGTCATCTTTAGCCAAAAATAGCAAGTAGTTATCAATAAATAGATGCAACTTGGCAATTGAATGTTAATTTTGATTTTTTTACCTAGCTTGGTTATCTCTTTTACCAATAAAAAAGCCGGCGTCATTTTCAGCAATGCAGCTACCGAAAATGACGCCGACTTCTTTTCACTACTTGACCTGATGCACAGGGCCGATTTCGAACACACATCAATGCGCGCCGCGATCAACCTGTCAAAACCGCCTTCCAGGCCGCAGCCTGCCCAAGAAAATGTCCGACATCCAGCACTTCCATTTTTCCACCACGCTGCAACGCAAAAGTAGGAAAACCCTGGCCACCCATCTGGTTCAACAACGCCCGGCTGTCCGCGATATGGGCTGCAGTAGCCGCCCCACTGAGCTCTGCATACCGGCCATCGAACGCAGTTGCATCAAGGCCTGCGTCAGACGCCAGACCACGCAACACCGCAACATCAGCCACTCGCAAGCCTTGCACATAATGCGCAATCTGAATCCGATCCAGCATTTCCAAAGCCCGCCCCGCCAATGCCTCAGCCGCCAGGATCGCGGTAATCGGCGGCGCGGAATCGAATATCGCCGTGGTATCCAGCAACAGACCGTTAAAGTAGCCGTCGCCAAAAACCTGCCCGGTCATCGCCGCAATCCGGTGATCGTGCTGCATCACGTAGTCGCGCAATTGCGCGCTGACTTGCCGGCGACTGCTGCCGGTCATCATGCCACCGCCATGCAACTTGATGGCAACGCCGTCGATTTCCCGCGCCGCCTTCAGCAACGGTGCAGCGCCGTAACACCAGCCGCATAGCGGATCGTAGATGTAGTGCAGCACCGTACCGCTAGTTGCTGCCAGCGGCACGACATCTGCGCCTTCGGCAACGCCGGGAAGCGAGCAACTGGCGTCGTCGCAACCGTCGCCTTTCATCCGTTTCTCTACCATTTCATTTCACCTTTGCTGACCTTGGCGCCCAGTTCCAGCGAAGAAACGCCATCCAGATTCGGATAATGCTTTTTCATCGCGTCGATCAGCGCCGCGGAATCCTTGGCCTTGCCGGTTTCGGCTTCATAAGTTTTCAGGTAGTCCTTGGTGAAACGCACCGATTCGATGTTTTGCGGCGCACCAGCGCTGAAATGGCCTGGCACCACGACTTTCGGATGCAGGGCAGCGATCTTGTCGAGCATCTTGATCCATTGCTGACGCGAAGCCAGGGTCTGGGTATCGGCAGTCCAGACATGTTCATTGCCAACCACCAGCACGCCGCCGACCACGGCTTTCAGGGAAGGAATCCAGACAAAAGTACGGTCCGGGCTGGCGCCGTCAAGGCCGATGACTTCCAGCTTGCGGCCTTCCAGCGTCAAGGTGCTGCCCTCCAACGGCTCCGGCACGATCAGTTGCTTGGGCGCGTTTGCGCCTAGTTTAGGACCCCAGAACGCCAGCTTGCCTTCCATGGTGGCCTTGATATGGGCAACCACCGGCGCCGGCGCTAGGACCTTGGCGTCCGGATAGGCTGCCTTCAGCACTTCCAGGCCAAAGTAGTAATCAGGATCGCCATGGCTGATGTAGATAGTGGTCAGTTTCTTGCCGCTGTCTTGTACCTTCTTCAGCAATTGCTCTGCATTGGCGCGGTCGAACTGGGCATCGATAACGATGGCGTCGGTATTGCCGGTAATCAGCTCGGAAGACACAGGGAAAATACCGTTAGCGCCCGGATTGTAGATTTCAAGTTTCAAGGGCTGCGGCGCTGCGGCGGCGGCAGAGCCAGCGATCATCAGGCCAGCGGTAGTTGCCAGTAGCGAACGGATAAAAGTGCGTTTCAGCATTGCAATCTCCAGAGTGAAGTGAAAGAACCGCTACTATAGTTGCTTGAAACGATGCAAAAAACCCCATAATAGTGCATAGTTAGTTGCAAAAATCGATCGAATCGTCGATCAAATGCATTGGGGAAGCCATGGATAGATTGATCGCAATGCAAGTGTTTGTCGAGGTCGCCGATCAAGGCAGCCTGACCGCCGCCGCCGACAAACTGGACATGTCGCGCGCCATGGTGTCGCGCTATCTGGCGGAACTGGAAGAATGGATCGGCGCGCGGCTGCTACATCGCACCACGCGCAAGCTCAGCTTGACCTCGGCCGGCAGCGACACCTTGCCGCGTTGCCGCCAGATGCTGGAGATGGCCGGCGATATCCAGTCCTCGGCAGCAGCCCCCGAGAATGCGCCGCACGGAACATTGCGCCTTACTTGCAGCATGTCGCTTGGACAAACCTGCCTGGCGCCGTTGCTGACAAAATTCCTGAAGCGCTACCCGGGCACTGCCGTGGACATGCTGATGGTGGACCGTACCGTCAACCTGGTCGAAGAAAGGATCGACCTGGCGATCCGCATCACCAATGCGCTGGACCCCAACCTGATCGCGCGCAAGCTGGCAGTGTGTCGTTCGGTGGTAGTGGCCGCACCCGTCTACCTTGAGGAACATGGCACGCCGAAAACCGCGGAAGACCTGGCCTTGCATAACTGCCTGACCTATTCCTACTTCGGTAAAAGCCTGTGGGAATTCGAGAAGGACGGTGCACCGGTAGCGGTGCCGGTGGGCGGCAACATGAGCGCCAATGAATCGTCGGTATTGCTTGAAGCTGCAGTCTGCGGAGCGGGGATTGCGTTGCAACCGGTGCACGCCGCCTCAGGATTGCTGCATAGTGGTAAACTACGCGCGCTGCTCAGTGAATATCGTCCGCGCGAAATGTGTATTTATGGCGTCTACGCTTCGCGCCGCCAAATGCCCGCCATCCTGCGCGCCATGCTTGATTTTCTGGTCGAAGAATTCAGCACAAGCCCTGACTGGGAAACACCGGTCAAATAATTTCTTCAGGCAATTTTGCCCAACAACCTCGTTCGCTGACACTTCGCGTGTTGCACCGTCGCCGTTCCATCGGCATTTAGCAAGCCAGCCGCCGCGGCTTTGCGCAATACGTTCTCGCTTGCCTCACAGATGTACGCCGTTTTTATCCGCTTAACAAAAAATGCAAAAAATTTCTACGCTTACCCGCAATACCCTGATGTTCCCGCTGGCGTTGGTGCTGTTTGAGTTTTCGGTCTACATCGCCAACGACATGATCCAGCCGGGCATGCTGACCGTGACCCGGGAGTTTGGCGCCAGCGCCGCCTGGATGGCGTCCGCCATGACCGCCTTCCTGGCCGGCGGCGCAATATTCCAATGGCTGTTCGGACCGCTGTCGGACCGCATCGGCCGCCGCCCGGTGATGTTGGGCGGCACTGTCTTTTTTATCCTGGCTTGCCTGGCGACGCTATTCTCCCGCAGCATAGAAAGCTTCATCGTCCTGCGCGTGCTGCAAGGCGTGGGCTTGTGCTTTATCTCGTCGGTCGGCTACGCCGTGGTGCAAGAAGCATTTGAAGAAAAAGCGGCGATCCGGGTGACGGCGCTGATGGCCAACGTCGCCTTGATCGCGCCGCTGATCGGACCGGTTGCGGGCGCCTTCATGATTGAAGTACTGCCTTGGCGCATGGTGTTTGTGTTTATCGCTGCGATCGCTACCATTTCCCTGATCGGCCTTGCCCGCCACATGCCGGAAACCGTCAAGGAGCGCAAAGAGAAATTGCCACTGGTGCAGATCTGGCACGATTACCGCGCAGTGGTAGGTAACCGCCACTTCCTCAAAGCCAGCATGTGCATGCCTTTGCTGGCGATTCCACTGATCGGCTGGATCGCCATGTCGCCGGAGATTCTGGTCGCCGACGGCCATCTGAGCGTGGTTGAATACGGTTATTGGCAAATCCCGGTGTTCGGCTGCCTGATCGCCGGTAATCTGGTGCTGGCACGGCAAGTGGATCGCTGGCGTCTGGGCAGCTCGATCAAGCTGGCCTTGTATCCGATCGCTGCCGGGATTGCGATCATGTTGCTGGGCGCGGCTTTCCTCGACAAACCATATTTCCTGGTAGCAGCAATCAGCGTCATTGCGTTTGGCGAAGGCTTGTCAGCAGCGGTCATGATCCGTTTCACGCTGACTGAAAGCAACGTCTCCAAGGCGACGGTAGCGGCGACTATGGGCATGATCAACATGACCTTGTACGGTGTCGGCATCGAGCTATACAAGGTGTTTTACTTGCACGCCGGAATGATGGGATTTGCGCTGTTCTCGACAGCTGTGATCGCACTTTATTGGTATCTGTCGCGCAGCGTTGTAGCGCGCGCCATGCAAGCCCGGGTGACCGGCCATGCCGATCAGGATGCTACCTTGATCTGAAACCGGTACTGCGCCGGCGCCGGTGGCGGCGTCAGCGCATCTGCAAAAAACCTACAGGACTTCCGCAAAATCGTCCAGGCAAGATGCATCGACGAAAACAGTACGAATGTACGGCTAGAATGTACAGCTAGGAAATGCAACGCAGTCAGGGCGGTTTTGCGTAAGTCCTGCCCTAGACTTATTCGCTGCTTATTCGCTGCGCTTCTGGCCGATAATGCTCATGAATTCACGCCGCGTCGACGGATCATCGCGGAACGCGCCCAGCATGCGGCTGGTGACCAGGCTGGTGCCAGGCTTATGGATCCCACGCGTGGTCATGCAGCCATGTGAAGCTTCAATCACGACAGCAACCCCCTTAGGCAGCAATACCTGCTGCAACGTATCGGCGATCTGCACCGTCATTTTTTCCTGGATCTGCAAGCGCTTGGCATAGATATCGACCAGGCGCGCCAGTTTCGAAATACCCACCACACGCCGGTCCGGCAGATACGCCACATGCGCCTTGCCGATAATCGGCGCCATGTGATGTTCGCAATGACTTTCGAAACGGATATTGGTCAGCACCACCATCTCGTCATAGCCTTCTACTTCGGAAAACGTGGTGGAAAGAATTTCCACCGGATCCTTGCTGTAGCCGGCAAAAAACTCTTCGTAGGCGCGTGCTACGCGTGCCGGCGTATCCAGCAAGCCTTCGCGGTCAGGATCGTCGCCGGCCCAGCGCAGCAAGGTACGAATCGCCGACTCTGCTTCAGCTCTGCTAGGACGTTCGGACAAGGCTGGCAACGCCGCCGCTGATGATGAATCTGTTGAGGCCATCTGAGTACCTTTTTTAATAATAAATATTCACTTCCAGCTTTCTTCACCCAGGGGCGAATAAAACCGGTTAATGGGTTAATGGGTTAATGGCGACAGTTTAATTCAGCTCTTGCAATGCTGCATTGCATTCGTCAAACCAATGCTTTTCAGCATCATTGCAAGACAACCGATATTGCGCAGCGCAACATCGAAAGTTGCGCAGGTAATAGCCAGTTATTACCTGCGCAAAGCACGCTGTTCCATACTCTTCTCTCAGTAACGGCTCCCGGTAACGGAACCCGATATCAGCCTCCTCTGTCCTGCAGTAACTTCACTGAAAGATCCATCATGAGCGCAAAGAAAATCCTGATTCTCGCTGGCGACTACGTTGAAGACTATGAATTGATGGTGCCGTTCCAGGCGCTACAAATGGTCGGCCATCAAGTCGACGTGGTATGCCCTGACAAAGCGGCTGGCGCCCAGATCCGCACCGCCATCCATGACTTCGAAGGCGACCAGACCTATAGCGAAAAGCCCGGCCACAACTTCACCTTGAACGCGGCATTCAGCGATGTCGACGTCGGCCATTACGACGGCTTGCTGATCCCCGGAGGCCGCGCGCCGGAATACCTGCGCCTGAATCCGCGCGTCATCGAGATCGTCCAGCAATTCCATGCCGCCGACAAGCCTATTGCAGCAGTGTGCCACGGTCCGCAATTGCTGGCGGCGGCTGGCGTGCTGGAAGGGAAAACCTGTTCCGCCTATCCCGCCTGCGCACCGGAAGTCAGGCTGGCTGGCGGCAAGTACGCGGAAATCGATGTGACAGCTGCGCACCGTGACGGCAACCTGGTGACGGCGCCTGCATGGCCGGCCCATCCCGCATGGCTAGCCTTGTTCCTGACGGCGCTGGGCACGCGTATCGAACTGTAAGTATCGAACCGTCATGCTGCAACTATGATGTAATAGCATGCGGCCGGTAGCCAGCCGGCCGCATTCAACCCGCGAGGTATCCAATGTGCCAGATCTACGCCCAAGCCGACCCCATACTTTATGAGTCGCGCGCCCGTTCGGTGCGCATCATGGGCGTCATCACCACCATCAAGCTGGAAAACCTGTTCTGGCAAACCCTGGCAGAGCTGGCTGCGGATAACGACCTGACTACCAATCAGCTGATCGCCAAGCTGCACGATGAAGTCACCACGCACCTTGGCGAAGCCAGCAACTTTGCATCGTTCCTGCGCGTCACCTGCCTGCGTTACCAGTCGCTGAAAACCCATGCCGGATTCGCAACCAGCGCCGCCACCGCGGCCACCAAAGTCGGCGCTTCGGCGTAGATTTCATCGTCAGCTTGCGGTTGATAATTTCAAGCCGATCAACCCAAGCACAATCAAGCTGACGCTGGCGATGCGCGCCACGCTTGCCACCTCGCCCAGCAACACGATACCGGCGATGAACGATCCTACAGCGCCGATCCCGGTCCATACCGCGTAGGCGGTGCCAAGCGGCAGAGTACGCATGGCAATCGCCAGCAGCCAGATGCTGATAGCCATGCCGACGCAGGTAATGACCGAAGGCCAGGTACGGGTAAAACCTTCCGAGTATTTCAGGCCGACGGCCCAGATGACTTCAGCGATACCGGCAAGAAAGAGAATGATCCAGGCCATGCGACCTCCAGAAAATGGGGTCGTCCCCGGTTGAAATAAAATGGAATCCGGCGCCAGGTCGTCCTGAGGCCGGATGAAATGCGACAATGCCGCCAATTATAATTTTTTTCAGCCATGGCTACAGGCGCCGCCGCCTTTTCAACCAGACCTGGCTGCCTTGATATGACAAAAACCTTTGCCCTCTTCCTCCTGACCGCCATCGCCGAGCTGCTGGGCTGCTATTTGCCGATGCTGTGGCTGAATGGCAAAGGCTCTGTCTGGCTGCTACTGCCGGCGGCAGCCAGTCTGCTGGCCTTCGTCTGGCTGCTGACTTTGCATCCAGCCGCCAGCGGCCGCGTGTATGCCGCCTATGGCGCGGTCTACATCGCCACTGCCATTTTCTGGCTGTGGAGCGTCGATGGCGTCACCCCAAGGTGGAGCGATCTGCTGGGAGCCGGGCTGGCGCTTTCAGGCGCGGCGGTGATCGCCATGGGCGCGCGCGCCTGACGAACTTCACGCCGTTAGTGCACGCCTATCCATCCCAGACCTGCGGCAAACACTACGTACAACAAACCGAACAGCGCCAGGATGCGGCCGCTCAGCATGCCCTTGCGCAGCAAGGCATACAACCCGAACATCGAGAACATCGTTACTGCGGCAGCCCAGATCAGCGCCGGGCTCAGCATCCATGGCGTAAAAATCAGCACCAGCGCAGTAGGAATCGTGGCCTGGATCATCATCGCGCCGCTGATATTGCTCAAAGCCAGTATTTGCTTGCCTTGCCTGACCCAGATCACGGCGTTCAGAATTTCCGGCAACTCGGTAGCGATCGGGCTCAGCAGCAGCGCCGTCAATTGCGGCGAGATACCCAACCAGGGCGAAATTTCACCAAGCTGATGCACGAACAGTTGCGAGCTCAAGAAAATCACCACCAGCGCCACCAATGTTTGCAGCAAGGCCCAGCCCAGCCCCGGCTGCGGATCGTGCGGACGGAATTTCAATGGTTCCAGATCATGGATCTCGGCGTCGGCATCCTCTTCCTTGTGCATTTCTCCCCAGATGTACACGCCATAGGCCAACAAGAAAAACACGCCCAGCCAAGGCTTGATGGCGAACGCCACCAGCCCCAGTCCGACCTTGACCACGAATATTCCGATGAACCAGGCTTGGTCCCGGCTCAATCGCGCGGCGGCGCTGGCCGAGAGCAGGATGTTGCCAAGTTTTTTACTGTTCAGGATGAACATCAGGCCAACCACCGCATAAGCGATAGTCGCCAGCACCAGTGGTCCGCCCAATGCCGCGCCGACGCCGATTTCGCGGTGCGCTGCGTCCCGGCCGAACACTACGGCGACAAAGGTCACCACGCTTTCAGGTAACGCCGTACCAAACGCCGCCAGCACCGTACCGACCGCACTCTGGGCAATACCCAGCCGGCGTCCGACCCATTCAATACTGTTGACGAAATACTCACATGACAGGTAAATGACGATGGCCGAGCCGAGCAGCAGAGCGAAGGCGAGCATCATGGGTACGCCCCTGCCAGGAACATAGGAAAGACGAACGGGAGAGAAGCAGACTTGGCAAAACTGGCTATGGCAGCACGTTGGCGCAACCAGCGGCGGTAAATAAGCATGAGGATATCCTGAGGGCCGGGCACTGACGAATGGAGCAACGCCTTCGCCCGGCCGGGTAAAGGGAAGCACCATAGGTCTTGCCAAACCGTGCGGTCGCGCATGCCATGGCGTAAATGTGGTACAGCGCCAAGTATGTTGACATGCGCTCTTCGAAAGACTCGAAGGCGGCTACTCCCCTAAGGAGGCGCAATTTTATCATTGAAATATTACAGGCGGCAATGATCGCAGTATTGTCCTCACACATTCTCTTGTGCAATAGATCAGATTAACAATCAAGGCGAGATAACAGATATCTGGCGCAAAAGAGATAAAATGGCGGCTTATTTGTAACGGAGCACATTTTTATGAAATGGGCAGTAGTCAGTTTTTTTCTTTTGTCAGTGTTGTACGTTCACTTTCGCGGCAAGGCGCGCCTACCGTTTTTCCGGCAACTGTTCGACCATTCGTCGATCATGGCGCCGCTCAACATCTTCATGTACATGTTCTCGAAGGTGCCGACCAACACGCCTTACCTGCCGACCAGCACTTTCGCCGACCTGAAGATCCTCGAAGACAACTGGGAAACCATCCGCGATGAAGCACAAGGCCTGATCGGCCTGGAAAAAATCCGTGCTGCGGAAAAGAACGACGACGCCGGCTTCAACTCCTTCTTCAAGGCTGGCTGGAAACGGTTTTACCTGAAATGGTATGACGCCAGCCACCCGTCAGCAGAACAGTTCTGCCCGAAGACCGTGGCGCTGCTGCGCCGTACGCCTAGCGTCAAGGCAGCGATGTTTGCTGAACTGGCGCCGGGCGGCACTCTGAACCCGCACCGCGATCCGTTTGCCGGTTCGCTGCGTTATCACCTTGGATTGGTGACGCCTAACGACGATCGCTGCTTTATCGAAGTCAACCAGCAACGCTACAGCTGGCGCGACGGCCAGGGCGTGGTGTTCGATGAAACCTATATCCACTGGGCGCAAAACGGTTGCGACAGTAACCGCATCATCATCTTCTGCGACATCGAGCGGCCTATGCGTTACCGCTGGGCGCAGGCTATCAACCGCTGGCTGGGACGCCACATGATGAGCGCCGCGGCTTCGCCTAACGAAACCGGCGACGAGACCGGCGGCATCAACAAGCTGTTCCGTTTTGTCTGGGCAGCCGGCCAGTACCGGCGTCGCCTGAAGAAATTCAGCAAGCCGCTGTACATGTGTATCAAGTTCGGCTTGATTATCGGTGTCGTACTGGCGATCATTTATCTCTGATCCCCAAAAAAAGGATGCCGACGGCATCCTTTTTAATCTCCCCCTTTTGATCAGCTTCGCGCCGGCAGGATTTTCCCACTGACCACGCCGAAGCCAATCCGGTAGCCATTACCCTGGCACCAGCCGGTCATCCCCACTTCGTCGCCATCCTGGATAAAGCTGCGCTGGCTGCCATCCGCCAGCGTCAATGGATTCTTACCGTTCCAAGTCAATTCCAGCAAACTGCCGAATGCATCCGGCGTGTTGCCGCTGATGGTGCCCGAGCCCATCAGATCGCCAATGCGCGTATTGCAGCCGGATACTGTGTGATGCGCCAGCTGCTGCACCATGGTCCAGTACATCGCCTTGAAGTTGGTGCGGCAAATGGTTTGCGGCTGGGCTTTTTCACCCGGCGTCAAAGTGACTTCCAGGTTGATGTCGTAGCCGTTCTTGCCGCTTTGCTGCAAATACGGCAACGGTTGCGGCTGCTGTTCCGGGCTGGCGACACGGAACGGTTCCAGCGCATCCATCGTCACTACCCACGGCGAAATGGAAGTAGCGAACGACTTGCTGTTGAACGGGCCCAACGGCACGTATTCCCATTGCTGCAAATCGCGCGCACTCCAGTCATTCAGCAAGACCATGCCGAAGATATGCTGTTCCGCATTGGCGATATCGATAGGCTCGCCAAGGGCGTTCGGCTGGCCGATGATGAAACCGGTTTCCAGTTCGAAATCCAGTTTGCGGCATGCGCCAAATACCGGCGCGTCGGCGTCCGGCAGTTTCAGCTGGCCATTCGGCCGCTGCAACGGCGTACCGCTGACCACCACGGAACTGGCGCGGCCGTTATAACCGATCGGGATATGCAGCCAGTTTGGCAGCAGCGCATTGGCCGGATCGCGGAACATCGAACCGACATTGGTCGCATGTTCTTTCGATGAGTAGAAATCGGTATAGCCAGGAATCTCCAGCGGCAGGTGCAGCGTCACCTGGTCTTGCGCAACGAAGACCTTGTCGCGCAATGCCTGGTTGTCGCGCAGCTTCAGATTATCGTGACGCAGCAGTTCGCTAATACTGGCGCGCGTGCTGCGCCAGGTTTGCCGGCCCAGCGCGATGAAAGCGTTGAGCGTCGGCTGGCGAAATACCTCCGGACTCACGATCAGCAGGCCGGACTCGGCCAGCGCGGCCAGGTCCAGCACCTGGTCGCCGATGGCGACGCCAACGCGCAGCGCCGGGTTGGCGGCATTGCTGAACACGCCGAAAGGCAGGTTCTGGATAGGAAAATGCGACTCCGACGGAGTCGGGATAAACGATTTCAGTGCGGGATCATTTGCTTGCATCATGTTTTTCTTCCTTCGTATTCTCTTAAGGTTGTCCGTTGAAATTCTTTTTCAATCCGTGCCAGCATTGCAGATAATCCTTTTGCAGATGCGGCGTCGCCAGGGCATAGCGGGTCGGATGAATCACATAGCGGCTTTCAAACATGAAAGCCATTGTATTGTCGATACGGTGCGGCGCCAGTTCCGCATTCGATGCCTTGTCGAAAGTGGCGGCGTCCGGGCCATGGCCGCTCATGCAATTGTGCAGGCTGCCGCCGCCCGGCGTAAAGCCGTCGGCCTTGGCATCATACGCGCCATGGATCAAACCCATGTATTCGCTCATGACGTTGCGATGGAACCATGGCGGCCGGAAAGTGTGTTCGGCCACCATCCAGCGCGGCGGGAAGATCACGAAATCGACATTGGCCGTGCCAGCGGTATCCGAGGGCGACGTCAGCACCGTAAAGATGGAGGGATCGGGATGATCGAAGCTGACGGTATTGATCGTATTGAAGCGGCTCAGATCGTATTTGTAAGGCGTGTAATTGCCATGCCACGCCACCACGTCCAACGGTGAATGGTCTATGCGCGCCGCCCACAGCCGGCCGCCGAATTTGGCCAGCAGCTGGAAATCGCCTTCGCGTTCTTCATAGGTCGCAACCGGCGCCTGGAAATCGCGCACGTTGGCCAGGCCATTGGCGCCGATCGGCCCCAGTTCCGGCAATTGGAATGCTGCACCATAGTTTTCGCAGATATAGCCGCGCGCTACACCGTCCGGCAGTTCAACGCAGAAACGCACGCCGCGCGGAATCACCAGAATTTCACCGGGACTTGCTTCAAGCACGCCCAGCTCGGTCCGCGCCAGCAGACGTCCCTGCTGTGGCACGATCAGCAGTTCGCCATCGGCATCGTAGAAGAAACGGTCATGCATGGAACGGTTTGCCACATACAAATGGATGGCAATCCCAACCTGAGCCGCAGCATCGCCGTTACCCGCGACAGTGATCAGGCCATCGATAAAATCGGTGGGCTGGTCGTCGGCCGGGATCGGTTGCGGATTCCAGCGTAGCTGGTTGGGTGGCGTGTCGACCTGGTTGAACGGCCCGCTGGCCAGCAAAGGCTGATCGAGTTTTTCAAACGCATGATGCATCGCGCCGGGACGAATCCGATACAGCCAGCTACGCCGGTTGTGCGCGCGCGGCGCCGTGAAAGCGGTGCCGGACAGTTGTTCCGCATACAGGCCGTAAGGTGCTTTCTGCGGTGAATTCTGCGTAGCCGGCAAAGCGCCGGGCAAGGCTTCAGTGGCGAAATCGTTGCAGAATCCAGACTGGTAATGCAAGCCATCATTCGGCGGTGAAATTTTCATCTTTTTATCCTCGCTTGTTTCAAGCTTCGTTCTCAAGATTGATGTTGAAGTTCAATTTACTCAGTAACAGACCCAGTGACAAATGCGGATCTTAATGCACGGCGGCAGCTGCTGCGTCTTTCGGGGTGGAAGCCCCCTGCATCAACATCAGCATCGCCGCCGACACCAGCGCCGGCACCGCCAGCACTAGAAAAATACTGCTGTTGGGCCAGTTCAGGCGAATCAGCTCGCCGCCCAGCACCGGCCCTATAATCGAGCCAATCCGCCCCACCCCGAGACTCCAGCCGATGCCGGTTGAACGCAAGGTGGTCGGATAATAAGTACCCGCCAGCGCATTCACCGCCGGCTGGCCACCAACTATACAAAAACCGGCGACGAAGATGCTGGCGAACAGGAATAACAGCGATATCTCGGGTCTGCCGATCAGCGCTACCGCCACTCCGGCGATGAGAAATACTGGAATCAGCACACGACGGAAACTGGAACGGTCGATCAACTGGCCCATGATCAAGGTGCCCAGCGTGCCGCCGATCTGCAACGTGGTGCCGGCCATGACCGCCATGGCGGTCGACAGGCCGGCGTCCTTGGCGATGGTCGGCAACCAGTTGGACAGGAAATACAGGTTGACCAGGTTCATGAAATTAATGATCCACAACAGGATCGTGACCTTGGCCCGTCCCTCCTGGAACAATTGCATCACCGGTGCACCCTTGCCGGCCTTTTCGTTGACCACATAACGCGTATGCTGGTCGACCACCATTGTCGGATCTATGCGGCGTAGCCATTTACCGACCTGCTCCAGCCGCTTGCCGCGCAATACCAGGAACTGCATCGATTCCGGCAACAGGAAGAACATCAGGACGCCGATCACCAGCGGCACCGCGCCGCCGACATGAAATACCGATTGCCAGCCAAAGCGCGGAATCAGCGCCGCCGACAACAGGCCGCCAAGCACCGCACCCAGCGTAAAGCCGCAGGAAACCAGCATCATCAGGGTCACGCGCTTGCGTAGCGGACTGTATTCGCCGGCCAGCGCCATCGCATTAGGCATGATCGCACCCAGCCCGAGGCCGGTGATGAAACGTAGCGCAATCAACTGGTCCACAGTGCCTGCCAGCGGCGTCAGTAGCATGCAGGCGGCAAAGAACAGCGTGGCGGCGATCAGGACCGGACGGCGGCCGATACGGTCAGCCAGGATGCTGAAGGTCAGCGATCCCAGCAGCATGCCGAACAGGCCGGCGCCGAACACCGGACCCAGGTTGGCCTTGTCTATGCCCCACTCCTGGATGATGGCAGGCGCCACGTAGCCCATGGCCTGGACATCGAAACCGTCGATGATCAGGCAAATGCCGCACAGGATTAGCATGACCACCTGGAAAGCGCTGATGCGGCTGCGGTCGATCAGAGCTGGAATGTCTATCGGATTGTGGCTGATTGCAATGGTCATCTATCTGTGTCTCCTGACAATGATGAATGCCAAGTCTGGACTGGCTTTATGCATTATCATCCTTTTCGATAAACAGAAAAATAGGCGACAATTAAAATCATTTTTTAAATATCCTAAATAATATTAAAAAATCATCATGGATAGACTGGAATCGTTACGGGTATTTTGCCAGGTGGTGGAACTGAACAGCTTCAGCCGTGCAGCTGAGCAGCTGGAAATGTCGAACGCTACCATCACCAACCATATAGCCAGCCTGGAGCGGCATTTCGGCGTGCGGCTGCTGAACCGCACCACCCGCAAGATCTCCCTGACCGACGATGGCCATAGTTGCTACCAGCGTGCCGAGCGCCTGATCGGCGACATGACAGAACTGGAAGATGCGCTGCAAGGCCGGCGCATGACGCCGCAAGGCATCTTGCGGGTCGACGTGCCGACCGCGATCGCCCGGATCTACCTGGCGCCGGCGCTGGCGCGATTTAGTGAACTGTATCCCGAACTGTCGATCAGACTGAACGTCGGCGACCGCATGGTGGATATGGTAGAGGGCCGTGGCGATGTGTGGATCCGCATCGGCGAGTTAAAGGATTCGAGCATGATTGCACGCCGTATCTACCAGACCCGCAACCTGTGCTGCGCGTCTCCGGAATTCCTGGCGCAGCACGGCATGCCGCAAACCCCGCAAGAGCTGCAGGATTTCCGCTGCCTGGCGTTCATCCATCCGAACAGCGGCCAGAACGTGCCTTGGACCTTCAGTAAAGGCAAACAGGAATTCAGTTGGGCGCCGCCCGGAAATATCGCCATCAATCACGCCGAGACCTTGATCCATGCGGCCAATAGCGGCGCCGGCATCGTCCAGCTGTTGACCTTGTCGCTGAATCCGCAGATTCGCGCCAGCCAGCTAGTACCGGTGCTGGCGGACTGGGCTACGCCGGGGCCGCCGGTATCGGTGGTGTATCACCAGAGTCACCAGTTGTCGGCCAAGGTACGGGTATTTGTCGATTTCGTTACAGAGTTGTTCGCCGCAATCGATTAGAGTCGGCTTATCCAGCCGTATCTGTCGTAGACGTTTTGTTTATACGCGCTTTATTTGCGCGCATTTTATTTTTTAGCCGGGAGAAATCATGCATTGGGTATATCTGTTGATCGCCATTGTCGCCGAAGTCATCGCCACCAGCGCCTTGAAAGCCAGCGCCGAATTTACCCGGCTGATTCCATCGGTGGTGGTGGTGGCCGGCTACCTGACCGCCTTCTACTTCCTGTCACTGACCTTGCGCACTTTGCCGGTGGCGATTGTGTATGCGATGTGGTCCGGCATCGGGATTGCGCTGATTGCACTGGTAGGCTGGCTGTTTTTGAAGCAAAGCCTGGATGCGGCGGCCTTGATCGGCATCGGCATGATCGTGTCCGGCGTGCTGGTGCTGAATGTTTTCTCCAAGACCGTAGCGCACTAAATTTCTAGCGCCGGCGAGATTGCACAATCCCGCCGGCGCTTCATCATGACTGCCACAGCGGCGGTTCATCCATCAACGCAATCTGCTCGCGTAATTCCAACACCCGGTCCTGCCAGTAGCGCTGCGTATTGAACCAGGGAAAAGCCACGGCAAACGCCGGATCGTCCCAGCGCCGGGCGATCCACGCTGCATAGTGAATCAAACGCAAAGTGCGCAGCGCCTCGATCAGGTATAGCTCGCGCGTATCGAAATCGCAGAAATCCTCGTAGCCGGCCAACAAGGAACCCATCTGTCGCACCATGTCCCGGCGCTCACCGGACAACAGCATCCACAGATCCTGCACCGCCGGTCCCATACGGCTATCGTCGAAATCGACGAAGTGCGGCCCGGCGTCGGTCCACAAGACATTGCTGCCGTGGCAATCACCATGCAGACGCAATGTGCCAACGCTGCCGGCGCGCTCAAAGCAGCGACGCGCGCCTTCCAGCGCCTGGGTTACAGTGCTCCGGTAAGCCTCCAGCAAATCTTCCGGGATGAAGTTGTTGGCCAGCAGGAAAGCGCTGGGCTCTTCGCCGAAACTGACGATATCCAGCGTCGGCCGATGCGCGTACTTGCGCAAGCCGCCTATCGCATGGATGCGACCCAGGAAACGGCCCAGCCATTCGAGGGTGGCGTCGTCCTCCAGCTCTGGCGCACGGCCGCCATGACGCGGAAACACGGCAAAACGAAAGCCGTCGAATTGATGCAGTGTCTGTCCGTCTTGGGTAGCCCATGCCGCAACCACGGGAATTTCGCGTTCGACCAGTTCCTGCACGAAGCCGTGCTCTTCCAGGATTGCCGCATCGCTCCAGCGCTGTGGCCGGTAAAACTTGGCGACCAGCGGCGGCCCCTCTTCCATGCCGATCTGATAAACCCGGTTTTCATAGCTGTTGAGAGCCAGCAGGCGGCCGTCGCCATGCAAGCCGATGCTGTCGAGCGCGTCCAGCACGGTATCGGGGGTCAAGGTAGAGAATGATGCGGGGGGCGAAATATTCATCCGCCCATTGTAAACGCCAGCGAGTGACTTATCGGGACGATTACGTAGTTGCGACACAAATACCGTTCACTGCATGATGAGACGTTTTAAAACAGCTGCGTTCATCAAAATCCCGATAACGCATCCAGATGCGCCAACTTAGTGCGACTAACGTTCCTCCAGATACAAGGCCATCCGCTCCTCATCATGAAACTGTCCGTCTATGCACAAAGCGCGGCGGTCGATTCCGCAAGACTCAAATCCCAGTTTGGCATACAGGGACCGGGCGCGAGCATTGATCGTGTTGACTCGCAAGTCCAGCTGGATCACTTCCGGGATATTCCGGGCATGCGCAATGACCGCCTCCAGCAAGCCCTGCGCAACGCCGGCGGTACGCGCTTGCGGCGTAACATAGACTCCCACGATAGTCGCACGGTGGCAGATCTTGCTCCTTGGATCGCGTATCAAACCGACCGTGCCAACCAGGACATCCTCTTGAAACGCGCCATACGTTACTTGAAAAGGACCGGCATTCAAGCGTGTCACCATCTGGTCGTCAGGCAAACTGCCTTCTTCGTCGTAGGTCGGAACAAAGGAAGATGGCGAATCCAGGATGGATTCCATTCTTAGGCGGCGATAGGACGAAAGATCTTGCGGCGACAGAGCTCTGATTTTCATATGAGATAATCCATCCTTGATTTACATGCATAGAAGAAATATTTTACCGTAACAGCAGCCTGCGAAGATATGCTGCAATCACCATCCGTTCCTGTATCCTTTTAACAGGGTAAATGATTGCCTGCAGCCATGCAGCGTTGAATATTTTGCAGGTGAAGCGCATTTCAATCGTAAAATCCGTATCCCCATTTTTTAAGCGGTCCTCCCCATGAATCTCGACGAACCCCTCTCAGACAAAGAATTTGACGAACTGGACGATTTTTTATTGTCCGATCGTTGCGCTGAAGACAGCATGACCATGGATACCCTGCATGGCTATCTGACGGCGCTGGTGATCGGGCCGGAACAGGTGCTGCTGGGTGAATGGCTTCCGCATGTATGGGGACCGTCGCTGAAGGACGCGCCGAAATTCAAGTCCGACAAGGAATTTGAAAAAATCGTCGGCCTGATCGCCCGCTACATGAATGAAATCGCGGTCACGCTGGAAGTTGCCCCGAAAGAATATGAACCGCTGTTCTGTGAACATGAGCACGAAGGCAAGGCCTTGCTCGATGGCGAAGCCTGGGCCTGGGGTTTCTGGGAAGGCATCAATATCCGCGCCAAAGCCTGGGAGCCGATCTGGCATTCCAACCTGGCGACGGTAGTCCGGCCTATCTATCTGCTGGGTGCGGAAGAGCTGGAAGAAGAGGAAATGGCGCTGCGCGAGGATCCTGTGCAACGCCACAAGCTGGCAGTGGAAGTGGAAGCGGCAATTCCGGAAATTTACCGCTACTGGCTGCCGCATCGCAAATCAGCGATCAAGACCATGCAACGCGAGACGCCGAAAATCGGCCGCAACGACGATTGCAGCTGTGGCAGCGGCAAGAAATTCAAGAAGTGCTGCGGCCTGAATACGACGGAAGATTAATCCAAGACGCACTTGAAGCAATGACAGGCCGGGTTGGCATCATGCAACCCGGCCTGTTGTTTATTCCCCGCGATTTATTTCCTGCTATTTATTCCTTGATGAAATGCTCGCGGTAGTAGCGCAGTTCTTCAATCGATTCGAGGATATCGGCCAGCGCAGTGTGTTTCTGGTGTTTCTTGAAACCGCTCGCCAGTTCCGGCTTCCAACGGCGGCACAACTCTTTGAGGGTCGACACGTCCAGGTTGCGATAGTGGAAAAACGCTTCCAGCTTCGGCATGCCGCGCGCCATGAACCGGCGATCCTGGCAAATCGTGTTGCCGCACATCGGCGACTTGCCGTTCGGCACGTATTTCTTCAGGAATTCGATCAACGCCAGTTCAGCGTCGTTTTCAGTCACGGTCGAAGTTTTTACGCGCTCGATCAGGCCGGAACGGCCATGCGTCCCCTTGTTCCAGGCGTCCATGCCGTCCATGATCTCGTCGGCCTGGTGGATCGCAAACACCGGCCCTTCAGCCAGGATATTCAGTTGCGGATCGGTAACCACGACAGCCACCTCGATGATGCGGTCGTTATCCGGGTCGAGCCCGGTCATTTCCATGTCGACCCAAATCAGGTTGAATTCATTCGGCCGCACCGGCGCCGCCGGAACAGGCGTGGCAGCAGGAGTAGCGGAGATATCGGCGGCTTGTGACATAATTGTTCTCTTGGTTATTTAAGCAGTTTTTTTGCGGTGTTCCATTTGAAATCTGCCGCAAAGCGCCTCTAAGAACCGTAGCGAGCAAACCCAAGGTCTGGTTAAGAAGCGCAGCTGTACTTCAGTACAGCGAGCATCGCAGGCCAGAGATTGGGTTGCGCAGTAGGTTCTTGGAGGCGCCATTGGATGCTATTTTCTCACATAGGGACTACATGTCTTCATTTGCATTTTCAGTTTTGTTTGTAGTTTTCCTGGCAATTACCCTGGTAGTACGCTTTTGGCTGGGTTCCCGCCAGATTCGGCATGTGATCAGCCACCGCAGCGCTGTGCCTGCCGAATTTGCGGAAAAGATCCCCTTGGCGGCGCATCAGCGCGCTGCCGACTACACTGTTGCCAAGACCAAATTCAGCATGTTTTCGATGCTGGTCAGTTCCGCTGTCCTGATCGGCTTCACCTTGCTAGGCGGCTTGCAGTTGCTTTCCAATATCATGTTCAACTGGGCCGGTCCTGGCATGGTCTATCAATTGGGCTTGCTGGTGGCCTTCGGCGCTATTGCCGGCCTGATCGACCTGCCTTTGGACTACTACAAGCAGTTTGTACTGGAAGCGCGTTTCGGTTTTAACAAGATGACCGTCAAGCTGTTCTTCACCGACATCTTGAAAAATACCTTGATCGGCGCAGCCATCGGCTTGCCCTTGGTCTGGGTGGTGCTGTTGCTGATGGCCAAATCCGGCGATCTCTGGTGGTTCTATGCCTGGCTGGTGTTCAGCGGCTTCCAGTTGCTCATGCTAGTGCTCTACCCGACCGTGATTGCACCGCTGTTCAACAAATTCACGCCACTTACCGACGACACCCTGCGTGAGCGCATCGAAGGCTTGATGAAGCGCGTCGGCTTTGCATCCAAGGGCCTGTTCGTGATGGATGGCTCCAAGCGCAGCGCCCACGGCAATGCTTACTTTTCAGGCTTCGGCGCCGGCAAGCGCATCGTCTTTTTCGACACTTTGCTGGCACGCCTGTCGCCGCATGAAATCGAAGCAGTGCTGGCGCACGAACTGGGCCACTTCAAACTCAAGCATATCGTCAAGCGCATCGCCGTGATGTTTGCGATTTCACTCGCGTTCCTGGCGCTGCTGGGTTATCTGAAGCAACAACTGTGGTTTTACACGGGGCTGGGCGTCAATCCGCTGCTGCTGGCCGACCTGAGCAACAACGACGCCATGGCGTTGATCCTGTTCATGCTGGCGCTGCCGATCTTTACTTTCCTGTTGTCGCCGCTGTCATCGATCAGCTCGCGCAAACATGAATTCGAAGCCGATGCGTTTGCCGTCAAACATACCAACGGCGCCGACCTGGTGACTGCGCTGGTCAAGCTCTACGAGGACAACGCCTCGACCCTGACCCCCGATCCGCTGCATTCGGCATTCTACGACTCCCACCCGCCTGCCACCGTGCGTATCAACCGTTTGCTAGCAGCCCATGGTTAATCACGCCAGGCAGGAACACAAGGATCAAGCCGGCAGCGGCCTGGTGATCGCCGCGCATGGCCGCCATTACCTGGTGCAAGCCAAGATCGACGGCCAGTCTCTCAAGTTGCAATGCGTCACCCGCGGCAAGAAAAGCGATGTCGCCGTTGGCGACCGGGTCCAGCTGAAAACCACCTCCCCCAACCAGGGCGTAATCGAAGCCATCGACGAACGCAACAGCTTGCTGTACCGCTCCGATCAATACAAATCCAAGCTGCTGGCGGCGAATGTCACGCAGTTGTTCATCGTCGTGGCGACTGAACCAGGCTTCGCGGACGACCTGATTTCACGCGCCCTGGTGGCGGCTGAAGCGGCCGGCGTCAAGGCGCATATCGTGCTCAACAAGACCGATATCGTCGAAGCGCTGGAGAAAACCCGGCAGCGCCTGCAGATGTACGCAAACCTCGGCTATCCGGTGCATGAGGTATCGGCGCGCGCGTTTCCCGAAGAAACCTGCGCCACCCTGTGGCCTTTGCTGAAAGGACAGTCGACCATCCTGATCGGCCAGTCAGGCATGGGGAAATCGTCGATCATCAACCTGATCGTGCCGGATGCCGATATTGCCGTACGCGAAATCTCGGCGGCCCTCGATACCGGCAAGCACACCACCACCTTCACCCGCCTGTATGAACTCGATGCAGATGCTGGCACACCGGACGCTCAACCGGCCAGCATCATCGATTCGCCGGGATTCCAGGAGTTCGGCCTGTACCAGCTGAGCGAAGGCATGCTGGAACGCGCCTTCGTCGAATTCACGCCCTATCTGGGAAAATGTAAATTCTATAACTGCCATCACCTGATCGAGCCTAGCTGCGCGGTGCTGGAAGCGGTAAAGGACAACAAGATAGCCTCGATGCGGCACCAGCTATATGTGCAGTTGCTGCACGAATCGTCGCAAAAACTGTATTAAATACACGCTGGCGACCGGTTGTTACCAGGAAATGGCGTGCCATCTTATTAATGATAAATAAGCAATCTTTTGACGGGTATCTTTTCTAGCAAAATCCCTTATAATTGAAGCACTTATTTCATTTCTAAGCCAATCGTGAGGCGTCTTCCAAGCCCACGCCAAGCATCTACGACGGTCTGCAAAACCAGCGGTTGATTTAAAAATGGAATTCCAACTTTCGGCGGCAGTCGCCACAGCGGCCGCCGTTTTCATTTATGGCAATCAAACATTACCTGCAGTTTTCTGATTTTTCGCTGGACGAATACGAGTACGTGATCGAACGTAGCCGTCTCATCAAACGCAAATTCAAGAATTACGAACCGCACTACACGCTGCTGGACCGCACGCTGGTGATGGTGTTCGAAAAAAACTCGACCCGCACCCGCTTGTCCTTCGAAGCCGGCATGCATCAGCTGGGTGGCGCCGCCATCTACCTGAACACGCGCGACAGCCAGCTGGGCCGCGGCGAGCCGGTGGAAGATGCGGCGCAGGTCATGTCGCGCATGTGCGACGTCATCATGATCCGCACATTCGGCCAGGAAATCATCGAGCGCTTCGCCTCCCATTCGCGGGTGCCGGTAATCAACGGCCTGACCAATGAGCAGCATCCCTGCCAGGTATTGGCCGATGTTTTCACCTACATCGAGCACCGCGGCTCCATCGCCGGCAAGAAAGTCGCGTGGATCGGCGACGCCAACAATATGCTGTATTCGTGGCTGCAGGCGGCGCAGGTGTTTGGTTTCCACGTCAACGTATCGACCCCTAAGGGCTACGACCTCGATCCGACACAAGTAGCGGCCGACAACCAGCGCTATACCTTGTTCGCCAACCCGTCCGATGCCTGCGAGGGCGTTGACCTGGTCACCACCGATGTCTGGACCAGCATGGGTTACGAAGATGAAAACGCCGCGCGCCTGAAAGCGTTCGACGGCTGGATCGTCGACCAGGCCAAGATGCAACGCGCCAACGCCGATGCCTTGTTCATGCATTGCCTGCCGGCGCATCGCGGCGAGGAAGTATCAGCCGAAGTGATCGACGGCCCGCAATCGGTGGTCTGGGACGAAGCGGAAAATCGCCTGCATGTGCAGAAGGCCCTGCTCGAATATCTCGTGCTGGGTAAAGTTGCGGAGTAAGCAAACCATGATCGATCATACCGGCGTCACCGTTAGCGACTATCACAAGAGCAAGGCGTTTTATAACGCCGCCTTGGGTGCTATCGGCTACCAGCTGCTGCTGGAATTCCCGGCAGAAGTGGCGGGCACCGACGTCGCCGGTTTCGGCGAAGCGCCCAAACCCGATTTCTGGATCTCCCGGGCGACGGCAGAAAAGCCGGCCCATCAACAAACGATTCATTTCGCTTTCAGGGTGGCCAGCCGGGCTCAGGTGGACGCCTTTTATCAAGCAGGACTCGAAGCGGGCGGCGCCGACAATGGCGCACCCGGTCCACGGCCGCACTATCACCAAAATTATTATAGTGCGTTCGTGAAAGACCCCGACGGCCACAACATCGAAGCCGTTTGCCACGATCCTCAGTAACCATTTCAACCTATATAGAAATATCATGTCCAACATCCTGCAATCCGTTCCAGTCAATCAAAAAGTCGGCATCGCCTTTTCCGGCGGCCTCGATACCAGCGCTGCGCTGCACTGGATGCGCCAGAAAGGCGCCATTCCTTACGCCTATACCGCCAACCTGGGCCAGCCTGACGAGCCGGACTACAACGAGATCCCGAAAAAAGCCAAGGCCTATGGCGCTGAACTGGCGCGCCTGGTCGATTGCCGCGAACAGCTGGTGGCCGAAGGTATCGCCGCGCTGCAAAGCGGCGCCTTCCACATCTCCACGGCTGGCGTAACTTACTTCAACACCACACCGCTCGGACGCGCTGTCACTGGCACCATGCTGGTGGCCGCCATGCGCGAAGACAATGTCGACATCTGGGGCGACGGCAGCACCTTCAAGGGCAACGATATCGAGCGTTTCTATCGCTACGGCTTGCTGGTCAACCCTAACCTGAGAATCTACAAGCCCTGGCTTGACGATCGCTTCATCCAGGAACTGGGCGGCCGCAAGGAAATGTCGGAATTCATGATCGCTTCCGGTTTCGACTACAAGATGTCGGTTGAAAAAGCCTATTCGACCGATTCCAACATGCTGGGCGCAACGCATGAAGCGAAAGACCTCGAGCACCTGAATTGCGGCATGAAGATCGTAGAACCAATTATGGGCGTTGCTTTCTGGCGCGACGACGTTGAAGTCAAGCGCGAGGAAGTCACTGTGCGCTTTGAACAAGGCCAGCCGGTCGCACTCAACGGCGTCGTGTACGCCAACCCGGTTGATTTGCTGATGGAAGCCAACCGCATCGGCGGACGCCACGGCCTGGGTATGAGCGACCAGATCGAAAACCGCATTATCGAAGCCAAGAGCCGCGGCATCTATGAAGCGCCTGGTCTGGCCCTGCTGTTCATCGCCTACGAGCGTCTGGTGACCGGCATCCACAATGAAGACACCATCGAGCAATACCGCGAAAACGGCCGCAAACTGGGCCGCCTGCTGTATCAAGGCCGCTGGTTCGACTCGCAGGCGATCATGCTGCGCGAATCGGCGCAACGCTGGGTGGCGCGCGCCATCACAGGCGAAGTCACAATCGAGCTGCGTCGCGGCAACGACTATTCGATTCTCAACACGGAATCGGCCAACCTGACCTACCAGCCGGAACGCCTGACCATGGAAAAGGGCGAAGGCGCGTTCTCGCCGCAAGACCGTATCGGCCAGCTGACCATGCGTAACCTCGATATCAGCGATACGCGCCAAAAACTGGCGATTTATCAAAGCACCGGCCTGCTCGCTTCCAGCAACGCCGTCTCGCTGCCGTTGCTCGACAAAGACGCCGACTGATATTCTTCCAAAAGAAAAAAAACCGACAACATGACTGTCCAATTCGACCACGTATCCGTACTCAAACAAGCTAGCGTCTACTTTGACGGCAAATGCATCTCACATACCGTTGTTTTCCCTAACGGTAGCAAAAAGACACTCGGCGTCATTTTGCCGTCTTCGCTGACATTCGGCACCGGCGTTGCCGAAGTGATGGAAATCACTAGCGGCGTCTGTCGCGTGCGCCAGCAAGGTCAGCAGCTGTGGACCAAGTACACAGGCGGCGGACGTTTTGAGATTCCGGCGAATTCCAGTTTCGATATCGAGACGCTGGAAACTGTGAACTACGTTTGTCATTACGGTTAAAACTGTCAAAAAAAAGCCCGTGGTGCTGATGCACACGGGCTAAAGATCCATTACTTTAGGGAGTGTTGGATATGAGACAGGTTGAAGCATAGGCGCTCAGTGTGACTTGATTGTGACAAAAAACGCCTGCAACAACATACATTCCCTAAACAAAAATCGGCTCAGGCTCCAGCGCCACGCCAAATTTCCCCATCACGTCGGCCTGCACCGCTTGCGCCAGCCGCACCACATCCTGGCCAGTGGCCGCCCCCCTGTTCACCAGCACCAGTGCCTGTTTTTCATAGACGCCTGCGGCGCCCAGGTTCTTTCCTTTCCAACCACACTGATCTATCAGCCAGCCTGCAGCCAGCTTGTAACTGCCGTCCGGCTGCGCATAGTTCACCAGTTGCGGATACTGCTCGAGCAGCGCGTTGCGTTGTTGTTCCGACACAAGCGGATTCTTGAAAAAACTGCCGGCATTACCGATCGCGGCAGGATCGGGCAATTTACGGGTGCGAATCGCTATCACCGCGTCGCTGATATCGCGTGCGCCTGGTTGCGACAATTTGCGCGCATCAAGTTCTTGCGCTACATCGGCATAACGCAGATTTGGTTGCCAGCGCTTGGGCAAGGCAAACGTCACGTCCAGCACCACCGCGCGGTCCCGCAGACCGTGCTTGAAGATGCTGTCGCGATAGGCAAAAGCGCAGGCCGCACGGTCCAAGGCCAGAATCTCGCCGCTCTCCATATCGATCGCGGTCAACGCATGAAAGCGCTCTTGCAACTCGACGCCGTAGGCGCCTATATTCTGGATCGGTGAAGCACCGACGCTGCCGGGGATCAGGGACAGATTCTCCAGGCCGCCTAGCCCCTGCTCCAGCGTCCATTGCACCAGGCCATGCCAGTTCTCGCCAGCCGCCGCACGTACATAAATGGCATCATCGTCTTCACCGATAATTTCCCTGCCGCGGCTGCGCATATGCAATACCAGGCCAGGGAAATCCTGCGTCAGGACCAGATTGCTGCCGCCTCCCAGCACCAGGCGCGGCAAAGCGGCGGTCTGGACATCCGACCTCAGCGCATGCAGGGTCTCGACAGAAGTAACCGGCAGATAGGCATGCGCCTTGGCGTCAATACCGAACGTATTGTGCTGGCGTAGTGAGAAGTCGAATTCGAGCGGAAGCGGGGAGATAGTCATAGCACCGGGATTATAAACGCAAGCGGCTAGCACCCAGCGGGCGAAAAGCGGCAACTGGCCTCAATACGTCGGAAAGATAACCACGCAGCAAGAAATCGGCTAACAATTCGACTAACGACTAACAATTGCATAACATTCGACCAACCAGCCCACACCGCAGGTTTTTTGTCCGATAAAATGCGCATAGTCAGACGGCCGCGCTGCAACCAGCCGGCCAGTTTTATTTGAACATACTGAAGGAATACCACCATGCCATCATTCGATACCGTATCGGAAGCCAATCTGGTCGAAGTAAAAAACGCCAACGACCAGGCCAACAAGGAAATTGCGACCCGCTTCGACTTCAAGGGCAGCGACGCCCGCATCGAGTTGAAAGAGCGTGACCTGACCGCCTACGCCGACTCGGAATTCCAGCTGAGCCAAGTGCGCGACGTGCTGACCGCGAAACTGGTCAAGCGCAATGTCGATACCCGCTTCCTCGACATCGGTAAAATCGAAAAAATCGGCGGCGACAAGGTCAAGCAAGTGATCAAGATCAAGAATGGCATTGAATCCGAGGCCGCCAAGAAGATCGTGCGTATCGTCAAAGATAGCAAGATGAAGGTCCAGGCCAGCATCCAGGGGGACGCCGTACGCATCACCGGCGCCAAGCGCGACGACTTGCAGGCAGCGATGGCGATGCTGCGCAAGGAAGTGGCAGATCTGCCGCTGGAATTCAATAATTTCCGTGACTAAATAGTGGCAATTGGCAACAGACAGGGTTACCATCGTCTGCTGTTGCCAACGGTTCAAGTTGCTTGAATGGTACGACAACGCTATCTCAACCTCTTGCCCGGAAAGTCGGCTCCTCATGCGCCAATTCGCTTTAGCCTCCAGCCTGTTTTTGCTCACCACCTTTTCCGGCGTAGTCCAAGCCTCCGATATCGGCGTAGTCGGTCTGTTTCCCGGAAAGGCCGTCTTGGTGATCGACGGTTCCTCGCCCAAGACTTTTTCGGTGGGAAGCAAGGTTGCCGATGACGCCAAGCTGGTCGAAGCCAATAGCACCACCGCAACGCTGGAGATCAAAGGCAAACGGCAAGTCATCGGCATCGGCGAATACGTCAGCCGTAGTGCGCCTGGCGCTTCCTCCAGCGTCACCCTGAAGGTCAATCCGGATGGCCACTTCGTGGCGCAAACCCAGGTTAACGGCAGCATGATGACCATGCTGGTCGATACCGGGGCGACCATGATTGCGCTGCCGGCATCGGAGGCCTCAAGGCTGGGCGTCGATTACAAAAAAGGCCAGATGGTCATGGTCAATACCGCCAACGGCCCGGCGCCGGCGTACCGGGTCAAGCTGAATACGGTGAAAGTCGGCGATATTGAAATGAACCAGGTTGATGCCCTGGTGCAAGAAGCCGGGCTACCGTTTGCCCTGCTCGGAATGTCGTTCCTGAACCGCACCGAGATGCGGCGCGAAGGCGAGATGATGGTGCTGACCAAGCGCTTCTGATACAGTTTGGCAGCCAAGATTGCAGGCCGGACCAATTCGATTGGTCCGGCCTGTTTTCAATTACGCCGGGCTGGCGTTCAGCAAACGACGTTGCTTGACCGCTGCTGCCAGACCTTCCAGCACCGCCACGCTTTCTTCCCAATTGATGCAGCCGTCTGTCACTGACTGGCCGTAGACCAGCTCCTTGCCTGGCACCAGATCCTGGCGACCAGCAATCAGGTGCGACTCAATCATGACGCCGACAATTCGTCCGTCCCCGGCCGCTACCTGGTTGCCAATATCGGCGCAGACCGGAATCTGGTTCTCCGGTTTCTTCGAACTGTTGGCATGCGAAGCATCGATCATCAGGCGCGATGCCAAGCCGCTGGTCGCGATATCCTTGCAAGCTGCATCCACGCTGGCTGCATCATAGTTCGGCGCTTTACCGCCGCGCAGAATGATGTGGCAGTCTTCATTGCCGTTGGTCGAAACGATCGCAGAGTGACCGCCCTTGGTCACCGACAGGAAATGGTGCGGCTGCGAGGCCGCCTTGATGGCGTCCACTGCAATCTTGATGTTGCCGTCGGTGCCGTTCTTGAAACCAACTGGGCAAGACAGGCCGGACGCCAGCTCGCGATGCACTTGCGATTCTGTGGTGCGGGCGCCGATGGCGCCCCAGCTGATCAGGTCGGCGATGTATTGCGGACTGATCACATCCAGGAATTCAGTACCCGCCGGCAGGCCTAGTTCGTTGATGTTCAACAGCAGCTCGCGCGCCATGCGCAGACCGTCGTTGATGCGGAAGCTGTTGTCCATGTAAGGATCGTTGATCAGTCCCTTCCAGCCGACCGTGGTGCGCGGCTTTTCGAAATACACGCGCATGATGATTTCCAGCTCGCCCTTGAAGCGCTCGCGCTCGCCGATCAGGCGGCCTGCATATTCCATCGCAGCCTTGGTATCGTGGATCGAGCACGGTCCGATCACCACCATCAGGCGGTCGTCCTGACCATGCAGGATGCGATGCAGCGCAATCCGCGAATTGGCGGCGGTTTCAGCCACTTTCTCGGAGCAGCCGAATTCGCGGATCAGATGTGACGGTGGAACTAGTTCTTTCATTTCTCGTATGCGCAGATCGTCGGTGCGTAGCATGCTTTTCTCCTGGCTCAAAAGTGACTGGGTATAAAAAAACCGCCATCGCTGGCGGTTTTTTAGAAATTTCGGTTTGCTCTTTACTTACGAACGCTTACCGCTTTTCACCGCCGTGGGGCTGGAATAGCTAAAGTAAAAAAAGAAATAAGCGCGTGCGAATGACATAAAACGATGTTTTTCAGTAAAGGATTATTAAAATCAAGATCTATAGTGCAGGATTTCCAGAAGTTTGGCAAGGCCAGTATTACCACATTACTTATGTATAGCGAGACAATACTGGCCGGCAAAAATAAGTTAATGCATAGCGATTGCGTGCCCTGAACCAATCACGGGAGCAATACCGTCACGCCGGTCCAACCGCCCTGCCAGCGTGGTCAAGCCAAGTGCCGCCAGAACCACGATAGCGCCGATCCATGGCGTCGCCATCAAACCAAAATGACTCACAATCAGACCTCCGCCCCAGGCGCCGAGGGCAATGCCGATGTTGAACGCGGCGATATTCAAGCCAGAGGCGACATCCACTGCACGCGGCGCATGCCGTTCAGCCTGTTGCACCACATACACTTGCAAGCCAGGCACATTACCGAAGGCGAAAGCGCCCCACGCCAATACCGTCAAGACTGCCAGCCACGGATTCGACGCCGTGAAAGTCAGCGCAAACAAGACCACCGCTAGCATGGCAAACACAATTTGCAAGGCCCGTATCGGCCCCTTCTTGTCGGCCAGCTTACCGCCCCAGATATTCCCGAACGCTACGGAGACACCGTACACCAGCATCACCAGGCTGACTGTGGCAGCCGAAAATCCGGAGATTTCCTGCAGAATTGGCGCCAGGTAGGTAAAGGCGATAAAAGTACCGCCGTAGCCCAGCGCCGTGATCGCATACACCAGCAGCAGTCGTGGTTTCTTCAATACGGAAGCCTGGGTCAGCAACGATGCCGGCTTGCTGCCCTTGATATCGTCAGGCACGAGTATCAAGCTGCCGACAAAGGCAATCACGCCCAGCAGCGAAACGGCCAGGAAAGTCGTTTGCCAGCCCCAGGTCTGGCCGATCCAGGTTCCCAGCGGTACGCCGGTGACCAACGCCACGGTCAGGCCGGTGAACATGATGGCGATTGCGCTAGCCGCCTTTTCCTTCGGCACCAGGCTGGTAGCGATGGTCGAACCGATGGAAAAGAACACGCCGTGCGCCAGGCCGGTCAGCACGCGCGCCGCCATCAAGGCTTCATAGCCCGGCGCCATCCAGGCCACCAGGTTACCGACGGTAAACAGCGCCATCAGGCCCAGCAACAGATGCTTACGTGGCACGCGGCCGGTCAACGCGGTGAGTACCGGCGCGCCGACGGCGACGCCCAAGGCATACAGGCTGACCAGCAGGCCGGCCGAAGGTACTGAGACGCCAAGATTGGCGGCGATGGTAGGAATCAGACCGACAATCACGAATTCGGTGGTTCCTATGGCAAAAGCGCTGAGTGTGAGCGCCCAGAGTGCGAGTGGCATGATGGTTTCCTGTTGTCATTTAACGCCATGCAGTTTGACGCCTGCAAAGACAAAGAAAAACCGCTGTGACCACAATACATATTTGATTAAAAATCAAAAATAGATAACATTTAGTGCCAATTACGCAGCAATTTCAGCTTCGGGAATTTGACCGCAAGAGTCGGGGTGCAACCTCAAGATGGCCCGTCTACACTTGGCGTAGCCATAGTCAAACCCGTCTGGAAAAACAATGAATATAGTGCACACCACAGTTGGCAGTGACGCGTCAATCGCAATGAGGATCTGCGGCGTTGACTGGGACGGCGTCGCAAGGGATCTGGACAGTTACGGTAGCGCCGTGCTAGCCCAACTGCTTACACCGCAGGAATGCCAGGCCTTGATCGCGCTGTATGCTCAGAAAGAATTGTTTCGCAGCCGAATCGTGATGGAGCGCCATGGATTCGGTCGTGGCGAATATCAATATTTCAGCTATCCGCTGCCGGATCTGGTCGGCGATTTGCGCAATATGCTCTACCCGCAACTGGTCGCGATTGCCAACCGCTGGAATGCCACAATGAACATTGACGTCCGTTTTCCTGCGCAGCATGCCGATTTCATCGCCCGCTGCCATGCAGCCGGCCAGCAGCGGCCAACGCCGCTCATACTGCAATACGGCGCCAGCGACTACAACTGCCTGCATCAAGATTTATACGGCGAACATGTATTTCCATTGCAAGCAGCGATCCTGCTGTCAGAACCGGGGCGAGATTTCAGTGGCGGGGAATTTGTCATGACCGAACAACGCCCACGCATGCAATCGCGGCCGGAAGTCGTCCCGCTCACCAGAGGCGATGCCGTCATCTTTGCAGTTAACAATCGCCCGGTGCAAGGTCAACGCGGCCCATATAGGGTAAATTTACGGCATGGCGTCAGTCGCATCCGTTCCGGCGCACGGCATACCCTAGGTGTAATTTTTCACGACGCGCAATAAAAGCTGATCATGACTTTCGATTTATTTGACGCACTAGAAGCAACCGAGCAAAGCCAGGAACAGCTGGCGCCAGGCGCCTTTGTCTTGCGCGCTTTTGCCCTGCCTTACGTGCAGCAGTTGTTACCCGCGCTGGCAGCTATCGAGCAAGCCTCGCCCTTCCGGCATCTGATTACGCCTGGCGGCTTTCGCATGTCGGTGGCGATGACCTGCTGCGGCGAACTCGGCTGGACCAGCGATCGCCGCGGCTACCGCTACAGCGCCATCGATCCGGATACCGGCAGGCACTGGCCGCCACTACCCACTGTTTTTTTGCAACTGGCGCAAAGCGCCGCCGCGCAAGCCGGCTTTGATGGTTTTATGCCCGAAGCCTGCCTGATCAATCGCTATGAACCCGGCACCCGATTGACGCTGCATCAAGACAAGGACGAACTGGATTATGGCGCACCGATCGTCTCGGTATCGCTGGGCATTCCCGCGATGTTTCTGTTTGGCGGGAACGCGCGCAACGACAAGGCCGCACGCGTGCCGCTGTTCCATGGCGATGTGGTGGTATGGGGCGGGCCGGACCGGCTACGCTTTCATGGCATCTTGCCGCTGAAGGAAGCAGAACATTCCTTGCTCGGCCGGCAGCGCATCAACCTCACTTTTCGGAAGGTGGCATAAATGAAGAGTGCGAAGATTGCCGCGGATATTTCCCAAGCCGCTTATCGCAAGGCTGAGATTTTCCTGTCGGCACTGGATCATGACTGGGCGCGTCACATCGCAAGCATCGGCCCCTGCCTGCATGCCGCCAAACCGGCCCGCGAGCCGTATCAGGCGCTGGTGCGCGCCATCGCCTATCAACAATTGCACGTACGCGCCGGCGACGCCATCCTGGGCCGTATGCTGGCATTGTATGGGGACAATGGCGAAAGCAATTTTCCGACAGCACGGCAATTGCTCGATACCGACGTCGCCACGCTGCGTGGTTGCGGCTTTTCGGCCAGCAAGATCGCCACCATTCACGGCATTGCGCAAGCGGCGCTGGACGGCGTGGTTCCCTTGCGCAAAGAAGCGCTGGCCATGAGCGATGCGGCGCTGATCGAACGGCTGGTGACGCTGCGCGGCGTCGGCCAGTGGACTGTCGAGATGCTGCTGATTTATACGCTGGAACGTTCAGACATCTTGCCGGCCGACGATTTCGGCGTACGCGAAGGTTATCGTCGCTTGAAGAACCTGGCGCAGACGCCAACTAGAAAACAGATCGGTGAAATCGGCCTGGCCTGGAGCCCCTATCGCACGGTGGCCTCCTGGTATCTGTGGCGCTTGCCGAAGACGCCTGCCGCCAATGAAGTTATTTGAATTTGAAAGCAAGACCCGGAGTGTAAGCGGCCAGATGAGTGGCTAAAGTAGAGCTACACTAATCCAACTGGAAGCCGACATGCGAACCCTCACACCGCAACAACATACTTTGGGACAGAGCGCAGAACACGACCCGCGCTGGACTGCCGTACTGGCCAGGGATCCCTCTGCCGACAAACTGTTTGTGTATGCAGTCAAAACCACCGGCGTGTATTGCCGCCCAAGCAGCCCGACACGCCTGCCGCGCCCGGAAAACGTCGAGTTTTTCGACACGCCGGCCGCCGCCGAAGCCGCCGGCTACCGCGCCAGCAAACGCAGCGCGGACCAGACCACGATCGCAGCCCAGCATGCCGAACTGGTGGCGGCCGCCTGCAGAAATATCGAGACCGCGCTGGAACTACCGAGCCTGGAAACCCTGGCAGCCGATGCCGGTCTTAGCGTCTACCATTTCCACCGCGTCTTCAAAGCAGTCACCGGATTGACGCCGAAAGGCTACGCCGACGCCAACCGGGCAAAGAAAGTACGCGACCACCTGAGCCGTAGCCACTCGGTTACCGAAGCCATCTACGATGCCGGCTTCAACTCGAACAGCCGCTTCTACGAAGCCTCCGGCAAAGTACTCGGCATGACGCCGACCGATTATCGCGCCGGCGGCGCCAACACCGAGATTCGCTTCGCTATCGGCGAGTGCTCACTGGGCGCGATCCTGGTCGCACAAAGCGATCGCGGCGTGTGCGCAATCCTGCTGGGCGATGATCCGAACGCACTGGCGCACGATCTGCAAGACAAATTCCCGCGCGCCCACCTGATCGGCGCCGACCACGATTTCGAGCAACTAGTGGCGCAAGTGGTTGGCTTCATCGAGGCTCCCGCCCTCGGCCTCGACTTGCCGCTGGATGTACGCGGCACGGCTTTCCAACAGCGCGTGTGGCAAGCGCTGCGTGAGATTCCCGTCGGCAGCACCGCGAGCTACGCAGAAATAGCAGCCCGTATCGGTTCGCCCAAGGCAGTCCGCGCAGTAGCGCAAGCCTGCGCCGCCAACACGCTGGCGGTAGCGATTCCCTGCCATCGGGTGATACGTAGCGATGGCAGCGGCTCCGGCTATCGCTGGGGCGTAGAACGCAAGCGCGCCCTGCTGGAACGGGAAAGCCGGGATTGAATATCATGCCTGGCGATATCAACAGAACATGGAAACTGATCGGCGCCGATGGCAAGACTTATGACAGCACGCAAGCAGGCAGTCTTGGCGGCCATCGCCGCAGCCGCATCTACGGCCGTCTCGACTGCCGTTCGGCACTGCAAGCCATCGCCAAAGGCGGCTATGTGATGAACCGGGTATTTTTTCTCGACAGGGCCGATGCCGAAGGCGCAGGTTATCGGCCGTGCGCAGTCTGTTTGCCGCAAGATTACGCGCGCTGGAAAATCAGGAAAATCTAAGCGGCATTTGATGTCGGTTTGAAGCCAGTTATTAATCGACTATTGCATTGCGACTATTGCATTGCAACTATTACACCGCGATTATTACACCGGCCGTAACTGCTCCGCCAGCGAGCGTGTTTTCTCGCTGACCACGTCGCCGGTGTGCAGGGTCGATTTACGTTCAATCAGCATGATGTGGCACTCTTCCTCCGCCACCGGATTATGTCGTACGCCCTTGGGGACGATAAACATCTCGCCTTCAGCAAGTTCGACCGCGCCGTCTTCCATTTCAATCCGCAAATGGCCTTTGAGAATCAGGAACAATTCATCTTCGTTGTCGTGGCTATGCCAGGCCAGTGAACCTTTGACTTTGGCCACCTTGATATACGCATCGTCAACCTCACCCACTACCCGGGGCGACCAGTGTTCTGTCAGTGACGCGGCTATTTTCTTTGGTGATGAAACGTTAGTCATGATGATCTCGCAGGTTGAAGTTCAATTGAATTTTAACTCACCGACCTTTTAACTTATTTGCTAGATAATTTCTTACCTGCTGCTCCTGTTCGACTGACATTTCCCCCAGAATCCCATGCCGATGCGCCGGGATATGCGTGGCGACGTCATCGTTTTCATCGAAAACATAATGATTGAAGACGGCCGCCCAGGCCTGCCGGTATGCGGGTGCGCGGCGCTTCAGATTGAGCAGTGCCAGCATCAGGCTGTCAAAACCTGAATGCGCCGAATCCGCAGTGCCGACTGCACCACCCCACCAGTAATTGACAAGGATATTGCAGGCTTGCAGCGACTCCACGTGGTGCCACCATAAGGGCGGTATGTAGAGCGCGTCGCCGGGTTCCAGTTCGGCGACTTGCGCTGCCGCGAGTGCATTTTTGAATTTGGGGTATTTATCGAAATCCGGCTCGCTCAACGACACCATGCTGATCGGCGCGCCTGTAGGCGCAAAATCCACCGGCCCGATATACAGGTTGCCAATCTGCTCCGGCGGAAATAAGGTAAAGCGGCGCTTGCCGCTGACCACACACGCGATATTGTGGGCATCGTCGAAATGTGCGGGCGTGGTGACGGCATTGCCTATCCATATTCTTGGTATGACTTCCGGGCCGAGCACCGGCAATTTATTATCGTCCAAAAAACCCGGCAGGCAATTTGCAATCAACGCGCTTTGCGCGGCGACGGCAGGAGGATTGGGGAAGGAACGATAACGCGCCAACTGGTCGATAATCGCCGAGACCGGCAAGCGGTTGCGCACGTAATTGAAACCGTTCATGGCCTCATCGTAAAAGATGCGGCCCTTGGCTTCCGGCCGCGTCATGATCGCATCGACATCGCTGCCGTTGTCCAGCTTCTTCAGATAGTTACATACCGCTTCGGTCGAAGTCTTTGCCAATTTCACTGCCGGCCAGTCGTTGACATAACCGCGCAATACCACGGGCTTGTATTGTGCGGCGATCTCTTCCATGAACGTTCTGTCATCGACACCGAATCGTTCGGGAATGGATTGCAATGCTTGGCTCATTCAACATCCTTGTGGTTGGAAGATCTGCGTCGACTAGCCCTTTCAGGATAACCCGATTTCCGCAAAATTTGGGACGGCTCAGTTGAAAATGACAGATGTGAACAAGGCAAGACCCGCACAGCATCGGTGCAGCGCGCCATTGTGAGGGCAATGATAAAATCACAGTACGAATACAGGGATAAAGAAGCAAATCTATTAGTGAGGATGCAATGCCCGTAATCGGAATAGACCATGTGCAACTGGCAATGCCAGCCGCCCATGAAGATGCCGCGCGCCGCTTTTACGGCGACATTCTAGGACTCAAGGAATTGCCAAAACCCGCCGACCTGGCGACCAGGGGCGGAGTCTGGTTTTCCTGCGGCGCGGTGCAGCTGCACCTGGGTGTGGAAAAGGAATTCAGGCCGGCGTTAAAAGCCCATCCCGGTCTGGTGGTGGACCGATTGGCACCTCTTGTAGCAGCATTGACCGAGGCTGGTCATAACGTGAAGCATGATGTACCGATTGCGGGATTTACCAGAATCTTTACTGATGATCCTTTTGGCAACCGGATTGAGTTGTTGGAGCCAAACCGCTGAATACATCTGCGGCCGGACTATCCCCGCTATTTCACATCGACACTGTCGATCGAGATAAAGGCGGCGCAATCATGTGGATGTGCGCAATACCATCTTCGTCATACAACTCCCCCACCGGCTCAAACCCGAAGCGGGCATAGAATCGCTGCAAATGCGCTTGCGCGCCAATCTTGATTTGATGCCCCGGAAATAATCTGATGGTGTGCAGCATCGCCTGCTGCATCAGTTCATATCCACCGCCGCTGCCGCGCAATTCAGGCGCAGTCACTACCCGCCCGATCGACGGATAGTCAAAGGCCTTGCCCGGCGGGACGATGCGCGCGTAAGCACCCAATTCGCCGTTTGGCAAATATCCCAGGCCATGCCAGGAATGCTGATCAATACCGTCGGCATCCAGGAATACGCAGGTTTGTTCGACCACAAACACGCGCTGCCGCAATTGCATCGCCGCATACAATTGCGCAGCACTCAAGTCCTGGAATGGCAGCCAGCGCCATTCCATCATCGCGGGTTCCGTCATTCCCCTTGCCATCTTAAGCGGTGCCCCCGACAGTCACGCCATCAATGCGCAAAGTCGGCTGGCCGACGCCTACCGGCACGCTCTGGCCTTCTTTGCCGCACACGCCGACGCCCGGATCGAGCTGCATGTCGTTGCCGATCATGGAAACCCGGTTCAAGACGTCAGGGCCGTTGCCGATCAGGGTTGCACCCTTGACCGGATAGGTGACTTTACCGTTTTCGATCATGTAGGCTTCGCTCGCTGAAAACACGAACTTGCCGTTGGTGATATCGACCTGGCCGCCGCCAAAATTGACCGCATACAAGCCATTTTTTACCGATGCGAGAATCTCTGCCGGATCTTTGTCGCCAGCTAGCATGTAGGTATTGGTCATGCGCGGCATCGGCAGATGGGCAAACGATTCACGGCGAGCATTGCCGGTGACCGGCATCTTCATCAAGCGCGCGTTCATGGTGTCCTGTATGTAGCCCTTGAGAATACCGTCTTCAATCAGGGTCGTGCACTGGCTAGGATTGCCTTCATCGTCGATATTGAGCGAACCGCGGCGATCGGCAATGGTGCCGTCATCCACCACGGTGACGCCCTTGGCCGCGACGCGCTCGCCGATGCGGCCGGAGAATGTGCTCGAGCCCTTGCGGTTGAAGTCGCCTTCCAGGCCGTGGCCGATTGCCTCGTGCAACAAAATGCCCGGCCAACCAGGGCCCAACACCACAGTCATAGGACCGGCCGGCGCCGGACGCGCATCCAGGTTGACCAATGCCGAAGCCACCGCATCGGCAGCATATTGTTCCATCAAGGCGTCGGTGAAATAGCCGTAGCTATAGCGGCCACCGCCGCCACTGCTGCCGGTTTCGCGTCGACCGTTCTGTTCAACGATCACCGTCACCGACAAACGCACCAACGGCCGGATATCGGCGGCAATCACGCCGTCGCTACGCGCCACAAGCACCACGTCGTATTCTGCCGCCAGGCCTGCCATCACTTGCACTACGCGTGGGTCTTTGGCGCGCGCCATGCGCTCTACGCGTTCCAGCAACTTGACCTTCTCGGTGGCGTCCAGCGACACCAGCGGATCGTTCGGCAGATACAGCGAGCGGCCACCGCTTTGCTGCATGCCGGCGGCGATCTTGATCTTGCCTGCGCCCTGGCGCGCGATGGTGCGCGTCGCTACTGCTGCGTCGAGCAATGCGCGTTCGGAAATTTCATCGGAATACGAAAATGCAGTCTTGTCGCCGGAAACGGCGCGCACGCCGACACCCTGGTCGATGGAAAAGCTGCCGGTCTTGACGATGCCTTCTTCCAGGCTCCAGCCTTCGCTCTTGGTAAACTGAAAATACAGGTCGGCGTAATCGACCTTATGCGTGAACATGGTCCCGAGCGCTTTGAGCAGGCTCGATTCGTCCAGCCCGAACGGCGTCAGTAAAATGTCGCGAGCAATAGCTAAAGTGCCCAGATTTGGTTCGAATGGTTTCATTGATGTTCCGGTTTTACTGTGATCTTGGTATGGATTGTAGAGCATCCCAGGCCGAACGGGCTTCGGCAACGCATTCAATCATGTCGCATTGCTAATTATTTCTGTGATTTACGAAGCGGCAACGCTGGCAAACCAGGCGTACCCACTATAGGAAATGGGGATCAATGCTATCGCTCACAAGCCCCTTTCCTCGCACCGGCTCCAATTTAGGCTGGGAACCGGCCCGGCGGCTTTGCGCCAAGCAACCAAACTCCTGGCATCAACGCCCGGATGTCAGGTCCGGCGTCGTGGCTACCGGAGTTTCGCCCTTGTGGTCAAGCTTGGTCACCACCGGATCGCTCCAGCCGCCGGTAATATTATATTCAAAGGTGAACGCGCGCATCAGCGGGTCGCGCAGGAACAGTTGCGCCAGGAAAGTACCGATGCCGATCACCGGGTTGATCGCCAGCGCCACCACCGACGCCGTGCCGGCATTAATTTCCGGCAACACCGCTACGTGCAGGTCCTGGGTTTCGCGAGCAATGTCGGCGACGCCATCCATTAGCACGGTAGCACTGACGCCGCGCATCTTGAAATTATCGGTATGCGCCTTGCCTTGCGCGATAGACGCTGTGCCGACCACGCTGTCGAAAGCAAATCCTTCGGAGAAAATATCGCGGAAATCCAGCGTAAGACGGCGCGGCAAGGACTGCAGGCTCAACACGCCCAGCAGTTTGGCGGCGCCTGGGTCGACTTTCAGGAACTGGCCGGCGGCCATGTCCAGGTTGATCTGCCCCGAGAGCGATGGAATATCCATGGTAAACGGCAAACCCTTCCAGCTGACCTCGCCGTCCATCCGTCCTTTCGTGGCGCGCAATACGTGGGCAAAGCCAAAACGGTCCAGCAATTTGCCAGCGTCAGCGATATCCATGGCATAGGTCAGGCTGGTGGTGTTGTCGCCGTCGACCGTAGTCCATTTGCCGTCGGCCTTCAGTTCGGCATCAGGATTTTTGATCGATAATTTATGGATACGCCACTCGCTGCCGACATTGGCGCGGACGTTGTTGGCGCTCAGCTCAAGCCGACCGAGTTTCTTGCCGAGCAACTGGAAGTCGTCGGCGATGATATCCAAACCGGGAATCTGGGTAGATCCGCCCTTGCCTTCCAACACCTCGCCGACATCCGACTCGCCGCCTTGCGGAATGATCAGTGACGACAAACGCGCAGTCACCTTGCCCAAGCCACGGCCTGAAGGCGATTCGCTCCAGGTGACATAACCCGAGGCTTGCTTGGAATCGACATTCACTTGCCAGGCGTTTTTCTGATGCGACGCGCCCAACACCACGTTATCCATCGTCTTGCCCAGCAAGATCAGTTGATTGGCGCGGACCGATACTACGTTTGGCGAAGCATACTGGGCCATACCGGCCAATGACGACTCTTCGCCGGTCTTGCCGGCGGCGCCGTCATTCAAGCCACCGGTCAGGTTGTTCCAGGCATCCAGGTTCAAGGTCTTGGCGTTAAGGTTGATCGCCAGTCCGCTATCAGGTTCCGGCGCCGCCGTATTGATGCCGATACCTCCACGCATCACCTTCCAGTCGGCGGCGGCGACAACACCGTTTTCGGCTTTGACGACCGGCTTCTGGCGCTGATATCGGGCGACGATGCCGGATCCCAATGCCAGCTTGAGCTCATCGCGAACAATCGCGGCATCGTCGGAAGGCACTCCCAGCCACTCGAATTTAAGCGGCATGGCATCGTTGGCGCTCTTGCGCAAAGGCTCCGGAAAGTCCAGGCCTATGCCTTGCAAACTCGATTCAACCAACAATTCGGGATGATGCTCATGGATCGAAACGGTTGCGGTATAGCGGCTGCTGCCGCTGGCGCGGGACAGCAGTTTTTGCATCGGCGGGCTGGGGTACATCGCCCGCAAGCCGTCGATGCCGGCAGTGCCTTCGATCTTGATCACGGTCTGGCGATCTGCCTGCGTGCCGCCACTGGCCTGCACCGGGCCGCCCAGCAAGTTGCCCTTGATACCGTTCAGGTTGAAGCCTTTTTCGTTGAACTCAAGCTGACCGCTGGCATTCGCGATAGGCGGGATGATTTTTTGCAAGACCACATCATTGTTAAGGAACTGCAAGGCCCCGGTCACTTTGGTATCGATCGCATGCGCCAGCGGTATTTGCAGGTTCAGTTGCAACTTGGCGTTGCCCTTGCCTTGCGACTCGCTGGTGAAGCCATCGATCCAGTGCAGCACCGGACTGTTGTTGGTGAACTGCAGAAAATTCTGCAAGGCGCCGGCGGCGCTGCCGTCGATCAGCAGCATCTCGTCGTGCGAGGACAAATCCGGCACCGTGGCGGTCACGTCGCTGACGCCGACCCCCGAGGTTTGCCCGCTCGCAGCTTTAATTTGCAAGCGCGTGCGGTCCAGCGCAAACGTGCCGTCTATTTTTTCCAACAGCGGCCACAAAGGCTGTTTGCCATCCGCGCCGAAATGGCCAGGCTCATATTCCAGAGTACCGTTGTCGATTTTTCCCGTGACCGTGAATTCACCTTTCGGCTTGGCGTTCGGGCTGTCGGTCTTGAACGGGAAATCGGCCAGGTCGCCCTTGAGCCTGATCGCCACATTCTTGGCCGTGCCGTCCTGCAACGCGCCTACCAGCCAGTTACGCAAATGCTCCGGCGTGTGAACCGGCAGATAGCGGCCGATTTTCTTGAGGTCGAACTCACTAAGCGTGGCGTTCATGTCGACCACCCCTGCCGCCGCACCATGGCGGTCTTGCAGCGGCAGCAAATGGCTGCCCGACAATGTTCCTGCCAGCCCATCCTGGATGAAATTCATACTGTCGATTTTCAGCAGCAGATCCTTTTGCTGGAAGTTCCAGCTTGCCACCATGTCCAGCTTATCGAAAGGCATCACCGGATCATCAAAGAAGCCCGGCAAGTTCAGCTGCATTTTTTCCGATGCCAGATTCACGCTGCCGCCATCCTGGTTGGCGTTGATGCTGCCGCTCAGATTATCAACTCCGGGAATGCCCGGCACCGCAGCTTGCGCCGCCTGGCTTGCGGTCTTCGCCTGGGCCGCGCGCGGCAACTGCGGGTTGATGGTCAGGCCCTCAAACTGCCCCTTTGCGCTATAAGACGTAATGGCTGGATAGGCGCCCTGCCATTGGGCGGCAAAGTCACGCAATTGGCCGCGCGGCGCAAAATCGTCGATCATCTTGATCTGCGCCGGCGTCAGGGGCAGGCGTTGGGCAAAGCTGGCCAGGGTCTGCAAATCCAGCTGCTTGGCTTGCAGGGTATATTTTTCTCCCAGCTTGCCCTGCCCCGGCACATACGACTCGCTGATGGTAGTGCGCGGCAGCGTCAGGCCGTCTGCCGTTTTCAGGGAAAAATCGGTAAGTTCGATCACATGGCCATTGGTGCCGAAGGCCGGTGTACTGTCTTGTTGTAAAGATAGCGGCCCGAACACCTCGTGGGCGGAAACGCGTCCGCTGACATTGTCCAGCGCCAGTGGCTCCAGATCGCGCCGCAGCCGCATCGACAAACCGGTAAGTTGCAGGTCGGCGGTAAAGTTGCGGACCTTGGCGTGATCCAGATCGAGCCAGGCTTGCAGCGCGCCCTTGCCCCGCGTCAGTTCCAGCGGATAGTCGAAATAGGGTTTCCAGACCGTCAGATCGGCATCGTGCAGATTGGCGTACAGGGTTCCGGTCCAGCGCTTGAAGTCCGCCGTCTTCTGCGCGAATACCGGATGGACGAAATTGGCGCGGACATCCAGCGGCGCGGCAAAAGCGGCAGGCGGCGTCGCCCGCACTGACAATTGATGGCGACGCCAGCGGCTTTGCAACAGCAGATCGATATTAGTGAGAGTCAGTTCGGGCGCCTTGCGTAAATCATCGCGCCAGCGTACTTGTCCATTGCGAATGACGATGCGATGCTGCGCCAGCAGCCATTCGGCGCCGGCGCCGTCACTCTTGTCCTTGGCGTTGACCAGGATACCGCCGACGAACAGGTTGCCCTGCGGATCGCGTTCGATTTGCAGATCCGGTTTATCGATCTCCAGCGAAGCCAGCCGGACGCTGCCCACCAACACAGAGCGCCAGGAAATGGTGGCCGCGACTTGCGGCAATGTCAGCGCGGCCTGGCCACTTTTATCGTGAATGACAACGTTATCAAATATCAGATGCGGTTGCAGACCGTGCCAGGATGCCTGCAACGTGCCGATCGAAATCGGGTTACCCGCAGCCTTGCTGGCGATTTGCTCGACCTCTGCCTTGTAATAGCCGATATTTGGCAATACCACATAGCGCAAGCCCAGAAACAGTCCGCAAAACAGAAAATAAGCCACGATCAGCAACGTCAGCAAAGCGCCAAGCAAATGGTGCGTTACCAGGTTCGCGTGCCTATAAGCGGTCATTCCGGCGCGCCAGCAGATCGCGAGGCGAGTGGCTGGGGGCGGCAATTTTGGTTGTTGTTCCAACATCAATCAGAATCGGTAAAATAAGGAGCTCAAGGTAGAATAAAATGGCACAGCGTCTGATTGATTCCAATACGGCCAGTTGTTGAAGTTCGACAAGCAGCCAGACCATATGTTCGCATGGATCAGCGGTCAGAAAACAAAAAGGCTGGAGATAGCTTCCTTTTTTCCTTCAATTTCGCCTTATTACTCTTTAAATTTACTCTTCGAACCCGTGACGCCATCCTTATTAAGCAGCACCGCCGCCTCTCGCTACTATACGCGCTGGGTCAATGCCGAAGCCGGACGTGCCGGACGGATCGAGGAACTGTCCAAATCAACAACAAGGTTAACCCTCAGTCCGGTGCTGCTCAGGCAGTTATTACAAAATGAAACAGATTCCGGCATGCCGTTACCGCGCGCAATGCGCCGGCTGCGCAATTTGCTGGTCTGTACGCTGATCGAACGCGATCTGCGCGGCGTCACCGACCTGGATGAAGTAGTCAGCGCTGTCACCGCTTTCGCCGAGTTTGCGGTGCAAACCCATCTGGCGGCGCTGACTGCCGATATGGTGGCGCTGCACGGCGTGCCGCACGGCGAAGAGTCTGGCCAGCCGCAGGAGCTGATCGTACTGGGCATGGGCAAGCTGGGCGGTTGCGAGCTGAATGTCTCCTCCGATATCGACCTGATCTTCGCCTATCCGGAAGATGGCGATACGCAGCCGGCCAGCGCCGACCAGCGCAGCTTGTCGAATCACGAGTTTTTTACCCGGTTGGGCAAGAAGCTGATCGGCGCCTTGTCCGAAATTACCGAGGACGGCTTTACTTTCAGGGTCGACATGGCGTTGCGGCCAAACGGCGCCTCGGGGCCGCTGGTGGCTAGCTTCAACATGGTGGAAACCTATCTGGTGACCCAGGGCCGTGAATGGGAGCGCTACGCCTGGTGCAAGGCGCGCGCGCTTACCGGCCGCGCAGAAGATATCGCCGCCCTGGAAAACATCAGCCGCCCTTTCGTCTTCCGGCGCTACCTGGATTACGGCTCGATCGACGCCATGCGCTCCATGCATGCGCAAATCCACACCGAGGTAAAGCGCCTGGAAGCCCTGCATCCGGAACGCAGCAACAACGTCAAGTTGGGCCGCGGCGGCATTCGCGAGATCGAATTCCTGGCTCAGGTATTCCAGCTGATCCGCGGCGGCCGCGATGCCGAATTGCGCGACCGCTCCACCCGCGCCACCTTGCGCACCCTGGCCAGCAAGAACCTGCTGGACGCCGAGGTGGTCGACAAGCTGCTGGCCGCCTATGAATTCCTGCGCAACCTGGAACACCGCCTGCAATACCTGGACGACGCGCAAACCCATACCTTCCCTACCAACGATGCGGATTGCCTGATCATCGCCCAGGCCATGGGTTTCAACGACGTACCCGCATTGATGCAGGAGCTGGACCAGCACCGGAGCCTGGTCGATGCCCAGTTCGCCGACATCTTCAATGACAAGCAACAGGACGGCAGCAAACAGAAAGACTGGGATGACGCCGACAACGTATTGCACACGCTGAGTGAAACCGACAATCGCGAAACCATCACCATCGTCCTCACGCACTGCGGCTTTTCCGACGCATCGGCAGCGGCGCAGCGCCTTATGACCACCTGGCAATCGACGCGCGTGCAAAACCTGCCGGTAGCCAGCCGTACCCGGCTGCTGGCGCTGGTCAATGCCGCATTGCCGGTAGTAGCCGCGATCCCCGAGCCCGAGCGCCACCTGCCGACCTTGAACCGTTTGCTGGATTTCCTCGAAGCGATTGCACGCCGCGCCGCCTACCTGGCGCTGCTGACCGAATATCCGGCCACCCTGCACCGCGTGATCCGCATGATCAGCGCCAGCGACTGGGCCGCCAAATACCTGACCCAGCATCCGATCCTGCTGGATGAGCTGCTTGATCCGCGCAGCCTGAATGCGGCTCCTGACTGGCCGGCTTTCGCCCTCGAATGCCGCCGCCAACTGGAAACCGCGCACGGCGATACCGAGCGCCAGATGGACCTCCTGCGTGAAATGCATCACGCCCAGCAATTCCGCCTGCTGGCGCAAGACCTGGAAGGCATGCTCAGCATCGAGGCCCTGGCCGACCACCTGTCTAGCCTGGCCGATGCGCTGGTGGCGGCCACTGTACAAGCTATCTGGAACATGATGCCGGGCCGCCATCGGGAAACGCCATTGTTCACCGTCATCGCCTACGGCAAGCTGGGCGGCAAGGAACTCGGCTATGTCTCCGACCTCGACGTGGTGTTCCTGTATGAAGATGAAGACCAGGACGGCCCCGCACTGTACGCCAAACTGGCGCAGCGCTTCATTACCTGGATGACCAGTCATACGTCGGCCGGGATCCTGTTCGATATCGACATCGCCTTGCGCCCTGACGGCGCCAGCGGCCTGCTGGTGTCGTCGTTTGGCAAATTTGAAAAATACCAGCGTGAGTCCGCCTGGCTATGGGAGCATCAGGCCCTGACCCGGGCACGCTATTGCGCTGGCGACAGCGCCATCGGCGAACGCTTTGAAACCCTGCGCGTGGAAGTTCTGCGGCAAGTCCGCGACCCTGTTCTGCTGCAACGCGAAGTGCAAGAGATGCGCCAGAAAATGCGCGATGCCCATCCCAACCGCAGCGACCGTTTCGATCTCAAACACGACGCCGGCGGCATGATCGATATCGAATTCCTGATGCAATTCCTGATATTGCGCCACGCCGCCGACTATCCGCAACTGACCGCCGATATCGGCAATATCGCTCTGTTGAAACTATGTGGCGCACTAGGTCTGATCGATCCGATCCTGGCAAATGCCGTAGCTGATGCCTACCGAACCTTCCGTAAATTGCAGCACCAAGGGCGTTTGCAGGGAGAAGAAAGAGCGCGCGTAGCAGCAAGCCGCATCGCCACGGAAATATCGGTAGTGAAACAATTGTGGGCGGAGGTTTTCAGTGCCGACGGTTCATGACAGACAAGGACTCAAGCAATACCCAGTAGCTTCATGAACATGATGGCGAGAGCCCGGCCTCTGCGCTTGTCAGGCATCGCCTGACTCTTCGCCGATCACCTCATCGTCCAGCGTCAGTTGCCCGCTCTCGAAAGCCGCGAGTATCTGCCGGGCAGCGTTCGCGTGTTCGGAGGCTACTTGCAAGCGCGCGCCGCCGGTGGCGACTGCCAACAGGGAATACACCTGGTTGATGCCACCATCTAAAACAAACGCGGGGATTCTCTCAGACTCCAGCAAGGCCCTCATGACTTCCAGGTCCGACGGCGTCATTGAACGGGCAATCGTCTCGAAATTGTCCTGGCTACCTGCACTGCGGCTGTCTGTATTGCGCCTGTCTGTACCGCCGCTGTCTGCATTGCTTGTCATGCCAGCTCCCGGATCAGGTTAATTTATTCCCAACAGAAGTTACTATAGCGCATTGCGTTCACCCAAAGAAAACGCCCCGGTTGACGGGGCGTTTTTACCATGCAAAAAAAGCCAGGTATCGGGTCTTACTTGGCGTTCACCAGTGCAACCGTGGTGTCCAGCATACGGTTCGAGAAGCCCCACTCATTGTCGTACCAGCTCGATACTTTCACCAGGCGACCGGAAACCTTGGTCAACGTAGCGTCGAAGTTCGACGAAGCCGGATTGTGGTTGAAGTCAATCGATACCAGCGGATCGGTATTGTAGGTCAGCACGCCCTTCAAGGCGCCTTCCGACGCTTCTTTCATGATGGCGTTGACTTCTTCCGCAGTCGTATCGCGGGCTGCGATGAACGACAGGTCGACCAGCGAAACGTTGATGGTCGGCACACGGATCGCGAAACCGTCCAGCTTGCCATTCAGTTCCGGCAATACCAGGCCAACTGCGGCAGCAGCGCCAGTCTTGGCTGGAATCATGTTCATGGTGGCGGAACGGGCGCGACGCAGGTCTTCGTGATAGACGTCTGTCAGCACCTGGTCGTTGGTGTAGGCGTGGATGGTGGTCATCAAGCCGTTCAACAGGCCGACTTTGTCATTCAGCGGCTTGACCAGCGGCGCCAGGCAGTTTGTTGTGCAGGAAGCATTGGAAATCACGGTGTCGCTAGCTTTCAGAACGCCATGGTTGACGCCGAAAACAACAGTGGCGTCGACATCCTTGCCACCTGGTGCGGAGATGATGACTTTCTTGGCGCCGCCCTTGATGTGCGCGCTGGCTTTTTCCTTGGTGGTGAAGAAGCCGGTGCATTCCAGCACGACGTCAACGCCCAGCTCGCCCCATGGCAACTCGGCAGGATTACGTTGCGCCAGTACCTTGATGCGGTCGCCGTTGACTACGATCGAATCGCCGTCGACTGTCACTGTGCCAGGGAATTTGCCGTGAGCAGTATCGTATTGAGTCAGGTGAGCATTGGTTTTTGGATCGCCGAGGTCGTTGATGGCAACGATCTCGATGTCATGCTTTTTGCCGCCTTCGTAATGGGCGCGAAGGATGTTGCGGCCGATGCGGCCATAGCCATTGATGGCGACGCGAATAGTCATGGTTTTCTCCTAAGGTATTAACATTAACAATAAACTTGTGCTGCAATCAATGCCACATCAATCCGGCTTCAATTCACTCTTATCTGATAGTACGCCAGCCGTAGCCGACTTCCTGCAAATCCAGTCCATCCCAGCTGAAGGCCTGCTCCACCAGCAATTCGCCGCCCAGCGTTTCGTAGAACTGCCGCGCCTGGGTATTCTGCGTCAGCACCCACACCAGCATATTCTGAGCGCCCGCGCTGGCCAAAGTGGCCGCGACATGCGCCACCAGCTTGCGGCCGATGCCGGCGCGCTGCACCGATGGTTCCAGATAGATCGCCGTCAACTCGGAGTCGAAGCCGAGCTTGGATTCCTTGAGCGTCATGCCGGCGGCAAAACCGAGCACTTCGCCATCGACCTCGGCCACGAACACATTGGCGGCGCTGGAGGTCGCCGACAGGATGCGGCTCCAGATTGCCGTGCTGTCTTCAATCTTCATGCCGTCCAGATACTCGTCCGGAATGATCCCGCGATAGGTGGCGCGCCAACTGTCGATACGCACCGCCGCGATCACCGAAGCATCGGCAATCGTAGCGCGGCGGATAACGACATCACCGACAACGTTGGTGATGTCTTGCTTCTTGAAGCTTTTTACACTCATGCCAGGACCAGCTTGGTCTTGGCTACGACGTTTTCAACAGTGAAGCCAAAATGCTTGAACAATACCGGAGCCGGGGCCGATTCGCCGAATGTATCGATACCGACCACAGCGCCTTCCAGGCCGACATACTTGTGCCAGAACGCTGTCACGCCGGCTTCAATCGCTACGCGCGGCAAACCGCGCTGCAAGACGCTGGCTTTGTAAGCGCCTTCCTGGCGATCAAAGACATCGGCGCAAGGCATCGACACCACGCGTACTGCAATGCCTTCTTGCGCCAACGCGACGGCGGCTTGCATCGCCAGTTCCACTTCCGAGCCGGTAGCGATCAGGATCGCCTTGGCGTTCGGCGCATCTTTCAGGATGTAGGCGCCGCGCTGGATGCTGGCGATTTGCGCCGCGTCGCGTTCTTGGTATTGCAGGTTCTGGCGCGAGAAAATCAGCGTGCTCGGGCCATGCTGGCGCTTTACCGCTTGCTCCCACGCCACTGCCGATTCGACCGTGTCGCATGGACGCCAGTTGTCCAGTTGCGGGATCAAACGCAGGCTGGAAACGTGTTCCACCGATTGGTGGGTCGGACCGTCTTCACCGAGGCCGATAGAGTCATGGGTGAACACGAAGATCGAACGGATCTTCATCAGCGCAGCCATGCGCAAGGCATTGCGGCTGTAGTCGGAGAAAGTCAGGAAAGTCGCGCCGAACGGGATATAGCCGCCGTGCAGGGCGATACCGTTCATCATCGCGCTCATGCCGAACTCGCGCACGCCGTAGTTGATGTGATTACCTGGCTGGTCGGCGCGCACAGCGACGGACTCTTTCCAGTTGGTCAGGTTCGAACCGGTCAAATCGGCTGAACCACCGAGGAATTCCGGCAGTACCTGCGCCAGGGCCTGGATCGCGTTCTGGCTGGCTTTACGGGTGGCGATGGTTTCTTTTTTCTCGACGCAAGTAGCGATGTAAGCGCTCGCTGTCTCTTCGAAATTACCAGGCAGTTCGCCCTTCATGCGGCGGGTGAATTCGATGGCCAGTTGCGGGAACTCTGCCGCGTAAGTAGCGAACAGTGCGTTCCAGTCGCCTTCGAACTGCTGGCCTTGCGCCTTGGCGTCCCATGCTGCGTAAACGTCGGCAGGAATTTCAAACGGCGCAGAAGTCCAGCCCAGCGCCTCGCGCACGGCAGCGATTTCCTTGTCGCCCAATGCCGCGCCGTGGACCTTGTCGGTGCCGGCCAGGTTCGGCGAACCCTTGCCGATCACGGTCTTGCAGCAGATCAGGGTTGGCTTGTCGGACAGTTTGGCTTGATGAATTGCAGCGCTGACAGCTTCCACATTGTGGCCGTCGACGGCACGGATCACGTTCCAGCCGTAGGCTTCGAAACGCTTCGGGGTGTCGTCCTTGAACCAGCCTTCGACATGGCCATCGATCGAGATACCGTTATCATCGTACAGTGCGATCAGTTTCGACAGGCGCAGCGTGCCGGCCAGCGAGCAGGCTTCATGCGAAATACCTTCCATCAGGCAGCCGTCGCCGACGAAGGTATAGGTGTAGTGATCAACGATTGCCAGCTCGCCACGGTTGAATTCCGCCGCCAGCAGTTTTTCCGCCAGCGCCATGCCGACCGCATTGGTCAGACCCTGGCCCAGCGGACCGGTAGTGGTTTCAATCCCTGGGGTAACGTCGACTTCAGGATGACCCGGAGTCTTCGAATGCATCTGGCGGAAATTACGGATCTCATCCATTGGCAGATCGTAACCGGTCAGGTGCAACAAAGCGTACTGCAGCATCGAACCATGACCATTCGACAAGACAAAACGGTCACGATTGAACCAATGCGGATTGGCTGGATTGTGACGGTAGTGCTTGGCCCACAAGGCGACTGCGATTTCCGCCATGCCCATTGGCATGCCGGGATGGCCGGAATTAGCTTTTTGGACAGCGTCCATTGCCAGTGCGCGGATTGCATTGGCCATCTTGGTAGTCGGGAGTGTGGAAGTCATGGTTTGAGCGGTAGGCAACGGTTGAGAATTGGTTAGCGAGCAAAATTCAGTCATTCGGAACGGCGCCTGAGCGCGCTGGCTCCGGATATCAGAACAGCCACAAAGGCCGATATTTTACCAAAATGCAGTCGATACCGGTTCAAATCCGCGCATTTCTCACCTTACGGGGCAGTAAAATGCTGCCGCAGCGCCGCTAGCGAGCACATTGCATCAAATCTGGATTGCGTTGCACACTTATCACTTAGTTACCATTTAATTGGCATTTTTATCTCGATTTTGCCCCCTGAACCAATTTTTCACTGAACAGACCATGCAAGGCTTACATCTGACTGCCGATTGCTACGACTGCCGCTGCGCCCCCGGCTTGCTGCTCGACCCGGCGCAACTACGGCAATTTGTGGTGGAACAAACCATCCGTTCCAGCCTCACCATCGTGGGTGAGAAATTTCACCCGTTCCAGGCCGCCGACGGCAGCGCCGCCGGTGTTACCTGTGCCCTGCTGCTGGCTGAATCACACCTGGCAATCCATACCTGGCCAGAGCGCCAGGCAGTTACCTTGGACGTATACGTCTGCAATTTCACGGAAGACAACAGCGCCAAGGCCAGCGGTTTGCTAGATGCCCTGATCGCCAGTTTTGCGCCTGCGCGCTGGCAAACCAACCGCTTGCAACGCGGTAGCGGCGCCAACGACCAGACCCTGGCGCTGGAACAGCTGACCCAGCATACCGCCTACGGCACCCAGCTGGCGCCGCCGCTTGTGCAAGTGCAATCGCAGTTTCAGCGTATAGAAATTGCTAATTCAGCGGAATTCGGCAAGGTAATGCGGCTGGATGGCGCTTTCATGACCTCCGAACGCGACGAGTTCTTCTACCATGAGTGCCTGGTGCACCCGACTGCGCTCAGCCATCCTCAACCGCGACGGGCGCTGATCGTCGGCGGCGGCGATGGCGGCAGCAGCGAGGAATTGCTCAAGCATCCGTCGATCGAACACATCACCTTGTGTGAAATCGATCCGCTGGTCATCCGGCTGGCACGCGAACATCTGCGGCAAATCCATCGTGGCGCGCTGAATGATCCGCGGGTGCAGCATGTAGCCGAGGATGGCTTTGCCTTTGTCAAGCAAGCAGCGCGCGCCGCCAATGCCAGTCAGTTATACGACCTGATCTTGCTGGACCTGACCGATCCGCAAAACGCCAACGGCAGCGCACTGGCAGCAGACTGCTATGGCGAGGAATTCCTGCAGGCCTGCCGCGCTTTGCTCAATACCGGCGGCGCACTGGTGATGCATCTGGGCAGCCCATTCCACCATCCGCAGCGTTTCGGCCAGTTACGCCAGCGTCTTGGCAATATCTTCACGCATGTCAGTCCTTACACCGTCTATGTGCCTTTGTACGGCGCACTGTGGGGCATGGCGGTGGCTAGCGATACGCTAGATCCGCGACGGCTGGACAGCCATGCCATCTCGGCCCGGCTAGAAGAAAGAGCGCTGGGCGTTCTTCAGTATTACAACGAAAATGTCCATCAGGCACTATTCGCGCTACCCAATTTCGTGCAGAATCTGGGCGCTTAGAGGCGGTTTCAAAATTAAACTGGCTAGGCACGCCGACGAAGACAGTACGAGTAGTACGGCTAGGAGGGTGTAGCAGAGGTTTCGGACGACACTGTCGTCTGCCTGCGGAACAACCCGGGCTTGCAAGCCCGGGCGCGCCCTGCAAGGGCAACAACGCCAGGTTAATTTTGAAGCCGCCTCTTAGTTTGTTGTTGCAATTTCATCGTTCGTCGTTGCATTCTATGGAGAGCGTCTTGCCAACCACCGGCCTTTTGAAACAAACCTTGCAACCTGCCGGCCTGTCGTACAGGAAGAGCCGCGCCGTGCCACTTGTATTGGCGGCGTCGACCTTGCTGGCGGGCTGCAGCCCGCGCCAGGCGCGCGACGAATATGCCAGCCAGGAAGACTGTAAAAAGGACTGGTCCCGCCCCGAGCTATGCCAACCGGCATCCAGCAGCGGCTCCGGCAGCAGCACGCATACCACTTATTACGGCGGCCGCTACTATGGCCCCAGCTACGATGAAGGCGAGCGTGAAAGCGCGCAGCGCAGTGCGCGCAGTGGCGGCAATAGCTTCGGCCTGGCAGGCGGCGAAAGCAGCAACCACGCGATCGGCCGCAGCGTGTCGCGTGGCGGCTTCGGCGGTGCGCATATATCTTCAGCAGGCGGCTAACCATGATTCGTGAGAGCTTGACGCCGCGCGCCAACTGGCAAGAACAATTCGAATCGCTCGGCTTTACCTATCACTCGATTGACGATCTGTACTGGGATGAACGCTATGCCTATCGTTTCACGGCGGCGCAGATCGATGCAGTAGAAGACGCCACCAGCGAATTGCACCAGATGGCGTTGCAGGCGGTCGAGCACGTGATCGCCAAGGAACGCCTGGGACAATTTGCCATTCCGGAGCCGTTCTGGGCGCTGGTGGAAGAAAGCTGGCGCGAAAAAGAATTTTCGCTGTATGGCCGCTTCGACCTGTCCTGGAACGGCCAAGGCGCGCCGAAAATGCTCGAATATAACGCCGATACGCCGACTGGCCTGGTGGAATCCAGCGTCGCGCAATGGTATTGGCTGCAAGATGTATTTCCGCAGGCCGACCAGTTCAACTCGCTGCATGAAAAACTGATCGCCCAATGGCAAACCCTGGCCAGCCGCCATCAATGCAAAGGTTTGCTGCACTTCGCCTGCATCGGCGGCCACGAGGAGGACGAAGGCAACCTGGCCTATCTGCGCGACACCGCGATCCAGGCTGGCTTCGCCACCAAACAGCTGGCGATAGAAAACATCGGCTGGGATGACAAACATGCCGAATTCGTCGACGATTTCGATTCCAGGATCGACAACCTGTTCAAGCTGTATCCCTGGGAGTGGCTATGCCGTGAAGCGTTTGCCGAACATCTGTTGGCGCGGCCGCTGCGGCTAATCGAACCGGCGTGGAAAATGGTGCTGTCCAACAAGGCCATCCTGCCAGTGCTGTGGGAGCTATTCCCCGGCCATCCGAATCTGCTGCCGGCGTTTTTCGACGCCTGGCGCATCAGCGGCGATTTCGTCAAGAAGCCGCTGTATTCGCGCGAGGGCGAAAACATCACGATCTACGCCGGCGGAGAAGTCCACCATCAGCCCGGACAATATGGCGCCGAAGGCTATATCTACCAAGCGTTTGCAGCGCAGCCGAAGTTCGACGACGGCATTACGCCGGCCTACACCTCGATTGGTTCCTGGATAGTGGGCGACGCCCCGGCGGGTATCGGCATTCGGGAAGATGTTTCGCTGATTACCAAAGATACAAGCCGTTTTGTGCCGCATTATTTTGTTGATTAATCTTTTGTTGATTAACCGTTAGCCGCCGCCCTGTCAGGAGCACAACCCAATGAACCTTGCCTTTCTCCCCGTCGGCTTGCCGGCCTTCTTGTCCCACTTCGGCCTGGCGCTTATACTGGTCGCAGTGTTTTTTGTCGTGTATATATTTATCACGCCCTATCACGAACTGGCGTTGATCCGCGCCGGCAATCATTCCGCCGCGGCCAGCTTGGCGGGTGCTTTGCTCGGCTATATCGTGGCGCTATCCTCCGCCATTTCGAATAGCGTCAACCTGTTGGACATGCTGGTATGGGGCGTGGTGGCGCTGGTGGTGCAACTGCTGGCGTTCCTGATTGTCAGGCTGCTATTGCCGACCCTGATTGCGGATATCCCCGAAAACAAGATTGCATCCGGCATCTTTCTTGGTACAGTCAGCCTTGGGCTAGGCCTGTTGAATGCTGCCTGCATGACTTATTGACAACAAATCAACAATTTAAGAATTCCTCGACATGCCCCGCTTCTACGTCTCAACTCCACTCGAAATCGGCCAGGTACTGGCGCTGCCGGATGCGGTCGCGCATCACTTGCTGGTATTGCGACTGGGGCTGGCTGCGCCCATCACCCTTTTTAATGGCGAAGGCGGCGAATACACTGCGACCATCAGCAGCATCGAAAAAAAACGCGTCAGCGCAGAGATCAAGACTTTCTCTCCGCGCGAAGTCGAACTGCCCTACGCGATTACCCTGGCGCAAGCATTACCGGAATCGTCGAAACTGGACTGGATTATCGAAAAGGCTGTCGAGCTCGGCGTCGCAGCGATCCAGCCGCTGGCGGCGCAACGCTGCGTGGTGCGCCTCAACAGCGAACGTGCCGAGAAAAAACAAAGCCATTGGCAGGGCGTGATCGTCTCCGCAGCAGAGCAAAGCGGGCGCAACCGCATGCCGACCCTGTCTACCCTCACTCCGTTCAACGACTGGGTCCAGCAGCAGGATCTGCACAAGCGGATCTTGTTGTCGCCGCGTGGCGAGCAATCGCTGTCAGACTGGGCCCGCCATCAACCGCCACAAGCGCTGGCGCTGTTGATTGGACCGGAAGGCGGCTTCACCGATGCGGAAGAAAACCTGGCCTGCAGCCAAGGCGCTTTGATGTTATCGATGGGACCACGGATTTTGCGTACCGAAACCGCCGGCCTGGCAGCGCTGGCGGCCATCAATGCGATCTGGGGCGAAATGTAGGGTCACCGTCGCGGCTTTTCTATGCTTGCTATAAATTGATCTAAGCAAAGATCAAAACTCTGGCTAGAATGGAAAAGGATGCCAAGACACAATCGTTTTCTTTGTCCAGCTACTCAAATTTCTTGCCGCGTTGTAGTATCACTCTGCTTATTTGCTTTGTAGCTAACTTGTGTTTCCCACAAGTTAGAAAATAGCCTTGACGGCTTATCGCATTATTTACTCTGGAGAATATTATGGGACTACTGGATTCGGTACTTGGAGCAATTGGCGGCGGCGGCCAGCAGCAATCGAATGATCCGAAAGCCCTGTTGATCGCGGCTGCAGTGCCAATGCTGCTAAAGGCGCTGCAAAGCGGCGGTGCGGGCGCAGGCCAGGCTGCAGGCGCTGGCGGCCTCCTCAGCGCATTCGAAGGTGCAGGCCTGGGCTCGGTTGTGCAGTCTTGGATCGGCAACGGCCAGAACCAGGCGATTTCGCCGGATCAGGTGCAACAAGCGCTGGGCGGAGGTCATTTGCAAGAACTGGCGACGGCGGCCGGGATTTCGCCGAATGAAGCTGCTGGCCATCTGTCGGAAATCCTGCCGGAACTGGTCAACAAGCTGACGCCAAACGGCCAGGCAACGGCACCTGCCGGCGGCCTGGATTTGGGCGGCTTGCTGGGTGGACTGCTGGGCGGCAACAAGCAAGCCTGAAGCAGCTAGCCAGTTTGACAAGAAATCGCCCTGCGGGGCGATTTTTTTATGGGCGGACCGAGTGTAAAATGGTTGATTTACTAACCTCAACGCATTCAATCCGCCACTGATCGACTTCTTGGCAAGGGTAAAGTCCCGAATGCATTTATAATCCAAGGTTTTGCAATAAACACTCCAGTCACTTCAATGAAGGTATTTCGCGGACTTCCCAACGCCGAATCGCGCGCCCCTTGTGCGCTTACAATCGGCAACTTCGATGGCGTTCATCGCGGCCATCAGGTATTGCTCGCGCACGTCCGCAAGGCGGCTACCGAACTAGGGCTGGATGCTGCGGTGATGACGTTCGAACCACATCCGCGTGAATTCTTTGCACAACGCGCTGGCCAGCCCGGCAACATGCCGACCCGCGTCGCCAATTTGCGCGACAAACTGCAATCGCTGTCGCAGGCCGGCATCGACCGTGTGATCGTCGAGCACTTCAACGCCAGCTTTGCAGCGATGTCGCCGCAAGACTTCATCGAAAAAGTGCTAGTAGAGGGCTTGCATGTGAAATGGCTGATGGTGGGCGAGGATTTCTGCTTCGGTTCACGCCGCGCCGGCAATATCGCCACCCTGATCGAAGCCGGCAAGAAATACGGCTTCCATGTCGAAACCTTGCCAACCGTAATGAATGAAGGCACGCGCGTGTCCTCGTCAGCGGTCAGGGCCGCGCTGGCCGCGGGCGATTTCAGCCATGCCCGGGCGCTGCTGGGTCATCCCTATGCGATCTCAGGCCACGTGGTGCACGGCAAGAAACTCGGCCGCACCATCGGCTTCCCTACCCTCAATCTGCGCGTCAGCCACAAACTGCCGGCGCTGTCCGGCATTTTCGTGGTGAAAGTGCATGGCCTGGCGGAACAGCCGTTGCCTGGAGTTGCCAGTATCGGCGTGCGTCCCACCGTAGACGACAGCGGCCGGATACTCCTGGAAACCTACCTGCTCGACTATAGCGGCGATTGCTACGGCAAGGTAATCCAGGTTGAATTCTTGCAAAAACTGCGCGATGAAGAGAAGTATGTCGACCTGCCGACGCTGACCACTGCGATTGAACGCGACGTCGCCAATGCACGGGCTTATTTTCACCAGCATGACAGCATAACCACGCGTGCGCCCACTGCGGCCACGGATCGAATTTGACGCTGCTTGTCGTTGCCGCTTGTTGCCTCGCTTATGCAGGCCCTACTGAATTCCATTGAAGAAAATTATGTCCGATCAGACCAGCAAACCAGAAAACACCAAGGCGGCGAAGCAAGCCAAGCCGCAAAGCAAATACCCGGTCAATATGACCGAGACGCCGTTCCCGATGCGCGGCGATCTCGCCAAGCGTGAGCCGCAATGGGTCAAGCAGTGGCAGGAAAAGAAGGTCTACGAGCGGATCCGCAAAGCCTCCAAAGGCCGGCCGAAATTCATCTTGCATGACGGTCCGCCATACGCCAACGGCGAAATCCATCTGGGACACGCCGTCAACAAGATCCTCAAGGACATGATCGTCAAGGCCCGCAACATGGCCGGTTTCGATGCGCCTTACGTGCCGGGCTGGGATTGCCACGGTATGCCGATCGAAATCCAGATCGAAAAGAAGTACGGCAAGAACCTGCCTGTGGCCGAAGTACAGTCCAAGGCACGTGCTTACGCCAACGAACAGATCGACCTGCAACGCAAAGACTTCATCCGTCTCGGCGTCTTGGGTGAATGGGACAATCCGTATTTGACCATGGCCTTCGGCAATGAAGCCGATGAGTTGCGCGCACTCGGCACCATCCTGGAAAAGGGATATGTGTACCGTGGCCTGAAACCGGTCAACTGGTGCTTCGATTGCGGATCCGCGCTGGCGGAAGCGGAAGTCGAGTATCAAGACAAGCGTGATCCGTCGATTGATGTCGGTTTCCCGTTTGCCGAGTCGGAAAAACTGGCCGCCGCGTTTGGTTTGCCTTCGTTGCCGACAGATAAAGGTTATGTCGTCATCTGGACCACTACGCCATGGACCATCCCGTCCAACCAGGCGCTCAATGTGCATCCTGAAATCGACTACGCGCTGGTGCAGACTACCCGCAACGGCGAGCCATTGCTGCTGATCCTTGCGCAAGACCTGGTGGAAGATTCACTGCAACGCTTTGGCCTCGAAGGCAAAGTGATCGCCAGCTGCAAAGGCGAAGCGCTGTCGCTGATCAATTTCAAACATCCACTGGCCGACATGGATCCGGGCTATAACCGCCTTTCGCCGGTCTATCTGGGCGACTACGTCACTACCGAGAGCGGCACCGGTATCGTCCACTCGGCGCCAGCCTACGGTATCGAAGACTTTATCTCCTGCAAAGCGCATGGAATGAAGGATGACGACATCCTCAGCCCGGTAATGGGCGACGGCAAGTTTGCCTCATGGCTGCCGTTCTTTGCCGGCATGACCATCTGGGAAGCCTCCAAACCGATCTGCAGCAAGCTGGAAGAAGCAGGCGCGCTGTTCAAAGTGGTCATGTTCGATCACAGTTACATGCATTGCTGGCGTCATAAAACGCCGATCATTTATCGCGCCACGTCGCAGTGGTTCGCCAGCATGGACAAAGCGCCGAACGACGGCCACGCCAACCTGCGCACCACCGCACTGCAAGCGATTGAAGAAACCGCATTTTTCCCGAGCTGGGGCAAGGCGCGCCTGCATGGCATGATCGCCAACCGTCCTGACTGGACTCTGTCGCGCCAACGCCAATGGGGCGTGCCGATGGCGTTCTTCGTCCATAAGGAAAGCGGCCAGCTGCATCCACGCACACCGGAACTGCTAGAGCAAATCGCCCAGCGTATCGAACAGCACGGCATCGAAGCCTGGCAGGCGCTGGATCCGAGAGAGTTACTGGGCGATGACGCCGACAACTATCTCAAGAACAAAGACACGCTGGATGTGTGGTTCGACTCCGGTTCGACGCATCAGACCGTATTGCGCGGCTCCCATGCGCAACAATTGCAATTCCCGGCAGACCTTTACCTGGAAGGCTCGGACCAGCATCGCGGCTGGTTCCACTCTTCCCTGCTGACCTCGGCCATGCTGAACGGCCGCGCGCCTTACAACGCCTTGCTGACGCATGGCTTCGTGGTGGATGGCGAAGGCCGCAAGATGTCGAAGTCGCTGAAGAACGGCGTAGAGCCGCAAAAAGTGGCGGACTCGCTGGGCGCGGAAATCCTGCGCTTGTGGGTGGCGTCCAGCGATTACTCGGGCGAAATCACGATCTCCGAAGAGATCCTGAAACGCGTCACGGAATCGTATCGCCGCATCCGCAACACCTTGCGCTTCCTGCTGGCGAACACCTCGGACTTCGATCCTGCCAAAGACGCAGTGGCGATCGGCGACCTGCTGGAAATCGACCGCTATGCCATCGCCAGCATGGCGCAGCTGCAAGCCGATATCCTGTCGCATTACGAAACGTATGAGTTCCATCCGGTGATTTCGAAATTGCAGATGTACTGCTCGGAAGACCTGGGCGGCTTCTATCTGGATATCCTGAAAGACCGCCTGTACACCAGCGGCGTCACCTCGCAGGCCCGGCGTTCGGCGCAAACCGCAATCTGGCATATCACCCAGGCGCTGTTGCGGGTGATGGCGCCGACGCTGTCGTTCACAGCGGAAGAGGCCTGGTCGTTCTTTGCCAGCCCGGAGGCATTTGCGGCCAGCGATGAGACCATTTTCACCCAGACCTACTACGCGCTGCCGGAAATCAACGACGCTGCGGCATTGATCGAGAAATTCAATGCAGTGCGTGCAGTGCGCGCCGACGTCACCAAGCAATTGGAAGAAGTTCGCGTCGCCGGTGGCATCGGCTCGTCGTTGCAAGCGGAAGTCGAGATCAAGGCCAGCGCCGGAAAATATGCGTTGCTGACCAGCCTCGGCGACGACCTCAAGTTTGTGCTGATCACCTCTAGCGCCAGCGTGTCGGAAGTTGCCACGGAAGCGGAAGAAACGATCCTGGTAACGCCGTCGACCCAGCAGAAATGTGAGCGTTGCTGGCACTATCGCGCCGATGTCGGCAGCCATCCGGAACATTCGGGGCTGTGCGGACGTTGCGTGGCCAATTTGTTTGGCGGCGGCGAACAACGGCGTGTTGCCTGAGCCACAGTTGCATTGATACCTTGATAGATAGCTAGTTGAATTAATCCTGCGCGGTTCGCACCGATCTGCTTTCGTTCCTGTGAACTGCGCACTTTACCGCCACACTGCTGAGAACCGACAAATCACCTATGGCCACCAAAAAGCGCTCCTCTATTTCGACTTCTTCCTCCAAATACGGCCTGGCGCCATGGCTGGCGATTGCCGCCCTGATCCTGGTGATCGACCAGCTCACCAAAATCACCATCGTGCGCCTGTTCAGCTACGGCGAATCGCTGGCCGTCACGCCCTTCTTCAACCTGGTGCTGGTATATAACAAGGGCGCGGCATTCAGCTTCCTGTCATCCGAATCCGGCTGGCAGCGCTACCTGTTCACCGCGCTTGGGATTGCTGCAGCCTTGTTCATTACTTTCTTGCTGAAACGGCATGCTGGCCAGCGCATGTTCTGCACCGCGCTGGCGCTGATCCTGGGCGGCGCCATCGGCAATGTCGTCGACCGCATCGCCTATGGCCACGTAATCGATTTTCTCGATTTCTATATGCGTAACTGGCATTGGCCGGCTTTCAACATCGCCGATAGCGCGATCTGCGTCGGTGCGGTATTGTTCGTTATTGATGAGTTGCGTCGCGTAAATAAGTAAATAAGTTAGTAAGCAAGAAAATAATAAGCAAAGAATGTTGACGCATTACTCCAGGAGCTGACATGGATCTCGCTGGTAAAAAAATTGTGCTGGGACTGACCGGCGGTATCGCCTGCTACAAGGCGGCCGAATTTGCGCGGGCGCTGATCAAGGCCGGCGCTTCAGTGCAAGTCGTGATGACCGCGGCAGCGACGCACTTCATTACTGCCGTCACCATGCAGGGCTTGACCGGTAAAACCGTATTTACCGATCAGTGGGACGCCCGCATCGGCAACAACATGCCGCATATCGATCTCACCCGCGATGCTGATGCGATTGTCATCGTGCCCTGCTCCGCCGATTTCATTTTCAAGCTGGCGCATGGTGCCTGCGATGACTTGCTATCGACCTTGTGTGTGGCGCGCCCCGCCACTTTGCCCTTGCTGGTGGCGCCGGCGATGAACGTCGAAATGTGGCAAAACCCGGCGACCCAACGCAACCTGGCGCAATTGCTGGCCGACGGCATCCAATTGCTTGGTCCTGATGCCGGCGAACAGGCTTGCGGCGAAGTCGGCATGGGTCGCATGCTGGAAGCCGATCAATTACTGGAAGAAGTGATCGCCTCGTTCCAGCCCAAACTGCTCAAGGGCAAGCGCGTACTGATTACTGCCGGCCCGACCTTCGAGCCGATTGATCCAGTGCGCGGCATCACTAACCTGTCGTCCGGAAAAATGGGTTATGCAGTGGCCCGCGCGGCTTATGAAGCCGGCGCCGAAGTCACCCTGGTATCCGGTCCTACCGCCCTCACCACGCCGTATGGCGTGCGGCGCATCGGCATCCAGACCGCGCAGCAGATGCACGATATTGTGATGGCACAGCTGACCGCCAACAGCGCCGCCAATGCAACCGATATCTTCGTCGCCGTGGCGGCGGTGGCCGACTGGCGCGTAGCCAATGCCAGCAGCCAGAAATTGAAAAAAAATGCCGACGGCAGCGCGCCGGAATTAATCTTCGAACAGAATCCCGACATTTTGGCAACAGTTGCGGCGTTGCCAAAACCGCCGTATTGTGTCGGCTTTGCCGCCGAATCGGAGAACTTGCTGCAGTATGGCGAAGCCAAGCGCATCCGGAAAAATGTACCGCTGCTGGTTGGGAATATCGGCCATGACACATTCGGCAAGGACGATAATCAATTGGTATTGTTTGACGCCAACGGCCACACCGATTTGGCGCGCGCCAGCAAGCAGGAACTGGCGCGCCAGCTAATCGCCGCCATTGCTGCCCGCCTTGGCAACGGACCCCGGGTTTAGGTCTTACCTGCATCTTTTAGCATCAGCCCGTCGTCGCCCGCTTGATAGCCGATGACGGGCGCCGAAAACCAGAATCACCTGTGCTTTTGAATACCGGACGGGATTGCTCCCGTCATTTTTTTTCATTTGTTACGCTTGTTTTGTTAAGTTCATCCGCACAATTTTCATTCTTCACTTAATAGATTGTTACAACCTCAATGAACATCATCGACGTCAAAATTCTCGACCCACGCATGCAAGATCAACTGCCGGCCTACGCCACCGAAGGCAGTGCGGGCCTGGACCTGCGCGCCTGCCTGGACGTTCCGCTGACGATCAAACCTGGTGAAACCCATCTGATTCCTACCGGCCTGGCAATTCATATCGGCGACCCGGCTTATGCAGCCATGATCCTGCCACGCAGCGGCCTCGGCCATAAACATGGCATCGTTCTGGGGAACCTGGTGGGCTTGATCGACTCTGATTACCAGGGTCAGTTAATGGTTTCCACATGGAACCGCGGCACGACCGAATTTACCCTCAACCCGATGGAACGGCTGGCGCAATTGATTATTGTGCCGGTAGCCCGTGTCCGTTTTAATGTCGTAGCAGATTTCGAGAGCAGCGAACGCGGTGCAGGCGGCTTCGGCAGCACCGGAAAACATTGATGGAGAAAATAATGAGATTGACGAGCGGCCTCAGATGGCAGGGACTCAAACGCTATACTGCGATAACCTTGCCCATATTATTACTGGCAGCTTGCGCCAACACAGAAACGGCATCACCCGAGGCAGCAAAACCCACCGCGACGGTTTCCCCCAAGCCGGCGGCAGTCGTCGTGCCGCCGCAGCAGGCAGAATTGAAAACCCTGATCGGCTTGCAGGACCGCCTGTATGACGTGGCTGCCCCATTGCTGGTGAATAACGCGTTGCTATGCCGTAACAATGCCCGCAACCTGCTCGGCTTCACAGCAAAAACCAAATACTCCTTTACGGCGGAATTCCTCGCTGCAGCAAGCTCCCTCGGCTTTACCGATCAGTTGCAAATCACAGGCGTGCTGGCAGGCAGCGGCGCTGCCAAGTCCGGCCTGCAGCGTGGCGACCTGCTGGTCGCCATTCAGGACAAACCGGCGCCGGTCGGCGCCGATGCGGAACGTCAAACCGCAATGATGCTGGGTCCTCTGGTCAACGGCCGCAACAACATCAAGGTCACCGTTGCCCGCAGTGGCAGCAACCTGACCATGAACGTGCCGCTAACGCGCGCCTGCGCCTTCGGCATCGAACTCGGCAACACTGACAATGTAATCAGCTATGCCGACGGCCGCCGCGTACTGGTCAGCGCCGGCATGATGAAGTTCACCCAAAACGACGATGAACTGGCGCTGGTGATCGCCAAGGAAATGGCGCATAACTCGCTGACCCATGCTTCGCGTCAGCGCAATACTGCGACCATGACCGGCGTTATCGACAATCTGATCCGCCTGCGGCCGGATGCCACCCCACTCAGCGGCGCTGCCGGCGTCAAGCCATTCCCGCAGCAGTTGGATGCCTCCGCCGACCGTCTGGCGCTCTATATGGTTGCTCGCGCCGGCTACAAGGTCGACGACGCAGGCGCATTCTGGCAACGGCTGGCGACGCAGTATCCTGCAACTGTCCTGAACGGCTATACGGCGATCCACCCCGCCACCGACTATCGCATGAAAGCGATCGATCAAACCGTCTCGGATATCCAGGCAAAACAAGCCACCGGAACCACCATCCAGCCATAGGCAGCATGAACCATCGTCGTAAGACAATGGTTCTGCTATCAAACACTGTTCCACGGCCATTTACGGCTAAATGCAAAAAAGCCTGAATCACTTACATGATTCAGGCTTTTCGCTTTTGCGAAGCCGGCAGCTTTTACATCAGCGACCGCTTGTTCCCCTCTTATTCCACTTCAACCGTTTCCTCAGGGGCAGGCGGCGTCGACGCATCTTTTTCGGCAAAATCCAGGCTAATCTGGTCCTTGTCGTCAAGATCGACAGTCACGCGACCACCGGTCACCAGCTTGCCGAACAACAGCTCGTCGGCCAGCGCCTTGCGGATCATGTCCTGGATCAAACGAGACATCGGACGCGCGCCCATCAACGGATCGAAGCCCTTCTTGGCCAGGAATTTCCGCAAATTCTCGGTAAAGATTGCTTCCACTTTTTTCTCGTGCAACTGCTCTTCCAGCTGCATCAGGAACTTGTCGACCACGCGCAAGATGACTTCTTCGTCCAGTGCATGGAAGCTGATGATGGAATCGATACGATTGCGGAATTCAGGCGTAAACATGCGCTTGATATCCGCCATCTCGTCACCGGCTTCCTTCTTGTCGGTGAAACCAATCGAACGTTTTTGCAGGCTTTCCGCACCGGCATTGGTAGTCATGATAATGATCACATTGCGGAAATCCGCCTTGCGTCCATTATTGTCGGTCAATGCGCCGTGATCCATCACTTGCAGCAGGATGTTGAAAATATCCGGATGGGCTTTTTCAATTTCATCCAGCAGCAACACCGCATGCGGCTTCTTGGTCACTGCTTCAGTCAGCAAGCCGCCTTGGTCGAAACCAACATAGCCCGGTGGCGCGCCAATCAGGCGGCTGACCGCATGACGCTCCATGTATTCCGACATGTCAAAACGGATCAGGTCGATGCCGAGGATGAACGCCAGCTGTTTCGCCACTTCAGTCTTGCCGACTCCGGTAGGGCCTGAGAACAGGAAGGAGCCGATCGGGCGGTCGGTCTTGCCCAGACCTGCACGCGCCATCTTGATCGCCGATGCCAAAGCATCGATTGCAGGATCCTGGCCGAACACCACGTTACGCAGATCGCGATCGATGGTTTGCAGCTTGCTGCGGTCGTCCTGATTGACCGACTGCGGCGGAATCCGCGCAATCTTGGCGATGATGTCTTCGATCTCGCCCTTGCCAATGGTCTTTTTCTGCTTCGACTTCGGCAGGATGCGTTGCGCTGCCCCCGCTTCGTCGATAACGTCGATCGCCTTGTCCGGCAGATGGCGGTCATTGATGAAACGCGCCGCCAGTTCAGCTGCACTGGTCAGTGCGGAAGCCGAATATTTGACGCCGTGATGTTCCTCAAAACGCGACTTCAAGCCGCGCAGGATCTGCACGGTTTGCTCGACTGTCGGTTCGTTGACGTCGATCTTCTGGAAGCGCCGCGACAAAGCATGGTCTTTCTCGAATACGCCACGGAACTCGGTGTAGGTAGTTGCGCCGATGCACTTCAGCTGACCGCTCGATAAAGCCGGTTTTAGCAGATTGGATGCATCCAGCGTGCCGCCCGAAGCCGAGCCGGCGCCGATAATCGTATGGATTTCATCGATGAACAAGATGCCGTGCGGGCTGTCTTTCAATTGCTTGAGCACGGCCTTGAGACGTTGCTCAAAGTCGCCGCGGTACTTGGTGCCAGCCAGCAGCGAACCCATATCCAGCGAGTAGACAATCGCGTTTTGCAGGATTTCGGGGACTTCACCCTGCGTGATACGCCATGCCAAACCTTCGGCAATCGCGGTCTTGCCAACGCCAGCTTCGCCGACCAGCAAGGGATTGTTTTTACGGCGGCGGCACAAGGTCTGGATCACGCGCTCGACTTCATACTCGCGTCCGATCAGCGGATCGATTTTTCCTTCAGTCGCCAGCTTGTTCAGGTTTTGCGTGAACTGGTCGAGCGGACTTTCCTTGGCTTGGCCTTCGGCTTGCACTTCTTCAGCGCCTTCCGAGGATTTCTGCGCATCGGTTTGCTGATCCTTGCGTACGCCATGCGAAATGAAATTGACCACGTCGAGACGCGTTACGCCCTGCTGGTGCAGGTAGTACACCGCATGCGAATCTTTCTCGCCGAAGATCGCCACCAGCACGTTGGCGCCAGTGACTTCCTTCTTGCCGTTGGAAGCCGATTGCACATGCATGATGGCGCGTTGGATGACGCGCTGGAAACCAAGGGTTGGCTGGGTATCCACCTCATTTGAACCCGGCACCGTCGGTGTGTTGTCGCCAATAAAGATGGTCAGCGTTTTGCGCATATCATCGATGTTGACCGCACACGCACGCAGCACCTCTGCTGCGGACGGGTTGTCGAGCAAGGCCAGCAGCAAATGTTCCACGGTGATGAACTCGTGTCTTGCTTGCCTTGCTTCGACAAACGCCATGTGCAAACTTACTTCCAGTTCCTGCGCAATCATGCTTCCTCCATCATGCATTGCAGGGGATGCCCTGCTTTGCGTGCGTGCGTTAATACCAGTTCAACTTTTGTGGATGCAATATCTTTAGGATACACACCACACATGCCTTTGCCATCGCGATGCACCTTCAACATAATCTGGGTTGCGGCTTCACGATCCTTGTTGAAGTACTCTTGCAGTATAGCCACCACGAACTCCATTGGAGTGTAGTCGTCATTGAGCAAAAATACCTGGAACATGGAAGGCGGCTTGAGCTTTTGCTCTTGCCGCGTCGCTACTGTGCCGTCTTCGTGCTTGGTTACCATGCGCTTATTCTAAAACCTTCCGACAATTGCAGTAACATCATTAGCGCCACACTGAATTAAATAACGTTTATATCGATATTACGCGTTTTCCGATTGCTATGCAGATGACGTTGGATGAGATTAAATCAAGAGCAAAAAATAGAGGAAAACCTGAAATTTAATTGCTTTTTGGAAATTACTTGACTTTTTTATTTTTTGCGCAAAGAATGACATTCATTGGTGAGCATGTTTCCGCTTATTAATAGAAGTGAGCAAGTTCTAGAAGGGGCAGCGTTACGCGAGGCTTCTTGCTTTTACGGCTCGTGTGATTGGTCATTATTTGAAAGACGCTATTTTATGGCAACAGGTACAGTCAAGTGGTTCAACGATTCTAAGGGCTTCGGCTTTATCACTCCGGATGACGGCGGTGAGGATTTGTTTGCTCACTTTTCGGCAATCCAGATGAACGGCTTCAAGACCCTCAAAGAAGGTCAAAAAGTCCAGTTCGAAGTCACGCAAGGCCCTAAAGGCAAGCAAGCTTCTAACATCCAGGCTCCTTAATTTCGCTCCGGCGTCATTAAGCGGTTTTTGTGAAAAACCTCACTGCGGTGAGGTTTTTTTATAGCCTGTTGTTAGCGCTAACCGAGACGCCGGCGTAAAAAAGCCAGAACAAGTTCTGGCTTTTTTATTTTGCTCGCAGATTTACATGTTTTCGATCAGAACGCCGCCGAAACCCGAGCAGGAAACCTGGGTTGCGCCTTCCATCAGGCGGGCGAAGTCGTAAGTAACCCGTTTCGAGGTGATCGATTTCTGCATCGCGTCGATGATCAGGTCAGCCGCCTCCACCCAGCCCATGTGGCGCAGCATCATTTCCGCCGACAGGATCAGCGAACCTGGGTTCACATAGTCCTTGCCTGCATATTTCGGCGCTGTGCCGTGGGTCGCTTCAAACATGGCCACCGAATCCGACAGGTTGGCGCCAGGTGCGATGCCGATGCCGCCGACTTGTGCTGCCAGCGCATCGGAGATGTAGTCGCCATTCAGATTCAAGGTGGCGATGACGCTATATTCATTCGGACGCAACAAAATTTGTTGCAAAAATGCATCAGCGATCGAGTCCTTGACGATAATTTCGCGACCCGTTTTCGGGTTTTTGAATTTCGCCCATGGGCCGCCATCGATCAGCTCTGCGCCAAATTCCTTTTGCGCCAGGGCATATGCCCAGTCACGGAAACCACCTTCGGTGAACTTCATGATATTGCCCTTGTGGACAATCGTCACGGATGGCTTGTCGTTGTCGATGGCGTACTGGATCGCCTTACGCACAAGACGTTCGGTACCTTCCCGCGACACCGGCTTGATGCCGATACCGGACGTGTTCGGGAAACGGATCTTCTTGACGCCCATTTCCTTGACCAGGAACTCGATCAGCTTCTTGGCGCCTTCGCTGCCTTCTTGCCATTCGATACCGGCATAGATATCTTCCGAATTTTCGCGGAAGATCACCATGTCGGTCTTTTCCGGCTCACGCACTGGCGAAGGCACGCCCTTGAAATAACGTACGGGGCGCAGGCAGACATACAAGTCCAGCTCCTGGCGCAGGGCGACGTTCAGCGAACGGATGCCACCGCCGACCGGCGTCGTCAACGGACCTTTGATCGACACCACATAATCCTTGATTGCGGCCAGCGTTTCTTCCGGCAGCCAGACGTCAGGACCATATACTTTGGTCGACTTTTCGCCGGCAAACACTTCCATCCAGCTGATCTTGCGCTTACCACCGTACGCCTTGGCCACAGCCGCATCCACCACCTTGATCATGACCGGGCTGATATCCACGCCGGTGCCGTCGCCTTCGATGTATGGAATGATTGGATTATCTGGGACGTTGATAGAAAAATCAGCGTTGACGGTGATTTTCTTGCCTTCAGCAGGCACTTTGATATGTTGGGACATCTTTATCTCCGGAGTTGGGAGGTGAAAAGCAACGAGATGGGGATATAAAACACCTTTTAGTCTTATATAAGACATAAGACAAGCGTTTTGTATTATGCACTAGTATTTTACTAGCCGCTATGTTTTTGCGACACCTGGAGGCTGGCGGACTTAGGCTGATCGGCTGCACAAATAACTGAACTGTCTCTCTGGACCGGGCCATATTTCACCAGCGTCTTGGTCAATAGCTCGCTATTGACACTGCGAATCTGGCAAAATCTGTTCTCGCTCAATTATTTTATCGCTTCGATCCCCTAAGTCCGCCAGCCTCCTAGCGACATGCCTCTGATCCTATTCAATAAACCCTTCCAAGTCATGTGCCAGTTCTCTGCACATCCCAGCCGCCCCACCCTCGCCGACTATATCAAAATCCCCAACATTTATCCGGCGGGACGTCTTGATGCAGACAGTGAAGGCCTGCTGCTGCTCACCGACGACGGCAAGCTGCAACATAATATTAGCCATCCTGCGTTGAAACAGCCGAAGACTTACCTGGCCCAGGTTGAAGGAATTCCAGACGAAGCGACACTGGCACGGTTGCGCAACGGCGTGAACCTTGGCGATTTTGTCACCCAGCCTTGCCAGGCACGCCTGGTACAGGCGCCGGACTGGCTGTGGCCGCGCAATCCGCCGATTCGCGAACGGCTCGACAAATCCACCAGTTGGCTGGCACTGACCCTGACCGAAGGAAAAAATCGCCAGGTGCGGCGCATGACGGCGGCGGTCGGTCTACCGACCTTGCGCCTGGTCAGAATAGCCATTGGTCAGGTATCGCTGCAAAGCCATCCTTTGTGGCCGGGCGACATGCAGGAAATCGATCCGTCCGATTTAAGCACATTGATGACATTGCGCTGATACAAATCGATACATATTTACGCGTTTTTTAAAAAAAACTGTCAACCATCCGTTTACCGGCGTCGTTAATTGCAGTGATTCAAGTGAATCATCAACTGATTAACTCGCTAAAGAATGGATTTTAAAATGAACAAACTGATCGCTGCTCTGGTTGCTGGCCTGTTCGCTACTTCTGTTTTCGCTGCTGACGCAGCTCCAGCTGCACCTGCAGCTCCTGCTGCTGCCGCTGCTGAAGCATCGGCTCCTGTTGCCAAGAAGACGACACACAAAGTCAAGAAAGCTAAGAAAGCAACTAAAGCTAAAGCTGAAAAAGCTGAAGCCCCAGCTGCTGATGCTCCTGCAGCACCAGCTAAGTAATTCAAGCATCAGCTTCAAGACATAGGCAGGCTAGTCCTGCCTTTTTTACGTCCTGAAACAATTAATATCCAGCCGCAACGCCGCCAACGCCCCTCTGCCGATTTAGCTCTCTGTATAATCCTCCTACCCTACAGGAGCTTTAATCACATGAGAAAAATCCGCGCCATTTCCCTCGCAACAATCGCTGCAAGCATCGCCGCCTTCGCCGCCCTGCCAGCAAGCGCGCAGGAAAGCCAGCAACTCCCGACTACTTCCCTGAACATCGGCATCCACGTCATCAAGGCGGAAGTCGCGCACAGCGAAGACCAGCGCGAACAAGGTCTCATGTTCCGCAAAAGAATGGGCGCCAACGAAGGCATGGTATTTGTGTTCGATACGCCTGCAGGGATCTGCATGTGGATGAAGAACACATTGATCCCGCTGTCAGTTGCCTTTATCGATAAAAAAGGCGCGATCCTGAATGTCGAAGAAATGAAAGCGCAAACGCTGGATTCGCATTGCGCACAGGGCGCCGCATCTTATGCGCTGGAGATGAACAAGAACTGGTTCAAGGACAAGAATATCAAACCAGGCTCTGTGATTGAAGGCTTGCCCCAGTTATAAGCTAAGGTCTTGAAAACGGCGCGGCGGCGCAGTTGCCGCGCTGATAAGCATAATAATTAAATAATTAAAAATAAAACAGAAAAACCCTGCATAAGCGATCTTATGCAGGGTTTTTCTTAATCCAACAACAAGCTAGTAAATAGTAAAATCACCGCCGGCAAGCCGACGGATAAATACTAATTAAGCAGCCAGCGCTTTCAGAGCAGCGTTCAAACGGCTCTTGTGGCGTGCAGCCTTGTTCTTGTGGATGATCTTTTTGTCCGCGATACGGTCAATAACCGAAACGGATTTTTGCAGTACCAGCGCTGCTGCAGCTTTGTCGCCACCAGCATCGATTGCCTTGCGAGCAGCTTTGATCGCTGTGCGCAGGGTCGAACGCTGACTGGAGTTGTGCAGGTTTTGCTGAACTGCTTGACGAGCACGCTTACGTGCTTGTGCGGTATTTGCCATTTATATTTCCTAAAACGAGGTCGGGAATGCTTACGCGGCAAACCTGACCGCGGCGCAGAATTCTGTAAAGCCACGGATTATAACCAGTTTTTAAGAAACAGGCAAATATCTCTTGCTTCCGAGGCAATTCTGTCGCAAGAAAACAAACATACCAGAATGGCAAGCCAATATTGCGCCTGACTGAGGAACGTTCCGGCGGCGACTGCATCACACATGGCTTTTATCGGCAGCAGCTCATATATAAACGCATGGAGAATAGCACTACGGCAAATATGACAAAAAATCCTGACCTGTTCTACATCCCCAGAAAGCTGCGGCAGTCGGTCCGCCCCAGCTATAATGCCGCTCCATGAACTTGCATAAAACGCTTGCCACCGTCTCTGGCATGACCATGGTGTCGCGTGTGACGGGGCTGATTCGCGAAATTTTGTACGCACGCGCTTTCGGCGCTGACGGTTATACCGATGCCTTCGCCATCGCCTTCCGCATTCCCAACCTGCTGCGCCGGCTATTTGCCGAAGGTGCGTTTTCGCAAGCCTTCGTACCGATTCTGGGCGAATACAAGAACCAAAAGGGCGAAGCTGCGACCAAGGAACTGGTCGACCATGTGGCAACTGTACTGACGTGGGCCATGCTGCTTACCTGCATCATTGGCATTCTCGCCACGCCGGCGCTGGTCTATTTCATTGCCCCAGGCCTTGGCGACAATAAAGATGTGCTCGGCGCGTCGATCTTCATGACGCGGGTCATGTTTCCCTATATCGGTTTCATGTCGTTCGTGGCCTTGGCCGGCGGCGTGCTGAATACCTGGCATGAATTCAAGATCCCTGCCTTCACCTCTGTCTTGCTGAACCTGGCTTTCATCGTCGCCTCGCTGTTCGTTGCGCCCTATATGCAACATCCGATCTATGCCATGGCATTTGCAGTGCTGGTCGGGGGCATATTGCAGGTAGCGATCCAGATACCTGCGCTGATCAAGGTCGGCATGCTGCCGCGGATTGCTCTGAACCCGGCGGTCGGCTTGCGCGATCTCGGTGTGCAGCGGGTGCTCAAGAAAATGGGACCAGCCGTATTTGCCGTATCAGCGGCGCAAATCAGCCTGTTGATCAATACCAATATCGCCTCGCGCCTGGGCCATGGCAGCGTGTCCCTGCTGACCTACGGTGACCGCCTGATGGAATTTCCCACGGCCTTGCTCGGCGTAGCGTTGGGCACTATTTTGCTGCCGAGCCTATCGAAAGCCAACGCCGACAAAGACCTGCACGAGTACTCATCGTTGCTGGACTGGGGCTTGCGCCTGACCTTTCTGCTGGCGCTACCGTCCGCAGTCGGACTGGCGACCTTGTCGGTGCCACTGACCTCGACCCTGTTCCAGCACGGAAAATTCGACGCTGCCTCGGTAGCCGTCACCAGCCAGGTCCTGATCGCCTATGGCGTCGGCCTGATCGGCTTGATCGTGGTGAAGATCCTGGCGCCGGGGTTTTACGCAAAACAAGACATCCGCACGCCGGTCAAGATCGCCGTCGGCGTCCTGATCGCCACCCAGTTGATGAACTATGTATTCGTACCGATCTTTGCTGTGGCCGGGCTGGCGCTTTCGATCAGTATCGGCGCCTGCCTCAACGCTGGCTTCCTGCTGTGGAGCCTGATGCGGCGCGGCATCTACAAACCCGAAAAGGGCTGGGTCCGCTATTTCCTGCGCCTGCTTGGCGCCCTGTTCCTGATGGCTGGCGTGGCCCTCTGGGGTTCCCAGCAATTCGACTGGACCGGCGCGCATACCAGCTCGCTGATGCGGATCGGCGCCCTGTTCGCCGTGATGGCGGCTTGCGGTACGACTTACTTTGGAGCATTACTTGCCATGGGATTCCGCTTCCAGGATTTCAAACGGATTGCGCGTTAACTCACCGAGATAATCGCATCTGCGAAAATAGTTTGCTAGGATAGAGACTATGACGATCACATCTCTGGAATATTTTAGCGCGCTGGTGCAGCAAGCCAGCGACGTTCTCTTGTTCGAGGCGGCGCTGGCGATAGCGCAGGATGTCTATCCCAAGCTGGATTTCGACGCCCCGCAGAACGAACTCGACCGGATGGCCAACACCTTGCGCCAGCGCCTGGCGACGGACGCCACCGCAATTCAGAAATTGCGTTCGCTGAATCATTTCTTCTATGAAGAGCTGGGATTCGCGATCAACGTCAATCATTATTACGATACCGACAACAGCTATCTTCACCGCGTCATCGCCAAGCGCCGCGGGATTCCCATCTCGCTGGCGCTGGTCTATATGGAGCTGGCGCAGCAAGTCGGCTTGCCAGTACAAGGCGTTTCATTCCCTGGCCATTTCCTGATGAAACTCACCGTGCCATCCGGCGACATCATGATCGATCCCGCCAACGGCACCAGCCTGTCGCGCGAAGAGCTGGAAGAGCGGCTGGAGCCTTACCTGCCGACTGCCACCAATGAAGAGCGCGCCGCCAGCCGGCTATCGCTGATCAACTATCTGCAGGTAGCCCATCCGCACGACATCCTGGTGCGCGTGCTACGCAATCTGAAAGCGATCTACCAGCAAGGAAATCATTGGCAACGGCTACTGGAAGTGCAACAAAGGATTTTGATTTTACTGCCGAGCGATGCTGTCGAAAGGCGCGACCGCGGATTGGCGTTTGCACAACTGGATTGTCCGCAAGCGGCTCTGGAAGACCTGGAATATTATCTGGCGCAACGGCCACATGCAGCAGATGCGCCAGCCTTGCAGCAGCAAGTCATCGAATTGCGTGAGGCGAGCCGGCGCTTGAATTAAAAAATGCGTTACATCTCGCATTACTTGAGATCGTTGGCCGGCCACTCGCTGCGTAATAGCGACAGTTGCAGCATGTCGTGATACTGGCCCTGCCAGTATCCGGCCTGACGTGAACGTCCTTCGTCGACAAACCCGAGTTCGCGTAACAACTTCAAAGATGCAAGATTATCGGGATGGACCATCGCCTCGATGCGGTTGAGTTCCATATGCTTAAAACCCCAGCTCATGACAGCAGACAGGGTTTCTCGCATGAAGCCCTGCTTCTGCGCATGCACTGCCAGCTCATAGCCGATCATGCATTTGCGCCAGGCAGGATTCCACCGGAACAAGCCGCAGGTGCCAAGCAGCCGGGCATGTTGCCGGGTCTGAATGCCCCAGCGCGTACCGGGGTTTTCGTCCAGGCGCCAACTGGCGAATTTCCTGATCAGGCCGCGCGCGGCATCGAGGTCCGGCAGCGGATCGGTGCCGAACCAGCGCATCAACTCAGGATCGCCGTGCATGGCAAAAATATCGTCAGCGTCTTGCTCAACCGTCTCGCGCAGCAACAGGCGCTCGGTTTGAATCACTGGAAACGTATATTCTTCGCTCATTGCCTGATCATCCCGTGTTGGTGTGTTAGCCCTTGCTACGCGCCTCGATCACTTCCCACTTTTCCAGGCTCTCCAGCAGCAAGCCGTCGATTTCCGCGAACCGCTCATTCAACCGTTTCACTTCATCCGGCTTTTGCTTGTACAGATCCGGATCTTCCAGCTGGCTGGTAATGGTCTTCTGCTCCGCTTCCAACTTGGCGATCAGGGCTGGCAACTCTTCCAGCTCGCGCTGCTCCTTGTAGCTGAGTTTTTTCTGCTTGGCCACGACAAGCGCCGGCTCCGCTGCCTTCACTTCCACTTTGGCGTCACTCTTGGCCTTGGCGATCACAGCCGACTGGCTAGGACGAACGCGCTCCCAATCGGTGTAGCCGCCGACGTATTCACGCCACATGCCATCGCCTTCAGCGGCAATCACCTGGGTGACGACATTATCAAGGAAGGTGCGGTCATGGCTGACCAGGAACACGGTGCCGTTGTAATCTTCCAGCAGTTCTTCCAGCAATTCCAGAGTGTCGATGTCCAGATCGTTGGTCGGTTCATCCAGCACCAGCACGTTGGCCGGCTTGGCGAACAAGCGCGCCAGCAGCAGGCGGTTACGTTCGCCGCCTGACAGTGACTTGACTGGCGAGCGGGCGCGTTCCGGCGCAAACAGGAAGTCGTTCAGATACGTCATCACATGCTTGCGCTGGCCGTTGATCTCGACCCAGTCGCTACCCGGCGCGATGGTGTCGGCCAAGCTGGCGTCTTCGTTCAACTGCGCGCGCATCTGGTCGAAGTATGCAATCTGCAGTTTGGTACCCTGTTTGACTGTGCCGCTGTCCGGCTGGTCGACGCCGAGAATCAGCTTGAGCAAGGTGGTCTTGCCGGCGCCGTTCTGGCCGATCAGGCCAACCTTGTCGCCGCGCAGGATGGTAGCGGTGAAATTGTTGACGATCACCTTGTCGCCGTAAGCCTTGTTGACATCCGTCAGCTCGGCGACGATCTTGCCGGAACGTTCACCGGACGAGACGTCCAGCTTGACCTGGCCTTGTTGTTCACGGCGCGCACTGCGCGCCAGGCGTAAAGCTTCGAGACGCCGGACACGGCCTTCGTCGCGGGTACGGCGCGCTTGCACGCCTTTGCGAATCCAGATTTCTTCCTGCGCCAGGAATTTGTCGAACTTGGCGTTCTCGACTTCTTCGTTTTCCAGCTGCTCGGCCTTGCGTACCTGGTAAGCCGTGAAATTACCCGGGAACGACAGGATGCGACCGCGGTCCAGTTCGATGATGCGCGTGGCGACGTTATCCAGGAAGCTGCGGTCATGGGTAATGAACAGCACGCTGCCCTTGTAGTCGCGCAGCAAACCTTCGAGCCACATGATCGAACTGAAATCCAGATGGTTGGTCGGCTCATCGAGCAGCAAGACATCGGGCGTGCTGACCAGCGCGCAAGCCAGCGCCACACGCTTTTGCATACCGCCGGAGAGCTGCCCCATCAGCAAATCTTTATCCAGGTTCAAGCGGTCCAAGGTCGTCTCGACCTTGTTGGTCAGGCTCCAGGCATCGGCTGCATCGAGCTTGCTTTGAATCTCGTGCATGCGCTCCATGATGGCGTCGTCGTTGTCGCCACCGAACTGGCCGGTCAGCGCATCGTATTCGTTGAGCAAGGCTTGCATTTCGCCCATGCCGGCGGCGACAGCGTCGAATACCGACATATCGGATTCAAAATGCGGCTCCTGGTCGACATAGGCGATCTTGATCCCCTGCTGCATCACCATCAGGCCATCGTCCAGTTTGGAGACGCCGGCAATGGTTTTCAGCAGAGACGACTTACCGGTGCCGTTGCGGCCGATCAGGCCGACGCGCTCCCCGGATTCGATGGAAAACTCCGCGTGGTCCAGCAACGCGACGTGACCAAATGCGAGTTGCGCATTGGAGATAGAAATGACAGCCATAATTTGGATGAGACCAGAAAAAGAAAGACCTGCGGCAGAGTCGACACGCAGGCAATTGGATGAATGAACCGCACATTGTACCCATACTGGCGCGCCAGGTTGTAGATTTGTCGCTTTCGCCCCTTTGGGCCGTGTGTATTTGAGCACAGCGGCTGCAGCACATACTCGACTCGCCGCCCCCTTTCGGCTCGCCATCGCTCCCCAACATTACGTTACCAAATTATTCTTCCGGCAGCATTGCCAGCAGGAAATTTAAACTCTATATTGTTTCGTGGTGGAAACAATTATCCGGGTAGAGATATACGCCACTGCGTTATGCATTTGACTCGCGTCCAAAGCAATATTGTTGCAAAAAACATTGGCAACAGGCGCGTTATCGCGTCGATTGCCGCTTATATTCAAACAGGGAGAAAACCATGGATCCATTGCTAGGCCAGTTATTAACGCCCAGATATGATGCCGCGCTGGTATTGCTGTCATATCTGATTTCATTCTGGGGCGCTTTGCTGGCTCTGCAATGCGCTAAATCCATGTTCCGCAAGGACGGCACGCTGGACCTGGGCATGACGGTTTGCGCCGCAGCTTCGCTGGGCGGCATCGGCATCTGGTCGATGCATTTTCTTGCCATGCAAGCCTACCGCCTGGCCGTGCCGATTTCCTATGACGTCTGGCTTACCGCGGCATCGCTGGTGGCCGCCATCGTCATTTCCGGCATTGCGCTGTACCTGGCCGGTAGCCATGGCAAGTTCAAGGTCTCCGGCTGGCTGGCCGGTAGCCTGCTGGCCGGCGTCGGCGTTTGCGTCATGCATTACATGGGCATGTATGCAATGAACCTGCGCGCCACTATGTCTTTGAATCTCACCACAGTGTTCATCTCGTTGGTGATCGCCATTGTCGCGGCAAGCGCAGCGCTATGGCTTGCCTTTAACTTGACCCAGCTACTGCACCGGATTGTAGCGGCGCTGGTGATGGCGCTGGCGGTGTGCAGCATGCATTACGTCGGCATGTTCGCCGCCAATATGATCTGCACTACCGATGCACCGCTAATCCCACTCAAAATCGGTGGCAACTATCTCGACGTCTCGGTCTATTTCGTGGCGGGCCTGCTGTCCTTATGCATTTTCTGGGTGGTGCTGGGGCGCAGCATGGATGACAACAAGCTAGCTGATTCACTACACTGACCAGCGCAGCATAAAAAAACCGGGTGCCAGGCACCCGGTTTTTTATGGCAGTAGCGTTCAAGGTTTCGCAGCCGGCTTGCCCGGTCCGATATACGTTTCCAGCCAGCGGTTCGATTCCGCCAGCATCTGCATGATCGACTCACGCGCACGATAGGCGTGTGCTTCGTTCGGTAGCATCACCAGCCGCGCAGTCCCTCCCAGCCCCTTGATCGCAGCATACATGCGCTCGCTCTGCACCGGGAACGTACCAGGATTATTATCCTGTTCGCCATGGATCATCAGCAAGGCATCTTTGATCTGGTCGGCATAGTTGAAAGGCGACATGGCTTCATACACGTCTTTCGCCTGCCAAAAATTGCGTTCCTCGGCCTGGAAACCGAAAGGCGTAAGCGTGCGGTTATAGGCGCCGCTGCGGGCGATGCCGGCCTTGAACAGGCGGGTATGCGCCAGCAGGTTGGCAGTCATGAAGGCGCCGTAGGAATGGCCGCCGACCGCGATGCGATCACGGTCGGCGACGCCCAGCCGCACGACTTCATCCACCGCCGCCTCGGCGCTGGCGACCAGTTGCGCTACATAGGTGTCGTTCGGTTCCTTGCTTCCCTCACCGACAATCGGCACTGAAAATTCATCGAATACCGCGTAGCCCATGGCCAGGAAAGCCTGCGGCCGCCAGAAGCCGATGCGGTTGAAGCGATACGGCGAATCGGTGGTCTGGCTGGCCGCTTCCGCAGATTTGAATTCAGCCGGATAAGCCCACATCAGCATCGGCAGCGGGCCATCGCGCTTGGCGTCGTAGTTCGGCGGCAGGAACAGCGTACCGGTGAGCTCAACGCCGTCCTTGCGCTTATAGCGGATCAATTGCTTGCTCACGCCGTCAAGCTGCGGCGTCGGATGCGGGAAATGCGTCAGTGCGCGCGGCGTCGACTGTACGTCTGCGCTCAGGTCGCGCACGAAGAAATTACCGGGCTCGGTCGGCGATTCGCGCGACGTCAGCAATCGCTGGCCGTTATCGTCCAGTAGAATTTGCGGCGCTTCGTAGTACGGCGCTTGCGAATGGAACAGCCGTGTGGCCTGCCGCGTCTGCAAACTGACCTTATCCAGAAACGGCCGGTCACCCTCTGGAGATGCACCGCTGCCGATCCGGAAAATGCTATCGCCATCAGCGCCAATCAGCAAACGTGCCTCGCCGTGTTCATCACGCACCATGACTGGCCGGCCTGGGTCCTTGTAACGATCTTCAGAAGACGCTTCGCGAATCAATTGCGGCGGACGATCGGGATGATCCGGCGCGATGCGCCACTCCTTGACCTGGCGCGTCTTCCACCAGAACTCGTTGAGCAGCGCCAGTTCGCCGTTACCCCAAGAGATGCCTGCATAACGCGAATTCAGGCGCGCCAGTGTGATCGGCGCCTGCTCGAATGGCGCCGCCTGCATCAGCACCAGATCGCGCGTCTCGACCTTGCGTGCAGGATCGCCGCCGTCCTGCGCCTCCGCCCAGACCAGAGTCGCAGGCGCATCGTTTCGCCAATCGATACGACGTACGCCGACCGGCACCGCATCGTTACCAGTTGGCAGCCCCTCGACCAGCGGCAGGCTGGCAATCTGCTTCACCAGCTTGCCGTTGCGATCCAGCACCTCAATCCGGCGTGGAAAACTGGTCACCGGAACCTGATAGGAAAATGGCCGTTCGATACGCTGGCGCAGCACGTAACGGCTGTCAGGCGACGGTTCCAGCCCCAGCGTCAGCGACGGCTCGCCCAATTTGACGAGCTTGCCGTCCAGATCGATCAGCGCCGCCTGCGCGCGCAAATAATGCTCAAGGGTGAGCGCGTCATTCTCGTTCTTCAACAGATCCTGAAAAGTAGGATTGCTCTTCACGCCAGCGCCCGGCTGCGTCATCTGTACATTGGGGCCGCGTGGAATACCATCCGCAACCGGCGCTGTAGCAGACTCGTCGGCACGCAATTGCACCAGCAGTTGCCGGCTATCGGGCATCCAGCGATAACCGTTACCAGCGACCGTATTCAACGGCTTTGCAGTCAGCCGCCGCGCACGGCGCGCAGCAACATCGACCAGCCATAGCTCGTTAGTGCCGGTCTTGGCATCGACCTGATTGAAAGCGATATAGCGTTGGTCCGGCGACCAGCTTGAGCTGGCGATCGACAACGGTTGCGGCAATCCCTGCAAACGGATTTCCTTGCCGCTGGCGATCTCCATCAAAAACAAATCGTTGCCAAATGAAAAGCGGCTCTGCGCATAAGTGCGCGGGTTAATCCGCAGGCCGGCCAGTTTCAGCTCCGGCTGTGCGACAGCGTCGATGCCCGGCAATGACGGCGTCTGCGTCAACGCCAGCAAATCGCGGTGCGGACTGACAGACAGCTGCGGCGGCAGCGGCGCATCCACCACAGCTTGCAGGGGCAATGGCGGCAGTTCATAGCTTCCTGCCGTTTTCGCGGGAGTTTGCGCTTGAATCGCTGGCGGTTGCACAACCAGCAGAGAACCGATGAGGGCGAGGCCTTTGGAAGACAATTTCATATCGATTAGTAACTAAGTGAATGAAGGCGGTTATTAACGAGCGCGCCCAATACAACAGGGGCCGGATCAAATGCAATGTGATGACTACCTATTCTTTTGGCTGGCAAACACCAAGTCGGTCATTATGACTGGACTTTGCCAAACAACAACACGTACAGCATGTAAACCTGCCGTGACCATCGGCGCAGATTCGATTTCCTTACACAAACAATTCCATATTTCGATAATTATTGAATTAATTTAATGTTTCCACTAATATGCAAGCATCATGGAAAACAAATCCGCCGTTATCGCCCTTGCCGCCCTTGCCCAGGAATCGCGCCTGCAAACCTTTCGCCTTTTGGTACAAGCAGGACCTGAGGGCCTGGTTCCTACGCAGATCGCCGAAAACCTCGGCATTGCTCCATCATCCCTCTCTTTTCATTTGAAGGAGCTTGCGCATGCCGGTTTGATTACATCCGAAAAAAACGGCCGCTCCATCCTCTATGTCGCCAATTTCACTGCGATGAACGGATTGATCCAGTTCCTGACCGAGAACTGCTGCGGCGGCAATCCATGCACGCCGGTTTGCACCCCGGCCTGCGTGACTGTCGCGACTTCTACCTGAAGCACATCCGCAATCAGGAAAACTTGAACATACGTCGATATGACACAGTCTCGTCAATTAACAGGTGAATTCCTCGGTACGGCATTTCTGCTAGCGATCGTCGTCGGCTCCGGCATCATGGGAGAACGGCTGGCGGCAGGCAACGTCGCCATAGCGCTATTGGCAAACACCCTAGCGACCGGCGCCGGTCTGGTCGCGCTCATCCTGACATTTGCGCCGATCTCGGGCGCGCATTTCAACCCGGTCGTGACCTTGAGCGAAATGTGGCTCGGACACATTCCGGGGAAGCTGGCGTTACTTTATATCGCGGTCCAGATCGCGGGAGCTTTTTCCGGCGTCGCTGCGGCGCACGGCATGTTCGGCGATGCGGCCTTCTTTGCTTCACACCATGCGCGCAGCGGACCTGCCCAGTGGTGGAGCGAGTTCATCGCCACCTTCGGCCTGCTGGCTGTCATCATCAGTTGCTCTCGCAACCGGCCGGCATACACGCCATTTGCCGTAGGCGCCTACATCACCGCAGCCTACTGGTTCACATCGTCGACATCGTTCGCCAACCCGGCCGTCACCTTGGCCCGCGCCGCATCGGATACGTTTGCTGGCATCCGGCCGCAAGACGTGCCGGGCTTTATCGTCGCGCAGCTGCTCGGCGCTGCGGCCGCCGCGATCCTGTTCAAATGGTTATTCACACCAAACAAAGAGGGCTCCCATCATGGAAATCAAGATTTATCACAATCCGGCTTGCGGGACATCCCGTAATACCCTCGCCCTGATCCGCAATACGGGAATAGAACCGCACATCATCGAGTACTTGCAAACGCCGCCCAGCCGCGCTGACTTGCGTCAGATCATTCAGTTGGCGGGCCTGACGGTGCGCGCTGCAATGCGCGAAAAAGGCACGCCTTTTGCCGAGCTCAAACTGGACGATCCGTCGCTGAGCGACGACGAACTGCTCGACGCCATGCTTGCCAATCCGATTCTGATCAACCGTCCATTCGTCGTAACGCCAATCGGCGTGCGGCTATGCCGACCATCCGAGCTCGTGCTGGACATTCTGCCCTTGCCACAGTTGGGTGCTTTCACCAAAGAAGATGGCGAAGCGGTGATTGACGCCAATGGAAAAAGGATAAAGAGCAATGACTAGCAAACTCAACAATCTGCCCAACATCAGCGCACCGCATCTGGATATGCCGACGCTGCAAAAACTGGACACGCCGACAACATCGACACATGCCCCGCGCATCTTGCTGCTATACGGCTCTCTGCGCGAGAAGTCGTACAGCCGCTTCCTCACACTGGAAGCCGAGCGCATCTTGCAGCATTTCGGCGCCGAAACACGCGTATTCGATCCGCACGGTTTGCCGATGGTTGACAGCTGTACGCCAGACCATCCAAAAGTGCAGGAATTACGACATCTCTCGGAATGGTCGGAAGGCCAGGTCTGGTGCAGCCCCGAACGACATGGCGCGATCACAGGCGTGTTCAAGTCGCAGATCGACTGGATTCCATTGGAAGTTGGCAGCACCCGCCCGACCCAAGGCCGAACGCTGGCAGTAATGCAAGTATCTGGCGGCTCGCAATCATTCAACGCCGTCAACGGCCTGCGTGTCCTCGGACGCTGGATGCGCATGGTCACCATTCCCAACCAGTCTTCGGTCGCCAAGGCGTATCAGGAATTCGACGACAACGGCCGCATGAAGCCGTCGCCTTACTATGAACGCCTGGTCGACGTGATGGAAGAACTTTACAAATTTACGCTGCTGGTGCGCGACCGCTCGGCATACCTGACCAGCAGGTACAGCGAACGGAAGGAGGCCGCTCCCGAGCTGGCTATCAGCCTGACTGAGGCGGCGATGAATCATGAGATGACTTAGAGGCTGTTGCGAACACAGTTGGCTAGGCTCGCCGACGAAGACAGTACGAGCAGTACGGCTAGGAGGGTGTAGCAGGGGTTTCGGACGACACTGTCGTCTGCCTGCGGAACGACCCGGGCTTGCAAGTCCGGGCGCGCCCTGCAAGGGCAACAACGCTAGATTAATTTCACAACAGCCTCTTAGCAAGAACAGGAACCGGTCATTCAGCGAACTACTGAGGAACTCGACAAACCTAGTGCGACACCGGCGGAGACGGCGCCATGACAAGCCAGTCCCGCACTTGTTCGGCCACCCAGCGCCCGGCATCCAGGGTGAGGTCATGGCCGGCGGCGGCCTGCGTCGCCAGCGGCGCTTGCCATTGACGCGCGAGCGCTTGCGAACAGCGCGGATTGATCAAGCGGTCCGATCCGCCCGCAAGCAGCAATAAGTGGGGTAGCGGCGCATGTCTCGGCGCACAATAACGCGCTGCTGCACATAGCTGGCGCAAAGCGTTGCCCAGCGTAACCGGCTGATCACGCTGATAGCCAATCCACTCTTCCAATACAGCGGTTTTCTCAGTTCCCTGACTGCTGGTCAGCCGCAACAACAGGCGCTCCTGCCTGGCGATATTACGATTGACAATCCCCAGCAAGCCAACTGCCAGCAGCGCAGGATAGTTGCGCGGCCTGAGACGGTGGTAAAACGGGCTGACTGGCCGCAAACTGGTATTGAGGAGAACACAGCCATCGACTTCTTCCGGATAGCGGGTTGCCCAATCGGTTGCGACCATGGCGCCCAGCGACAAGGCGAACAAATTGTAAGGCGGCAAAAGATCCTGGCTTAGCAGCTGCCGACGACAGTAGTCCGTCATGTGCTCCACGCGCGCCGGGCTTCTTTTGTCGTGCAGCCTGCCGTTACCGGGCAGGTCGAGAAGTATGGTGTCGGCTTCCGGCACCACCGCGCGGAACACATCTGGAAACTGTCCCCAGTGCCGCGTCTCTCGCATCAAACCGCGCAGAAATATCCATTTAGCCATGGTAAGTACCATTATGCGGAACACTCACGGAATTGGCGGGCATCCAGTTTTTATGGGCGCCGGCAGCATGCGTCAGGAATTCCAGCCAGACCAGGTGGCTGCGCAACACGCGATGCAGCCGGCTGGTCGATTTTGGATTGAACATCCCGTGCCTGGAAAACAGCTGGCGCGGATTTTCCCTGACCCATAGCCAGGATCCCATTTCCAGCGTGAGCGGCAGAAAAACCTGTCGGCTGCCGGCCGGCATCTGCAAATAGAGGTAATCCCACAAATCGCCATGTGTCAGATACTGGCAGTTTTGTGCTTCAAATAAATAATTATTTTCGCGATAAGTCTGGTTGAACAGATCCGCCAGGGCCATGATTTCCGGCAAATGGCGAATCGGCTCCCGGCTGTGCGCGTAAGGAAACCAGATGCGGTCTTTGACGCCGAAGCCAGAATGACAATCCAGCGCAATGCTGAATTCACGACTCATCAGCTCTTCCTGCACCACGCTGCAGAGCGCCTGGGCTTCGGCCTCCATCGGCGCATCGGATCGTCCGCGATACCATGGCAAGCGGGCGCTGATCCGCTGCCCGCCAACCAGAAAATGCGCCTTCTCGCTAGCGTTGAGCGGCGCATTGCGCATCAGGTCCACGCCGCGCGGATTGCAACGCGTGCTGTCCCACATACCGGCGGGATTTACCAGAGGCATGAAAACCAGGCGTACCGACGCCAGTTGGTGATGCAGCACCGTGTCCCATTTCAGGCGGGATAGCAGGCTACGCAGAAAGGCCAGCAGAACCCGGGTGCCGATCCGCTCCAGGCCGTGAACGCCGCCGAAGAAGCCGACTGCCGGCGCCGCAGGGTCTTTGCTGCCGATGGTCAGGACATAGACCGGGAAACAATGTCCCTTCATTTCAATGTCGCATATGGTCCGGCTTTCCAGATAAGGCTGCCCATCCTGGATGATGCGTTCCAACTCGATCAGCTCGGGTAAATCGAAGTCCATTTTTGGCGCCTCCTCTGACCGGCGAATGATCGCTCGGCACAGGGTAAACTTTTGCGCCATGTTCCGGATATTGTCAAGGGAATATCTGAAAAGTGTGCGTTACATAAGGTAGGATAACGCTTTGCCAATGCGTGAATGGCACGGCACTTTCACTCCACCACAGAATCACAGGACTTCCATGAGCACCTATGCCTACCGGCTCCTCAATGTCTTCGCCGAATCCACTTTCGGCGGCAACCAGCTGTGCGTATTTGAAGATGCCCGCGGCATGGACGACGCCACCATGCGGGCTTTGGCGCTGCAGTTCAACCTGTCGGAAACCACGTTCATCCTGCCCTCTGAGCGGGCTGATGCACGCGTACGTATCTTCACACCCGATTATGAAATGCGCTTTGCCGGTCATCCGACTCTCGGCACTGCCCAGGTAGTGCGCGAACTGGCGCACACCGGCGATACGCTGTCTCTGGAGTTCACCGCCGGCGTGGTGCCGGTCAGTGCCGCAGGCGATGTCTGGACCTTGATCGCACCCCAGCCAGGCGGTCTGAAGACCGCATCGGAAAAAATGACGACGGTAGACATGGCCGCGCTGCTCGGTTTGCAGCAAGACGATTTGCTGGACGCGCCCTTGTGGGTAGATACCGGCAGCGACCAGTTGCTGGTAGCCCTGCGCAACATCGATGCGGTGCGCCGCACCCGTCCGGATGCTGCGCGGCTTGAGGCGTGGCCGGAAAGCAGCCTTGAGCGCAAGACCGTGTATGTGTTCGCTTTCGATCCCGATTTTCCGGGTCGCATCGTTTCACGCTATTTCTTTGTCAAAACAGGCGGTGGCGTGGTGGAAGACCCCGGCACCGGATCGGCTTGCGCCAACCTGGGTGGCTGGCTGATCGCCAAAGGCTATGCTTTGCCTGCACGGTACCGTATCGAACAGGGCGAAGCAGTCAAACGCCCGTCCGTGCTGCACCTTCAGGTCAATCCTGACGGTGCGATTCAGGTCGGCGGCAAAGTCATCGAACTCGGCCGCGGCAGTATAAATGTGTAAATAAATTTATAGATACGTTTGCAAATCAGCTTTTAGAACGCGAATACGCATAAACGCTTGTCGCTTCTTGTCGCTTCACACCCGCGCTTGCGACCAGCGCCGATAGCGCTTTGTCAGCCGCCTGGTGCGCAGTTGATCGCCGACCAGGCTCCACAGCGCTGAATGATTGCCTCTCGCGGTACGGCTGTCGCCCAGCAGACGTAAGCGGCGCTTGACCAGCGCCATGCGCGCCACAGCCGCCATGACCTGATCTTTCCAATCGACTTGCGGACTGTGTGCGACCTGGTCGCCACCCGCCTGCCATTGCGCCGGCAGGTCAGGGGCAATCGCCAACGCGGTAGCCATGCCGACCACTGCCACGCCACCGGCCAGTACCTGTTCCGCGACAGCCTTGCGGCGAATCCCGCCGGTGGTCATCAATGGCATTTGGGCGACTGCGGCCAGTTCTTTCGCGAACTCCAGGAAATAGGCTTCGCGCGCCAGACTACGGCCGTCTGCAGTGCGTCCTTGCATGGCGGGGCTTTCATAGCTGCCGCCAGACAGCTCAACCAAGTCTACCGGCATCTGGTTCAGCCAAAGTATCACCTGCCTGGCATCGTCTTCGGTGAAGCCGCCGCGTTGGAAATCGGCTGAATTGAGCTTCACCGCCACGCAAAAGCCGGCAGAAACTCTTGCCCTCACCGCGCGTACAACATCCAGCAACATGCGCGCCCGGTTTTGCAAGCTGCCGCCCCATTCGTCCTTACGCTGATTGCTCAGTGGCGACAAGAATTGCGATATCAGATAACCATGCGCAGCATGAATCTCGACGCCTGTAAAACCGGCCCGCTCGGCCGCTTCGGCGGTAGCCGCAAAACGTGCGATGACCTCCCGGATTTCAGCACTATTCATGGCTTTCGGTTGCACAAACAGCTTGCTGTGCTTACCCATATCCAGCGCCACCGCCGATGGCGCCCATGCGCGGCCACCCATGGCTGCCATTACCTGGCGTCCCGGATGATTAATCTGCATCCATACTTGCGCACCTTTGTGCTTTGCTGCATCAGCCCATTGCATAAAGGGCGCCAACGGCGTATCCGCCTCCAGCACAATGCCGCCCGGGCCGGTCAGCGCCGCGCCGTCGATCATGACATTGCCGGTGATGATCAAACCCGCTCCGCCTTCGGCCCAAGCATAATAAAGACGCTGGATGGCCGGGCCCGGCAATTGTCCTGCGTCAGCCATATTTTCTTCCATCGCCGCCTTGGCCAGGCGATTGGGCAGCACGCTGCCATTGGGGAGTTGCAAATTTGAAAACAAGGATGATTGCATGGCAAAACCGTTGGCAGGTGATGGAAATACTGTATCCTAAGATTAAAGTCAACTTGAAGGTCAAGCATAATGAAGATCGGGGAACTGGCGGAAAAAGCTGGCGTAGCGCCTTCAGCCATCCGCTATTACGAGCAAAGTGGCCTGCTGCCCAAACCCGGGCGTGGCGCCAACGGCTATCGCGAATATGCCGATACCGCCCTGGAACGCCTGCGACAGATCCAGATGGCGCAAGGCCTGGGATTTTCGCTGGATGCAATACGAAGCGTATTCGCCAGCCATCAAGAACTGTCCAAGGATCAGCTTTTGCACAAACTGGACGGCCGCCTACATGAAATCGATCAACTGATGAACACGCTGCGCGAGCAGCGGCAACATTTGCAAGCCTTGCGCTCAACGCTGCATGAAACCTGGGCCGCAGGTGAGTGCGCCAATGTCGCTAGCCTGGAACATGGCAGGATTGCAAAATCCGCTCAAGCGCGTCGAGCGGAAGACAACGCAGACAACTGACTGCGCAGCAATCACGGTTAATCACCGCGCATGAACCTTTACCGATTCTTGTATTCGTCATATTTGCGCGCATCTCCACGCACTATGTCTGCGGGATACTTGGCGCGATTGAGGACCATTTTTTCGGACACCGCTGCGCTCAGGTCGACATTCAGTTTATCGGCAAGGCGAATCAGGTAAGTCAGCACATCTGCCATCTCGTGCCTGACCTGCTCCAGCTTGACCGGACCGAGTTCGTCGCTGCTGCCGTTTTGAAGCCATTGAAAATGCTCAAGCAGCTCGGCGGCCTCGACACACAATGCGGAAGACAGGTTTTTGGGCGTATGAAACTGATCCCAGTCACGTTCTTCGACGAAAGTGCGTATTTCTTCGCGCAATTTGGCAAATTCTCCGCTGTCTTGTTGGCCATTCATACTGAAACTCCAAATTGAATTTCTTAGCATCTTATATGCTACCGGCGTAAAACGGGATTCACGTTACCCTGCATAAAATGACAGTTTCTCAATTAAATCTACAAAAATCCTATCGAAACTGGAAAATGTTTGTTACCTTGCTTGTAAGAATCTGTTTTTAATTGTCATATTGCGAGCTGACAAATCGCCGCCAAGCGACGGCGCCATCATCTGAGCCAAGGATGCATATGGACATGAGCGTAACTATCGGTGAGCGGCCGGAATCCATTCGCCGCGCGACCAAAATTTATGCAGCATTCCTGATCGCCGGTTTCGCCCTGTCCCCGGTCGCTTTGATTGCCTACCTGTATTTTTTCCAGGATCCGGCGCTCAAATTTGAAAACCACCTGTTTCACGAAATCGCGATTGCAGGCGCCACTATCGAAGGCCTGTTCGTGGCCTATGTGAGCTGGCGCTGCTATCTGTCGTCGGGAGAGCCGCTGTTGCGCTGGCTCACATTGGGCTTTCTTGGCTTTACCCTGATCTATGCTCCACACGGCGCCTTTACCGGCATGGCGCACCACAATATCTGGCTATTCCTGCTATACGGCCCGGCCTCTCGACTGGCTATGTCTATCCTGCTACTGATAGGACTGTTATCGTTCAACCAGGAGCCCGACACACCGGAACAACGAGTTAATCCGCGGCCATGGCTGGCCTGGATCGCGGTGTTTCTGGTCGTCGACGTTGCGGTAGCGATACTTGCTTATTCCCCGATCGCAAGCAGCCCGGCAGTACGCCTGGCGATGGAAGGTGGCGCCCTGCTGTTTTCGGCAGTCGATCTCAGCCTCATGCTGATCGGTCGGATCCGCTCGCCGCTGATGACCGTTTTCGGTATTTCGATCGCCTTGTTCGGCTTGTCGTCGCTGGCGTTCATCCTTGGCAAGCCGTGGAACCATATGTGGTGGCTGGCGCATGCGATCTTTGCCGGCGGCTTTTTCATCCTGAGCTACGGCATCATCAAGGCATTTCACACTACGCGTTCGTTTGCTAATATCTACAACCAAGAAGAAATGGTGAACCGTCTGGCGATGGCTATGGTGAGGACCGAAAGCGCCCTGCAGGAACTGCAGCGCAGCAACCAGATGCTGGAGCACCTGGCGTCAACCGATCCACTGACCGGCGCATCTAACCGGCGCCACTTCATTGAACGCGTGGATGCCGAAATCGCCAGGGCCAAGCGCGACGATCTGTCATTCGCGATGCTCGCTCTCGATTTGGACAACTTCAAGGCGATCAATGACCGCTACGGCCACCAAGTGGGCGATCAAGTCTTGCAGGGTTTCGTACAAAAATGCTCGGAAGAGATCCGCCCCTACGACAGCGTGGCGCGCATGGGCGGCGAAGAATTCATGGTGCTGCTGCCGCAGGCGACAATGGAATTGGCAGTGACGATAGGTGAACGCATCCGGCAAGCCACTGAAAACGCCGTATTCGAAAGTATCCTGGTACCCAAGCTGATACTCACGGTGAGTATCGGGGTTTCGCAGTTCGGCCAGGACGGCACGACCATCGACACGATTTTCCGTGCCGCCGACGAGCGTCTTTATCGTGCCAAAGACCAGGGCCGGAACTGCGTGATTACAGTATAGAATCCGCCGAAGCGCAATTCCTCAGGGCGAGCTAATTAGCCGGCGCCGGTATTCCGGTATTTACCGATACCGATACCGAATATGCTGGTTTGATGCGTCTTGTTCTTCACTACCCGCAGTTTTTTGGTCGGATCCAGCAAGGTGAAGCGTTCTCGGATATCGGCTTCGCTGGGCAACGAATTTGCACGCCAGCGGATGATGTCTATACCTGCATTTTTCAGCGCCTTATATTTCCGCTCATCCTCTTTACTGATGGTTTTGACGTTGTGGTTCTTATTATCAATTTCAATGACCGCAACCACTTCGCTGGCTTTGTCGCACACCACGAAATCCAGGTTCTTCGATGTCAGGGTATCCAGTCCGCCGCTGTCCTTGGTGCCAAGGCAACGACCCAGGCTGACTTGCGCCAGCACCATATGATCCGGCAAGGCGCCCACCAGCCGCCAGTACATGACCTGATCGTTATTCGACAATGGTTTTTTCCTGATGTATTCGCGGCGTTTTTGTTGTGTCGCCTGCTTCTCTCTGGTGACCACGGCTATGACAGCCAAGATGATCATCGTCAGCACGGTCAGTGCGATGACTGCTTTCATTATTCTGTTCCCCTGGTTGAACGCAGCGGCCATTATATTTCCATATAGAAATATAATGAAGATAAAATTGGTGAGTTTGGGAGGTAAAACCAGGGAATGCGAGGAGAAAACGCTGAATCACGTCATCAGGAACGGCGCAGGAATGTGATTTTTCTACAGCAATGATGCTGTCAGCTCATCGAGCAGACAGCATGGAGAGGCCAATAAAGCTGTTCAGTTATGTGTTCAAACCGAAAATCGCATCATAGCCATTCTTGGCGCGATCGATTTCATCCAGTTCGTTGCTCAGTTCCAGATCTTCCAGTTCCTCCACCGCGTTGATGAACTGCTTGCGATCAGCCGCGCCGATGACGCGGTAGATTTCCTGCTTCGCATTCACTACGGCGATCAGCATCTGCTCTTGTCGCACGAGCTTCTCTTCCACGATCGTGATCAGCAGATTGGCCATGATATCTTTGTCGAACTCGGGGATATCCTTATCTCCGACTAGTGCTGTTTTCAATCTATTCCTCTTGTGTCTATTGATGGGTATTGCCGTAAAGCGTTTGCTGTAGAGCGATTGCCGACAAGGCGCAATTTTACAACGTCTGGCATTTTACCGTTGCGCAAGGGCTGGTCTTCTGACCTGACCAGCGCCCCCGCAGCGGGCTTCCTGTCCTACTCCAGATTACGCCTGATTTACGCCTGATTACTCCTGGTGATAGCGCGTCACCAGTTCGACTTCACTCTTGGAGCCGAGGAACACAGGCACTCGCTGGTGCAGCTTCTCTGGCTGGATATCCATGATCGCTTGCTTGCCGTCGGTAGCTGCACCACCGGCTTGCTCGACGATAAAGGCCATCGGATTGGCTTCATACATCAGACGCAGCTTGCCTGGCTTGTCCGGTTCACGCGCATCGGCTGGATACATGAAAATGCCGCCGCGATTGAGGATACGATGGACGTCCGCCACCATCGAGGCGATCCAGCGCATGTTGAAATCCTTTTGGCGCGGGCCGGTGCTGCCAGCCAGCATTTCGTTGACATAACGCGTGACCGGCGAATGCCAGTGGCGAGCGTTGGACGCGTTGATTGCAAATTCCTTGGTCTCGGCCGGAATCTGCATGTCGCGTTGGGTAAGTACCCATGAACCCATTTCGCGGTCCAGGGTAAAGCAATGCACGCCGTTGCCAGTGGTCAGGACCAGCATGGTTTGCGGGCCATACACCGCGTAGCCAGCCGCAACCTGCTTGCGGCCGGATTGCATGAAGTCTTGTTCGGTCGGTGTTTTCATGCCGTCCGGCGCTTTCAGCACCGAAAAGATGGTGCCGATCGAGACGTTGACGTCAATGTTGCTGGAGCCGTCGAGCGGATCGAACAGTAGCATGTATTCGCCTTGCGGATAACGGTTCGGGATCGGATGGATCGACTCCATTTCTTCCGATGCCATGGCTGCCAGATGGCCGCCCCATTCATTGGCTTCGAGCAGGATTTCGTTGGAAATGATATCCAGTTTTTTCTGCACTTCGCCCTGCACGTTTTCGCTATCGGCGCTGCCCAGGACTTCGCCCAGTGCGCCCTTGCCGACCGCGTGGCTGATGGTTTTGCAGGCGCGGCCCACCACTTCGATCAGCAAGCGCAATTCCGCCGGAATGCTATTGTGCAGCCGTTGTTGCTCGATCAGGTGCTGCGTAAGACTAATACGTTTCATAGTGCTCTTTCTTCGTTACGGCTCTTCGCCGCCAATCATGGCATACCACTCCCTGATCCGCGGCGAATCGACAAAAATCAATTGGCGAGTGCTTTGCCAATTACCTCCAGTACATCCTTCGACAAATTAGGCGCCGCCGCCACACGTTGCAAGGCGCTACGCATTTTTTCCTGCAGTGCTGGCGCATACTTGCGCCAGCGGTCCAGGCTGCGCGACAAGCGTGCGGCAACTTGCGGGTTGACGCCATTGAGCGCGATCACCTGGTCGGCCCAGAATTCATAACCGCTGCCGTCGACCGCATGGAAATTGGCTGGATTACCGCTGCAGAAACTGAAAATCAGGCTGCGCGCGCGATTCGGGTTTTTCAACGTGAACGCCGGATGCAGCGCCAGTGCGCGAATGGTGGCGACGTCGGCAGTATAAGCTGTGGCTTGCAACGCAAACCATTTGTCGATGACCAGCGCTTCCTGCTCGAAGTCCTGATAGAACTTCTCCAGCGCAGCGGCCTTGCCAGGCGCACTGCTGTTGGTCAGCGCCACCAATGCAGCCAGGCGGTCAGTCATGTTGTTGGCGTTGTCGTACTGCTGCTGCGCCAGCGCGTGCGAGCCAGCTTCGTCGGCCTGGATCAGATACGACAAGGCGACGTTCTTCAACGCGCGCTTACCGGCAGCGTCAGCATCCGGACTATATTCGCCAGGCGTCTGGTTGGCGTGATAAGCAGCCAGCAAATCATCCTTGAGCGCTTGCCCCAGTTTGCCACGCAAATATTGGCGCGATGCATGGATCGCTTGCGGATCGATGACGTCGGTCTGTTCCGCCAACAGCAATTCCGACGGCAGCGTCAGGGCCTGTTCGCGGAAAGCGGCGTCGAGCGTGCTGTCGTTAAGGATCAAGCCCAGTGCGTTGCCCAAGGCCGCGCTATTGGAGGCAGCGTTGTTCAATACATCTTCCAGCGCCACCACATTGCCGGCTTGCGATGCTTCTTGAACAGCTGTCGTCAGCGTCAGCAAGCTGCGCGTCGCCAAACGTTGGCCTGCTTCCCAACGGTTGAACGGATCGCTGTCGTGCGCCAACAGGAAAGCCAGTTCGGCATCGGTATAGGCGACATCCAGCACCACCGGTGCGGAAAAATTACGCAAGATCGACGGTACAGGTTGTTCGGCGACATCGATAAAACGGAAAGTCTGCTGCGCCTTGGTCAGTTCAAGTACGCGGGTGGTGTCATCGTTGACTTTGCCTTTGCCGTCGCTGCTCAGACGCAGTGTCATGTCTTTGCCGCTGCTGTCGAGCAGGCCGACCGCCACCGGGATATGGAAAGGCAGTTTCTTGGTTTGCCCCGGTGTCGGCACGCAAGTTTGCGACAGCGTCAGCTCGTAAGTCTTCTTGTCCGCATCGTACTTGCTCTGCACTTGCACCCGCGGCGTGCCGGCCTGGCTGTACCAACGTTCGAACTGGCTCAGATCGCGGCCGTTGGCATCGACCATAGCAGCGCGGAAATCGTCGCACTCGACTGCGTGGCCGTCATGGCGTTCGAAGTACAAATCCATGCCTTTACGGAAGCCGTCGCGGCCAAACAAGGTCTGGTACATGCGCACTACTTCTGCGCCCTTTTCGTAAATCGTGACGGTGTAGAAATTATTGATTTCCACATACGAATCAGGACGTACCGAGTGAGCCATCGGACCGGCATCCTCAGGGAACTGGGCCTGGCGCAAAACGCGTACATCATCGATGCGCTTGACGGCGCGGCCGCTGTCGGTGCCGATCATGTCAGCCGAGAACTCCTGGTCGCGGAAGACTGTCAGGCCTTCTTTCAGCGACAACTGAAACCAGTCGCGGCAGGTGACGCGATTGCCGGTCCAGTTGTGGAAGTATTCGTGACCGACCACCGCTTCGATATTGGCGTAATCGACGTCGGTGGCGATGCGCGAATTAGCCAGCACATACTTGGTGTTGAAAATGTTCAGGCCCTTGTTTTCCATTGCGCCCATGTTGAAGTCGCCGACAGCAACGATCATGAAACGGTCCAGGTCCAGCTCCAAGCCGAAGCGTTCTTCATCCCAACGGATACTGTTGATCAACGAATCCATGGCGTGCTGGGTCTTATCCAGATTACCGTCTTCGACCCAGACTTGCAGCAAGACTTCACGGCCGGATTTCAAGGTGTATTTTTGTTCCTGACAGACCAGGTTGCCGGCCACCAGCGCGAACAGATAAGAAGGCTTATTGAATGGGTCTTCCCATTTGGCATAATGCCGGCCATCCGGCAGGTCGCCCTCTTCGATCAGGTTGCCGTTCGACAGCAATACCGGATATTTCTTTTTGTCGGCGCGCAACATGACGGTGTACTTGGCCATCACATCCGGACGATCCGGGAAATAGGTGATCTTGCGGAAACCTTGGGCTTCGCACTGGGTGAAAAAATTACCATTGGAGACGTACAAACCCATCAGCGAAGTATTCTTTTCCGGGCTGGTCAGCGTTTCAATTTCCAACACCACCTTGGCGGGCGCGGAAGCGATGCGCAATTTGCCAGTTTCCAGCTTGTACTGGCTGGCCTTCAGTTGCTTGCCGTTGAGGCGCAACTGCACCAGTTCCAGCTCTTCGCCGAACAAAACGATTTCCTTGCTCGTACTGGCCGGATTACGGCGCATCGTGATGCGAGTAGCAATACGGGTCGCGGCAGGATCGAGATCGAAACCCATGTCGACGGTGTCGACCAGAAATGCAGGGACGGTGTAATCCTTACGATGAATGGTTGGTGGTGTAGCGGAAGTATCGGTGCGCATAGGAAATGGTCGCTAAGGTGACGGGTTAATTGTAATAACTTCGATTGGCAACTATGGCTGGTAACTACAGTCGGCAACTAAGCATGTCACTACGAGCGATAGCTCGGTGACTAGCTTAGAGGCTGTTGCAAACACACCTGGGCTGTTGCTCCTCCTAGCCATCTGTGTTTGCGCAGCCTCTTAAAACCTGGCTGGTCAGTCTTAATCAGTGTAATTGGTTCTTAAAATTGCAGGCAGGCAGTGATTCTACCAATCAAAGCGAAAAGGATCATCCAATTTGAGGCAGATATGCACTACAACCGCCAACAATAGATGTCGAATTGAAAACATGGCAATAATTGGAATAAATTATCATCAAGACATCGCTCATTTGTTTTGCCGGGAAATCAAATCTCGTTAGTTACAGATAGAGACAAAGCGATAGAGCAACACTATCAAGATTTGGCTAAAATGCTAAGATCATGCAGTTCTTTCAGCCGCCAAGCCAAAAAGAACGCAAGCTCCATGCATCCGCTGCCGCCGACGCCTATCAGGTAAAACCAGGAAATGCGCCGCGCATCCCCCCACGAAGAGGAATCATAATGAATCGCATCATCAGTCTATGTATCGCCTCGCTGTTATTGTTGCTAGGCGGTTGTGCCACTGTCATTCGCAGCAATGTCACGGCCTTTAACGAATGGCCTGCGGACCTGCCGAGCAAATCCTTCGTATTCGAACACACGGACGCGCAGAACAATGACCTGGAATATCGCAACTATGAAGGCCTGGTGCGCGCGGAATTGCAGCGCCTGGGATTTGTGCAGCAGGACAATACCGCCACCGCACAATTGAAGGTTGCCCTGAACTACAGCATCGCCGCGCGCGACGTCCACGTTGTGGAGCCGGTTGTCGCTGATCCAATGTGGTACGGCGGATATGGCCCTTATGGCTGGGGACGGCCGGGATTCTATGGCCCCAGGTTTGGCGATCCGTTTTACGATCCGTTCTGGTACGCACCGCAAGTGGTCGGTCAGCGCGAATATGACTATCAACTATTCCTGCGCCGCCTGAATATCATCATCACGCGCGCCGCCGGCGGCCAAAAACTGTATGACGTCACTGTCAACAGCGAAGGCAAGATGAATTCGTTACCGGCCGTGATGCCATATCTGGTGCGTAGCGCCTTTACCGATTTCCCGGGAAAGAGCGGCGTGCCGCATGTGGTCAAGCTAAAGGTTGAGGACCAACAATAAAGCCCGGCCAAGGTAAAACAGCCTGTGCCCTCACTACGGTGAGGGCACAGGCTGTTTTTTTGCGGCTGTGACAATCAGCTATAAAACCATTCGCTGGCAAACGTGATGAAGCCTATCAGAATCACCACCAGCACCAGCACAATCAGCAGTCGTCCGAATTTAGGCGAGCCGTCGCTGCCGGTCGGTTGCTCTGCCGGATGATGCATCGGATTTTCCAGTTGGTCGTCCGGCTGCTCTTTCAAGGGGTCGTTCATTCATTCCTCTGGGGATAAACTCATGGGGAAAATTCAAGGAATCAAGACAGTGGAACCAGTGGTCTTGCGCGCCTCCAGATCGGCATGTGCCTGCCCCACATCTTTCAAAGCATAGCGCTGGTTGATTTCAATCGTGATTTTCTTGCTGTCCACCATCTGGAACAAATCCGCAGCAGCAGCATCAAGATCGGCCCGGGTCGATATGTAACTTGGCAGCGAAGGCCGGGTAATCGTCAGCGAGCCGCGCGACGCCAATTCGTTCAGGCTGAACGGTGGCACCGCACCGGAGGCATTGCCGAAACTGACCATGGTGCCCAAAGGCGCAAGGCAATCCAGCGAACCGATGAATGTATCTTTGCCGATCGAATCATACACAACCGGCACGCCTTTGCCACCGGTGATTTCACGCACCCGTTCGACAAAATTCTCGGTCTTGTAATTGATCACATGGGTGCAGCCGGCCGCTGTCGCCAGCGCCGCTTTTTCTGCCGAGCTGACGGTGCCTATCATGGTCACGCCCAGCGCTCGCGCCCATTGGCTGGCGATCAGGCCAACACCGCCCGCGGCAGCATGGAACAAGATGGTTTCACCGCCGCGCAAGGGGAAGGTGCGGCGAAACAGGTATTGTGCAGTCAGGCCCTGCAAAGTCATTGCAGCGGCCGTATCGAAACTGATGGAATCAGGCAATGTGATCAGGAACGCTGCCGGCATCACACGCGCTTCGGAATAAGCGCCATTAGGACGGGTCGCATAAGATACCCGGTCACCGACCTTGACGTGCGTCACCCCCTCGCCCACCGCTTCGATCACGCCTGCAGCTTCCTGGCCCAAGCCACCCGGCAACGGTTGCGGGTACAAGCCGGTGCGGAAGTAGACGTCGATAAAATTCAAGCCGCAGGCAGCGTGCCGTATCCGCACTTCGCCCGGGCCTGGATCGCCAACCTCCACGTCTACATAATCCATGACCTCCGGGCCGCCGGTTTTCGATATCCTGATTGCTTTTACCATGATTGCTTTCACCTCCTAATAATCCTCGATAGCTAATACTTAGATAGCTACAACTTACATTGCATGAAATTGCAAAAATTTTTATCTGACCGCGTTTCTTTTCTGCTTTTTATTTTCTATGTCTTCTTTTTCGAGATCAGATAAATCCCCACCAACACCAGACTGGTGCCCGTCAGCTGGATCGCCGTAACTGGCTCGTCCAGAATCAGCGCACCTAAAAACAAGGTCGAAACCGGCCCGACCATACCGGCTTGCGCCGCAGTCGCGGGACCAATGCGCGCCACCGCAATCATCGTCAAAAACACCGGCAGCACCGTACAAAACACGGCGTTAATCATCGACAAGCCATATACCGGCGCCGACTGTTGCAACAAAACCGGCCACGGCCGCAACACCATGAACTGCACAATGCAGGCAACGCAAGAAACACACATCGCATACGCCACCAGCCGCATCGCACCGACCCGGCTCACCAGTTCGCCCGATAGCATCAGATACAGCGCATAGCTGATTGCCGCCCCTAGCACCAAGGTACTTCCCAGGCCGATATTGGCGCCGCCCAGGCGCACATCATGCAAGAACACCAGCACCGTTCCCAGATAGGAAATCAGCAATGCAGCCCACTCCAGCCATGTCACCCGGCGCCGGTAAAACAGAAATGACATCAGCAACACGAACGACGGCGTCAAAAACAAGATCAAACGTTCCAGCCCGGCCGAAATATACTGCAGGCCGAGAAAGTCGAGAAAACTCGACAGGTAATAGCCGATCAATCCCAGCACCACTATCCGGGCCCGGTCGCGGTTCGACAACGGCGTTTCGCTACGCGCCTTCCACAAGGCCACGGCGGCAAACAACGGCAACGAAAACAGCATGCGAAACGTGATCAGCATGACCGCATCAACCGGATAGCGATAGATCAGTTTGGCGACAATCGCCTTGGCTGAAAACAGAATCGCGCCGGCAACGGCAATTGCCAAGCCGCCAAGAAAGAGTTGGCGACCGGCCGGGTATAACTTGCTGCTCATTGATTGCCCATGGGGGAATTGTAATGGGTATAGGAAGATCGCGTTGTTAAGGGATCGGAGCAAGAAAAAAACTGCTCAGCCGATCCCTCTGACAACGCCATCATGCGGTGATACGGCGTACGATTATTTGTTTACTTTTTTTTCAGCAAAGATCCCAGCACGCCGCGAATCAATTCGCGTCCAACCTGAGAACCGATGGTGCGCGCAGCGGACTTGACCACTGCCTGTACCACGCTGTCTTTATGCCCCGAACCGCCGCCCAGCAAGCCGCCCAACGCGCTGCCCCACGAACTGACAGTGGCCCCAATCGACGAATCCGTACCGGCTTGCGCGCCATCTTTGGCTGCTGGCGTAGCGCTGCGTCCCTTCAATATTTCGTATGCCGATTCGCGATCCACTGCGGCCTCATACACGCCGGCGACAATCGATGTCGCCATCAGTTGCTTGCGCTCTTCATCTGTGATCGGTCCGATCTGCGATGCCGGCGGCAGGATGAATGCACGCTCGACGATAGTCGGACGTCCCTTCTCGTCAAGGAAGGACACCAGTGCTTCGCCGACGCCAAGTTCGCCGATGACTTCTGCCGTGTTCAAGGCCGGATTGGCGCGGAAGGTATCGGCGGCGGCTTGCACGGCTTTTTGATCGCGCGGCGTATAGGCGCGCAGCGCATGCTGCACGCGATTACCCAACTGGCCCAGCACGGTATCGGGAATATCCAGCGGATTTTGCGTGACGAAGAATACGCCAACACCTTTGGAACGGATCAACCTCACCACTTGCTCGATTTTCTGCAGCAAGGGCTTGGGCGCTTCGCTGAACAGCAAATGTGCTTCGTCAAAGAAAAACACCAGCTTCGGCTGGTCCAGGTCGCCCACTTCGGGTAAATGTTCAAACAGTTCCGACAGCATCCACAGCAAAAAGGTGGAATACAGGCGCGGCGCGTTCATCAGCTTGTCAGCCGCCAGAATATTCACCACACCCTTGCCACTGCCATCGGTCTGGATCAGGTCGTCGATATTGAGCATCGGCTCGCCGAAGAACTGTTCGCCGCCTTGCTCGCCAATGCCGATCAGGCCGCGCTGGATAGCGCCGATGCTGGCGGCGGAAATATTGCCGTATTCGGTCTGGAAACTGGCAGCATTGTCACCGACGTGTTGCAACATCGCCCGCAAATCCTTCAGGTCCAGCAACAGCAGGCCGTTGTCGTCGGCGATCTTGAACACCAGCTGCAACACGCCTTGCTGGGTATCGTTCAGATTCAGCATACGCGCCAACAGCAACGGCCCCATGTCGGAGATCGTAGCGCGCACCGGATGGCCCTGTTGGCCATACACATCCCAGAAAGTGACCGGCGTCGCCGCCCACTGCGGCTCTTCGATTCCCAGCGCCTCCAGCCGCTGCTTCAACTTACCCGAAGAGGCTCCAGCCTTAGCCATGCCGGACAAATCACCCTTGACGTCGGCCATGAAAACCGGTACGCCGCGATCCGACAAAGCCTGTGCAATCACTTGCAAGGTGACGGTCTTACCGGTGCCGGTGGCGCCGGTAATGCAGCCATGGCGATTCACTAATGCGGGCAGGAGCACCAGGTCATGCTCGGCGTTTTTGGCAATCAGGAGAGGATTTGACATGGTTTGGGGTCGATTTCAGTGGATTTCAAGAAAGTGCAATATGGTAAAATTGCGCTTTGATTATAGCTAACTAGAGCAAGAAAGAACCATCATGGCTGGACACAGCAAATGGGCCAATATTAAGCATAAGAAGGCCGCAACCGACGCCAAGCGCGGCAAAATCTGGACCCGCTTGATCAAGGAAATTACCGTTGCGGCCCGTATGGGCGGCGGCGACATTGACGCCAACCCGCGTTTGCGACTGGCAATCGACAAGGCGTCCGACGCCAATATGCCCAAGGACAACGTCACCCGCGCCATCCAGCGCGGTAGCGGCGGCCTGGACGGCGTCAACTACGAAGAAGTGCGCTACGAAGGCTATGGCATCGGCGGCGCCGCCATCATCGTAGATTGCATGACTGACAACAGAATTCGCACGGTCGCCGAAGTGCGCCACGCCTTTTCCAAATACGGCGGCAACATGGGCACCGAAGGCTCTGTGGCGTTCATGTTCAAACATTGCGGCCAGTTGCTGTTCGCGCCAGGCACCAATGAGGACGCTTTAATGGAAGCGGCATTGGAAGCAGGTGCGGAAGATGTCGTCACCGACGATGAAGGCGGCATCGAAGTTATTTCGGATCCCCATGATTTTTCCGCACTCAAGGAAGCCCTGGAAAAAGCCGGCTTCAAGGCAGAAGTGGCTGAAATCATCATGAAGCCGGCGACTGAAACCGTGTTCACCGGCGACGACGCCGTCAAGATGCAAAAGCTGCTGGACGCGCTGGAAAACCTGGACGATGTACAAGAAATTTATAGCAACGCAGTAATCGAAGACTGATACACGGACTCATATGAAAATTCTGGTAGTGGGCTCTGGCGGCCGCGAGCATGCCCTGGCGTGGAAAATCGCCCAATCCCCGCGCATTCAAACGGTCTTCGTCGCACCCGGCAACGGTGGCACTGCGCTCGACCAGCGCCTGGAAAACATCAACATCACCGATCCGGCGGCGCTGGCGGATTTCGTTGAACGCGAACATGTCGCGCTCACCGTGGTCGGTCCGGAAACTCCGCTGGCAGCAGGCATCGTGAATATTTTCCGTGCCCGCGGCCTGAAGATTTTCGGCCCGACCAAGGAAGCGGCGCAGCTGGAAAGCTCGAAGGATTTCGCCAAGTCCTTCATGCAACGTCATCACATCCCTACTGCCGAATATCAAACCTTCTCCGACGTCGGCGCAGCGCATCAGTACATCGACCAAAAAGGCGCACCGATTGTCATCAAGGCCGATGGCCTGGCTGCCGGCAAGGGCGTTGTGGTTGCCATGACTCTGGAAGAGGCGCACGGCGCGGTCGACATGATGCTGTCCGATAATCGTCTCGGCGATGCAGGCGCGCGCGTAGTGATCGAAGAATTCCTCGCCGGCGAAGAAGCCAGCTTTATCGTCATGGTCGATGGCAAGAACATCCTGCCACTGGCCACCAGCCAGGATCACAAGCGCCTCAAGGACGACGACCAGGGGCCGAACACCGGCGGCATGGGCGCCTATTCGCCAGCCCCTATCGTCACCCCGGCGCTGCACGCACGCGTCATGCGCGAAATCATCACGCCGACAGTGCAAGGCATGGCCAAGGACGGTATTCCGTTCAGCGGCTTCCTGTACGCTGGCCTGATGATCGACGACAAGGGCAATCCGAAAACGCTGGAGTTCAACTGCCGCATGGGCGACCCGGAAACCCAGCCGATCATGGCGCGCCTGAAAACCGATTTGCTGATGGTAATGGAGCATGCTGTCAGCGGCACCCTGGATACGATTGAACTGGAATGGGACCGTCGCACCGCGCTGGGCGTGGTGATGGCTGCGTCCGGTTACCCGGACGCGCCGCGCAAGGACGACCTGATTTCCGGGATTCCGCCGGAGAACGCCGATACAGTGACGTTCCATGCCGGCACCACCCTCACCGGCGAACGTTTGACCACATCCGGCGGCCGCGTACTGTGCGTAGTGGGCCTGGGCGACAGCGTCAAGATGGCGCAGAAACAGGCTTACGGCGTGGTCGACCTGATTCATTTCGACGGCGCGCAGTTCCGCCGCGATATCGGCTGGCGGGCACTGAAGAAACATGCCTGATCGGTTTATCGGCTAGCTGCGTCGGTACTAAACAAGTCGGGGTCAGGGGTTTTCGTCATGCAAGACGAAAAACCCTGACCCCGATTTGAATAAACAGTTTATGCTTTTAGCGTTGCCAGACTAGCAAATTGATAGATACCTCCTTTAGCACGATGATTTCAAACACCTCTCCCGATAGTCCAGCCAATCCGGCCAGCGCGGTCAAATCCTACTTGCTCGATCTGCAAGCGCGCATCGTTGCAGCGCTGGAACAGATTGACGGCAAACCTTTCGGCAGCGATCAATGGCAACGTGCCGAAGGCGGCGGCGGCAATTCGCGGATTATCGAAGAAGGCAATGTGCTGGAACGCGGTGGCGTCGGTTTTTCGCACGTAATGGGCAGTAGCCTGCCGCCATCTGCAGCGGCTGACCGACCAGAACTGGCCGGCCGCAAGTGGGAGGCCATGGGCGTCTCGCTGGTCATGCATCCGCGTAACCCGTTCGCTCCGACCGTCCACATGAACGTGCGCTTTTTCATCGCCAGCGCCGAAGGCCAGGAGCCGGTCTGGTGGTTTGGCGGCGGCATCGATCTCACCCCTTATTACGGTTTTACCGAAGATGTCGAACATTTTCACCGTACTTGCCGTGATGCGCTGACGCCGTTTGACAGCGATACAGTGCAAGGGCCGGCGCTCTACCCGCGCTTCAAACAATGGTGCGACGATTATTTTTATTTGAAGCACCGCAAGGAGCCGCGCGGCGTCGGCGGCATTTTCTTCGATGATTTCAATGCCTTGGGCTTCGAAAAAAGCTTTGCCATGATGCAAAGCGTCGGCAACGCATTTATCCCGGCGTATGCGCCAATCCTGGCGCGCCGCAAGGATACGCCCTACGGCGAAAATGAGCGGGATTTCCAGGCATATCGTCGCGGACGCTATGTTGAATTCAATTTAGTGTATGATCGCGGCACTTTGTTCGGTCTGCAATCCGGGGGACGTACCGAGTCTATCCTGATGTCGATGCCGCCCGTGGTCAAGTGGCGCTACGACTGGCAACCAGCGGCAGGGAGCCCGGAAGCTCGTTTATATTCCGATTTCCTGATCCATCGCGAGTGGGTTTGATAAGCAGTCCGTATGACATCCAATCACACTCCACGTTCCAGGCAGTGCATAGCAGTTCTCGGCGGCAGTTTCGATCCGGTCCACAATGGTCATGTGGCGCTGGCGAAATACTTTGTCACCTTGCTGGCGCCAGATGAATTGCGGGTAATTCCTGCCGGCAACCCTTGGCAAAAACACGGACTGGAAGCCAGTCCGGAGCAACGGGTTGAGATGGTAAAGCGTGCATTTAGCCAGCAAAGCGTACCGTTGGTCATCGACCAGCAGGAAATCCTGCGACAGACCGCAACGTATACTATTGATACATTGCAAGCATTGCGCGCTGAACTCGGGCCGCAGGCGTCTATCGTTTTCCTGATGGGCGCCGACCAGTTGCAGCATTTGAATACCTGGCAAGGCTGGGACCGCCTGTTTGACTATGCCCATCTGGGCGTGGCTTCACGCCCCGGTTTTGCCATGGATGCATCGCAGGTTCCAGCCGAGGTCACGCGCGAATTTACACGCCGCGCGGCTACCCCGGAGCAGATTCGCCAGAGCGCGCACGGTTTGACCTATCTGGCGAAGAATCTGGCTGTAGATATTTCGGCAACAGAAATCCGTGCGGCGCTGCACAACGCAAAAAGACCCGACACGCTGGTCCCGGCGGCAGTACTGGACTATATTGAACAACATCATCTTTATAAGAATTAAATGGATATCAAAAAACTACAAAGTCTCGTCATCGATGCACTCGAAGACGTCAAAGCCCAAGACATTCGCGTCTACGACACGGTTCACCTGACCGGCCTGTTCGATCGTATCGCGATTGCCTCCGGTACTTCCAATCGTCAAACCAAGGCACTGGCCGCTTCAGTGCGTGACAAAGTCAAGGAAAACGGCGGCAACATTCTCAGCGTCGAAGGCGAAGACACCGGCGAATGGGTACTGGTCGACATGGGCGATATGGTGGTTCACATCATGCAGCCGGCAATCCGCGCCTACTATCGTCTGGAAGAAATCTGGGGCGACAAGGAAGTCAAGTTCGGCGCTGCCAAACGGATTTCTACGCGTACCGCTGCAGAAGAAGAGGCGCCAAAGAAAATATCCCGCCACCTCGCTTCGCAAGCGTTGAAGCCGGAAGACGACACACCGAAAAAAGCACCCGCGCGCAAGAAGCCGGTCAAGACCGATGGCGTCAAGAAGGCAGTCGGCAAAACCATCAAGGTAGCGCCATCGAAGAGTTCAGTGCCGCCTAAGAAGACTGCCGCGCCAAAGAAGGCTCCTGCCAAGAAGCCAGCGGTCAAGCGCGCTCCGGCAAAGACCAAGGCGGCTGAATAAGCTGCTGCATTCCTAGTTCTTATCGCATCGCTTATGCAGCTCATCATCGCTGCGGTCGGCCACAAAATGCCGGCATGGATTGAGAACGGCTTCGGCGAGTATGCGAAACGCATGCCGCCGGATTGCCGTATCGTCCTCAAGGAAATCAAACCCGTCGAACGCTCAGGCAGCAACACGGCCGCTTCCGCCATGGCGCTGGAGCGCAGCAGGATCGAGGCCGTCTTGCCGAAAGGCGTGCGCATCGTCGCTCTCGATGAACGCGGCAAGGACCTGACTAGCGTCCAGCTGTCGCAGCAACTTACCCAATGGCAGCGCGATGGCCGCGATGTCGCCTTCATTATTGGCGGCGCCGATGGCCTGGATCCTGAGTTCAAGGCGAACGCCGACAGCCTGTTACGCATCTCCAGCCTGACGCTGCCGCACGGCATGGTGCGCGTGCTGCTGGCCGAACAACTTTACCGCGCCTGGTCGATTACCCAGAACCATCCCTACCATCGCGTGTAATCGCCGCCTGGCGGGTGGTAAAACACCCCGGCAAACACGTAACTCTGTAATAATCGCTGGAAACATTTGACGACGCATCTGCCGTAAAGCCAGCAATGAAAAACCCTTACCAGAAAATCTATCTTGCTTCGAAAAGCCCGCGCCGGCGCGAGCTGCTAAGACAAATCGGCGTTGTCTTTGAATTGCTGTTGTTGCGCGACCAGACTCCGCGCGGCCCCGACGTCAGCGAAGACGTCTTGCCGGGCGAATTGCCGCAAACCTATGTTGCCCGGGTCACTATGGAAAAAGCGCGCGCCGCTTACCAGATGATGGTGTGGCGCAGTTTGCCGGCGCGGCCGATCCTGGCGGCCGATACGACGGTCACGATCGATGGCAGGATTCTCGGCAAGCCAGCCAATAAACGCGAAGCGGTCGAGATGCTGCGACTGTTGTCCGGACGCACTCATCAGGTGCTCACCAGCGTCGCTGTTATCCATCAAGAACAATCTTGGCAACTCACGCAGGTTTCGGATGTCTTATTCCAAAGCTTGAGCGATGCCATGATCGAGGCCTACTGCGATACCAACGAGCCTTATGACAAGGCCGGCGGCTACGGCATCCAGGGACCGGCAGCGATTTTCATCGAAAGCATACATGGCAGCCATTCCGGCATCATGGGACTGCCACTTTTCGAAACAGCACAATTACTCCAACAGGCAGGCATCCGCATTTTATGAGCGAAGACATCCTCGTCAATATCACACCGCAGGAAACCCGCGTCGCCCTGATTTTCCAGGGCGCTGTGCAAGAGCTGCATATCGAACGCACCTTGTCGCGTGGCCTGGCCGGCAATATCTATCTGGGCAAGGTAGTCCGCGTGCTGCCCGGCATGCAATCGGCATTTATCGATATAGGACTTGAACGCGCTGCCTTCCTGCACGTCGCTGACATCTGGGAAACCCGCGCCCACGACGGCCAGGCGGCCCAGCAAACGCCGATTGAGAAGCTTCTGTTCGATGGCCAGTCGCTGACGGTGCAAGTCGTCAAAGACCCGATAGGCACCAAAGGCGCCCGGCTGTCGACGCAGATTTCCATCGCAGGCCGCATGCTGGTGTACCTGCCGCAAGACCGCCATATCGGCATCTCGCAACGTATCGAGAATGAAGCCGAACGCGAACTGCTGAAGAGCAAAGTGCAAAAGCTGTTGCCGCCCGAGGAAAAAGGCGGTTTCATCATCCGCACCATGGCTGAAGACGCGCCGGATGCGGACTTGCAGATGGATATCGAGTATCTGCGCAAGACCTGGTCGTCCATCACGCTGCTAACCAAGACCAAACCGGCGCCGACCTTACTGCATCAGGACTTGAGCCTGGCGCAACGCGTGCTACGCGATTTCGTCAATGACGAGACCACCACGATCCAGGTCGATTCGCGCGAAAATTACCAGAAACTGCAGGAATTCGCCGCAAGTTACACGCCATCCGTCACCGAACGGCTGATGCATTACACGGGCGAACGGCCGCTATTCGACCTGTATGGCGTAGAAGAAGAAATCCTGGAAGCCTTGAGTCGGCGCGTGCCGCTCAAGTCGGGCGGCTACCTGATCGTCGATCAGACGGAAGCCATGACGACCATCGACGTCAATACCGGCAGTTTCGTCAACGGCCGCAATTTCGACGACACGATTTTTAAAACCAATCTGGAAGCCGCACACGCGATTGCACGCCAGCTCAGGTTGCGCAATCTGGGTGGTATCATCATTCTCGATTTCATCGACATGGAAAATAGCGAGCACAAGCTTGCTGTGCTCGCCGAGTTGCACAAGGCCTTGCTGCGCGACAGAACCAAGAAATCGGTTTCGGAATTCTCGGCGCTGGGCCTGGTGGAAATGACGCGCAAACGCACCCGCGAATCGCTGGCGCATATTTTGTGCGAACCCTGCCCTGCTTGCAACGGCAAAGGCCAGGTCAAAACCGCGCGCACCATCTGTTACGAAATCCTGCGCGAAGTGCTGCGCGAAGCCAAACAATTCAACCCGCGCGAATTCCGTATTCTGGCGTCGCAAGTGGTGGTTGACATGTTCCTTGAAGAAGAATCCCAGCATCTGGCGATGCTGGGTGATTTCATTCACAAGCCGATTTCATTGCAGGTGGAAACGGTTTATCCGCAGGAACAGTACGACATCATTCTTATGTAAGGCTTGCATGAATAACTCTTTACCGCTTTCTTCTGGCAATCCGGCAACGGACGATTCTTTCCACATTGCTTTTTGCGTGGACGATCACTATTGCCGCAGCATGGGTGCGACCATTGCATCGATCATCGCCAACAGCCCTGGCGTGACATTCACCTTTCACGTCTTTGCCTTTTCGCTTTCCGAAGATAACCGGACGCGCTTCAAGAAGCTGGAAACAATGTATGACCTGAAGACGCATATCCATATCATCGATCCGGATGTATTCAAGCCTTTCGCACACATCTCGCAATTCTCCTACTACTCGCCGACTATCTTCACGCGTTTACTGATTCCCTCCACCTTGCGCGGATTATGCGACAAGGTGTTGTACTTGGATGCTGATATCTTATGCGTCGGCAGCATGGCCGAACTGCTGGCTATGGATTTCGGCGGCGACGCGGCGATCGTGGTGCCTGATGCGGATGAAACCACCCGCAGGCGCTGTGCGGCTTTGCAACTGGCGTCGCAGAAGTATTTCAATTCCGGCGTGATGTACATGCATGTCGAGAACTGGATGGCCCAGGAAATCACCGAGAAAACCATCCATGCGATCCTGGAAAACGGCAAGGACTACCGCTTTCCGGACCAAGACGCGTTGAATGTCGTGCTTGAGGGAAAAATCCAGTACATTCCGCGCAAATGGAATTTCCTGTATGACCTGATCCATGACCTGGAAAAGGACAAGCGCCTGATGCGGGATATCGGTGAAGTCATATTCATCCACTTTGCCGGCGCAGTAAAGCCGTGGAACGATTGGTGCCTGCACGCGTCGCGCGACCTCTTCGTCAAGTATCAGGCGTTGTCGCCCTGGGCTGACCTGGCGCTCGACAAGGCGCCAAGAAACTACAAGGAGATGCGTATGTATTCGCGCTTCCTGATGAAGCGCGGGCAAGTACTGGACAGCTTCAAATGGTATATGAAATATCTTTCCGCAAGGTAATTCCAAGCAATAAGTAACACTCGGTGAGAACTTGACCGATACACGTGGCAGCAAGATACAATGCCCAAAAATTCATCATCCGTACTGTACTAACGATCTACATATGGCAATAACCAGCTCCCATGTCTTAATATGCCGCACCGACAATATAGGCGACGTCATCCTGACCTTGCCGATTGCGGCATATCTGAAACAACACTTTCCGTCGCTGAAAATAAGTTTCCTGTGCCGCGCCTATGCCGCCCCGGTGGTCAGACATTGCCGCAGTATCGACGACGTGGTGGAGCTCGAGAGCTTCCTGGATAATCCGGATGCCTACTTTGCCAAAGCGAATGTCGACACCATCATCCTAGCGCAGCCGAACAAGCGCCTGGCGGTAATTGCATTCAAGGCGCGCATTCGCAACCGGATCGGCAACGCCCGCCACAAGCTTTATCAAATGCTGTATTGCAATCGTAGAGTGCGCTTCAAGAAAGGCAATTCGGAATTGCACGAGGCGCAATTCAATTTCGAATTCCTGCGCCCTTTCGGGCTGACCACCATTCCGCAGCTGCCTGAAATCATCTCGCTCTATGATTTCGACATTCCCGAGGTTGCGGAAATAAACCGGCTGTTCCAGGCGCACCCGTTCAATCTCATCCTCCATACGAAGTCCAATGGTCACGGGCGCGAATGGCCAATCAAACATTACACGGCACTCGCCAAAGAGCTGGGTAACTATCCGGATATACAAATGTGGCTTACCGGCAGCCCTGCCGAAGGTGAATGGCTGGCCGAACATGCGAAAGAATTATTGCAGCAGCCGAACGTCAGCAATGTTTGCGGAAAATTCACGCTCGACCAACTCAGTTCGTTCATTAAGGCTGCAGATGGCTTGATCGCCAGCGGTACTGGTCCGCTTCACGTTTCAGCGGCATTGGGGCAGCGCACGCTCGGCTTGTTCCCGCCGACTCGCCCGATGCACCCGGGCCGGTGGGCGCCGCTGGGAACCCGGGCGCAAGCCCTGTCTTTGCCGATCAGCTGCGTCGGCTGCAAGGGCAGCAACGCCGCCAGTTGCGACTGTATGGAAAACATCAGGCCTGACGCCGTCGCCAAGATTGTCTTGCAATGGCGCCAGGAGGCACGTAGCAACGATGCCGCGAATGCGCCTATTTCTGCTGGTGCAGTACAGCGATAACCTGGTTAACGGTAATCGCCTTCACCCAATCCCTGCGGTTGGCGGTAGTGATCACCGTGCTGTGTTCCTTGTCGATCGGCGCCCATTCCGGATTTTTCTGGCGCATTAAGGCGATCACTGGTACATGCACAGCATTGGCCAGATGCATCACAGCGGTTTCGACCGAAATAATCAGATCACATTCCCGCAACATGGCAGGCAACTGAAAAAAATTGTCCTGCGCACTGAACAGCTGCAAACGGCCTAGCGACTTGCCGTCGAAGAAGGCTTTCGCATGCTGCATTTCCTCCGGCACGACGTTGACGATGAAACGCGTATCCCGATAGGCTTCCTCAGCTCTCAGTGCCGAGACCAATTCCACCACCCGTTCCAGCGGCCAGCAGCGTTTATGGGTTTTGGCATAGGGATTGATGAAGATCAGCTTGGCCGGATAAACCGATTGTCCGTTGTCGCGTTCAAATTTCCACAGCTTCAGCTGCTCTTGCGCGTAGCGGTCCCACTGCTCTGGAATCCGTACAAAGGGCAGGCGCGAGGATGGCGTACTCTCCATGCCAAACAGGCGGTTGAACCAGGCCGCATACACCGCACTGATATGCACGCCCGGCTCGGCGACGCCGTCGGGATTGAAAGAGGCATCCAGCTTACGATACGCCAAGCGCTTATGCAGTGCGAGAATTCCAGCCGGCTTCTGCATGCCCGCTACAAATCCGCGCGGGCTGATCTGGCGCGCCAGTTTTGCATACATTGGCGGCCGCAGCGTCGACAATGACACAACCAGCGGATAATCCTGCTGTTGCGCCTCGACGATAGATTGCTCGAACAAGGCCGGACTGTAGGTCTGCTGATAGATCTTGGCGACGAAAGGACATTCTGCCAACCAGTCGTACAGGGCATATTTTTTCAGAAACGGCCATGCGGCTTCTTTGTCGGTGCGCCTGACCTCGTCTACCCAGATATGGATCTTGATATGCGGAAAGGCCTGCGCAAAAGCCTGGAAGCAGTTTTGCAGGTAGGTGAAATCACCAAGGGCAAGATGGGCGATGAACAGAATTTTATCTGCTGTCTTTAATCTTTCGGCCGGGACGAGTTGTGCTGTCATGAAATTTTCTTTTTGATTGTCTTGCAGACGATATTCTCCGGATGCTGCACGCCATTGATCTCAGGCCTGCGGCTCGAGATCGCCAGGATTACATCTCGACGTTCACCGCTCCCTTGGAAAACTGGAGATGATACAAATTCGCATAGGCCCCCTGCTTGCTCAGCAACTCCTGGTGAGTCCCGATCTCCACGATACTGCCGTTCGACAGCACGGCGATACGGCTGGCGCGCTCAATGGTTGACAGTCGATGGGCGATCACAAACGTTGTGCGGCCCTGCATCAGTTGGTCCAGCGCTGCCTGCACCGCGCGTTCGGACTCAGTGTCGAGCGCCGAAGTGGCTTCATCCAGAATCAAGATCGGTGCATCCTTGTAGATGGCGCGCGCCATCGCCAGCCTCTGGCGCTGGCCGCCTGACAGGCGCGAACCATTGTCGCCAACCTGGGTGGCGTAGCTTTCCGGTAAAGAAGTAATCATCTCTGCCAGATGCGCAGCCTTCGCCGCAGCTTCAATCCGTTCCTGGCTAGGGGCCTTGTCGCCATAGGCGATATTGGCGGCGATCGTGTCGTTGAACAGCACGACATTCTGGCTCACCATGGCTATCTGCGCCCGCAAGCTGTCCAGCGCGATGCTTTCGATCGGCAAGTCGTCCAGCAAAATACGGCCTTCGGTGGCCGAATAGAAACCCGGAATCAGGTTGACCAGAGTTGATTTACCGCCACCCGACATGCCAACGAAAGCGATGGTTTCGCCCGGCTTGACGTCCAGGTTGATGTTCTTCAAGGCAGGTCTTTCCTGGCCGGGATAGGAAAAGCCGACATTGGAGAATTCAATTTTCCCCATCGCTCGCTTCTCCAGCTGGATACCGCCGCTACGTTCGACCCGACTGTCGATCAGTTTGAATACCGCTTCCGCCGCTGCCATTCCGCGCTGCAACGGGCCATTCACTTCAGCCAGTTGCTTGAGCGGCACCTGCAGAGCAATCATCGCTGCCAGGAACGAAATGAAATCGCCGGCGGTAAGCTGGCCATGACTGGCTTGGACCAGACCCATCGTGATCATCACCGACATTGCGCAAGCCATCATGATTTGCGTGACCGGCACGGTGGCGGCAAAGGTGCTGGTCATGCGCATGCTGTAGCGGCGTATCTCTTCGGCGGACTCCGCAAAGCGCTTACGCTCGTAGTCCTCGCCGCCGAACACCTTGATCACTTGCTGGGCGCGGGTGGTTTCTTCAATCACCTGTGTTAGCTGGGCGTTGACGTCGAGCGAATCCTTGTTGAGCTTCTTCAGGCGCTTGGCGGTGGTGCGCACCACCAGCATCATCAGAGGCATCAAGACAAGTGCGACTATCGTCAGTTTCCAGCTGATGAACAGCATGTAACCCATCAAACCCGCAACAGTAAGAGCGCAGCGTACGATCGAGGTGAACAGCTTGCTGATCATTTCAATGATTTGCTGTACCTCAAACATGATCGAATTGATCACGCGGCCTACCGTATGGGTGGCATGGAAATCAATCGAGACATTCAAGATGCGATTGAACATCTGCTGGCGCAACGTTGTCAGCACCCGGGTAGATACCCAGTTGGTCATATAGGTGGTCAGGAAAGTCGACGCGCCGCGCGCGACGAATGCGCCGATCACGGCTAGCGGCACCACCCATATCGGAAAGGTCTGCTTTTGAACAAAGCCCTTGTCCAGCAGGATCTTGAAGATGTAGGCAACCAGCGGCTCGGTTGCCGCGGTCACTACCATCCCCAGAAGGCCCAGCACCAGGCGCTTCTTGTACGGCTTGTGCAAAGCTGCAAGCCGCTTGAAGATCGTTGTATAGGAATATACGTTCATAAGTCTGCTTTAAATTTTCTACTCTTTGTCTACTCTTTGTAGCCATGGAGAATTGCTTCTCCTGCAGCAGAGTCGAGGGATGTTCCGAATAGCGCCGATTGACGCTGGCGCACAAAATATGTCGAGCGCGGCCTCAATACTCCACAGCGACCATTCCCGAACCGATTCTCTCTACCAGGGCAAACTGCAAACCGTCGCTCGGCGACACTCTCCAGTCGTCGCCGAACAGCATTTCGCAAGCCACGCCCTCGCCTGTGTAGCGCAGAGTCAAGGGCAAGCCGTTGTCCGAACGGTGCGGTGCCAGCATATCCCGCAATTGCACCACGTCGATCTTCTTTTCTGAAGATGTCAGCGACAGCACAAACTGGCGGCCATAGTGAATACGTGCGGTAGCGATGTCCATCACTTTTTCGGCGGAGGCCCGCAAGCCGCCGTTAAAGCGGTCTTCCGAGACCTTGCCCTGTACTACCAGGAACTCGTCTTCCTTGAAGAAAGCCTTGTTCGGCTCGAACTGTTCGTTGTAGACAGTTACGTCAAGCGTTGCGCTGCCGTCATCCAGAGTGACGATCATCATTTTTCCACGCTGCGTCATTTGCGTCCGCAAACCAGAGATGATGCCGGCCATGGTACGCGGCTCACGCGATGGCTCCAGACTGCCAAGCGGCGTGCGTGCAAAGCGGCGCGCCTCTCCGGCATAGGCATGGAACAGATGCCCGGACAGATAAAAACCGAGGGCAGTCTTCTCTTCGGTCAGTTTCTGCTTATCGGTCCAGGGTGTTACCTGTACATATTCGATCGGTGCTTCGAGATCGCTGTCGTCGCCGCCAAACAGGCTGACCTGGTTGGCCGACGCCAGTTTCTGGTCTGCGGCCTCCATCGCGCGCGGCACCGACGCCAGCAGGATCCCACGGTCGACCTTGAAACAGTCAAATGCGCCAGCGCGTATCAGCGACTCAATGGTACGGCGGTTGATCTGGCGTTTGTCGACCCGCAGGCAGAAATCGAATAAATCGACGAACGGCTTTTCCTGGCGGGCAGCGATGATGGCTTCAATCGCGTTCTGTCCTGAGCCTTTCACGGCTCCGAGTCCGTAGCGGATAAAGGTCGCCTTCTTGCCCGGCTCGCCTTCCGGCGTGAAACGGTAGTCCGATGCGTTGATGTCCGGCGGCAGCAAAGTCAGCTTGCAGATAACCAGCGCGTCTTCCACCAGGATCTTGATCTTTTCGGTATCGTCCATCGCCAACGACAAGTTGGCGGCCATGAACGCTGCAGGGTGATGCGCTTTCAGGTAGGCTGTGTGATACGACAGCAAGGCATAGGCGGCTGCGTGCGACTTGTTGAAGCCGTAGCCCGCGAATTTTTCCATCAAGTCGAAAATTTCGTCGGCCTTGGCCTCGGACAAGCCGTCCTTGGCTGCACCGTCACGGAAAATCTGGCGATGTTCCGCCATCTCTTCAGCCTTCTTCTTACCCATTGCCCGCCGTAGCAAATCGGCGCCGCCGAGCGAGTAGCCGCCGACCACCTGCGCCATCTGCATCACCTGCTCCTGATACACCATGATGCCGTAGGTTTCAGACAAGATGCCTTCGGTCCGCGGGTCAGGGTAGTCGAAGCGTTCGCCGTGCTTACGTTTGCAGAAATCAGGGATCAGGTCCATCGGGCCCGGACGGTACAAAGCCACCAGCGCGATAATGTCTTCGAAGCGGTCAGGCCGCGCATCTTTCAACATGCCTTGCATGCCGCGGCTTTCCAGCTGGAACACGGCCACGGTTTTGGCGGCGGTCAGCAATTCATAAGAAGCACGGTCGTTGAGCGGCAATTTTTCCAGGCTGAAATCCGCCATGGCTGGATCAAGCTGCTTGATGTAGCGCACTGCACGATCGAGGATAGTCAACGTGGTCAGGCCCAAAAAGTCGAACTTGACCAGGCCGACTGCTTCCACGTCGTCTTTATCGTATTGCGAGACCACGCCGGCATCGCCGCCTTGCGTGTATAACGGGCAGAAATCGGTCAGCTTGCCCGGGGCGATCAGGACGCCACCGGCGTGCATGCCGATGTTGCGGGCGATACCTTCGACTTGCTGCGCCAGGTTGAGCAGTTGCTTGACCTCTTCTTCGTTTTCCAAGCGTTCCGCCAGCATCGGCTCTTCCTGGATCGCATCGGCGATCGTCACGTGCTTACCCGGCTTGAACGGGATCAGCTTGGAAATGCCGTCACAAAAATTGTAGCCAAAATCGAGCACCCGGCCGACGTCACGGATCGCGCCCTTGGCGGCCATGGTACCGAAGGTGGCGATCTGCGACACCGCATCCTTACCGTACAAATCCTTGACGTGCTGGATGACGCGGTCGCGGCCTTCCTGGCAAAAGTCGATATCGAAGTCGGGCATCGATACCCGCTCAGGGTTGAGGAAACGTTCGAACAGCAGGTTGTATTTGAGCGGATCCAGATCGGTAATCTGCAGCGAATACGCCACCAGCGAACCCGCGCCGGAACCCCGCCCCGGTCCGACCGGTACCCCGTTCTGCTTGGCCCAACGGATAAATTCCGCAACGATCAGGAAGTAACCGGGGAATCCCATCTTGATGATGGTGTCGGTTTCAAACTTCAGCCGGTCCTGGTAACGCTGGCGCTGCTGCTCGCGCTTGGCTTCGTCGGGGAACAGATGCACCAGGCGCAACGCCAGGCCTTCCTGCGATTGCTGGATCAGGAATTCGCCGATGGTCATGCCGTCCGGCGTAGGGAAATCCGGCAGTTGCGGCTTGCCCAGCTGCAGTGTCAGGTTGCAACGCTTGGCGATTTCGATGGAATTCTGCAAGGCCCCCGGCATATCGGCAAACAGCTCCGCCATTTCTGCCTGAGTCTTGAACGATTGCTGCACGTTGAAGCGGCGCACGCGGCGCGCATTGGCCAGCATCTCGCCTTCGGCGATACAGGTACGCGCTTCGTGCGCGATGAACTCTTCTTTGTCGAGGAACTGGGTCGGATGAGTGGCCACCACCGGCACACCGAATTTCGCCGCCAGCGCCACCGCCTGGCGCACATGCACCTCCATATTCGGTTGTTCGGCGCGCTGCACTTCTACATAGAAATTGTCCGGGAAGATAGTGGACCAGCGCTGGAGGCAGCGCTCGGCCGCCTCCGGATTGCCATTATCGATGGCAATGCCGATATCACCGAAGTGCGCGCCGGATAACGCAATCAAGCCGTTTCCATCGCCATGATCCTTGAGACCGGCCAGCCATTCGGCGCGAATTTCAGCGCGGCCGCGATGCAGGTTTTCCAGCCATGCACGGGACAGCAATTCGCATAGCTGCAGATACCCTTGGCGATTCTTGACCAGCAATAACAGGCGCGATGGCTTGTCATGGTCGTCGTCGTTGGTAATCCAGACGTCGCAGCCGATAATCGGCTTGATGCCTTTGCCCCGCGCAGCCTTATAGAATTTGACCATGCCGAACAAATTGGCGAGATCGGAAATGCCAAGTGCAGCCTGGCCATCGCTGGCTGCAGCTTTCACTACGTCGTCGATGCGTACAAGGCCATCGACAATGGAATACTCTGAATGGAGGCGTAGGTGAATAAACTGCTGAATAAATTGCGGTGTCGTCATGGGCGGTATTTTACCCCGAGGCCAGACAGACTTTCGTCAAAATTGGGCAAACCTGTGTCCGGCGTTTATAATACTGATAAATCAACGACTTACCGAGAAATAAGCCATGCAGTCCAGTCATCCTTTCGTCAATATCGCGGCCTATAAATTCGTCACCTTCACAGATACAGAGCAAAAACGTCCTGAATTTCTTGCAATTTGCAAGAAATTGCAACTAAAAGGCACGATCTTGCTGACTCCCGAAGGAATCAACCTGTTCCTGGCCGGCCTGCGCGAGCAAATCGACCAGTTTCTGGCTTGGCTGCGCGCCGACGAGCGCTTTGCGGATCTGGAAGTAAAGGAAAGCTATTCGGAAAAGCAGCCGTTCACCCGCATGCTGGTCAAGCTGAAAGCTGAAATCATCACGATGAAGCACCCGCTGATCAAGCCGGAACTGGGCCGGGCTCCGGCGGTGCAGGCGCAGACTTTGAAGCGCTGGCTGGATCAAGGCCATGATGACAACGGCAAACCGGTGGTGATGCTGGATACCCGCAACGCATTTGAAGTCGACGTCGGCACGTTTGAAAACACTATCGATTATCGCATCGAGAAATTCAGCGAATTCCCGGCCGTGATCGCCGAGCACAAGGATGAGCTGGCGGACAAGACCATTGTTACCTTTTGCACCGGTGGCATCCGCTGCGAAAAAGCCGCGATCCACATGCAAGACATCGGCTACGACAGCGTCTATCAGCTGGAAGGTGGCATCCTGAAATATTTCGAAGAATGCGGCGGCGCCCATTACGACGGCGATTGCTTTGTATTCGACTATCGCACCGCACTCAATCCGCAGCTGCAAGAAACCGCTACTGTTCAATGCTATGCCTGCCGCTCTGTGGTAACGCCGCGCCAGCAGCTTTCGCCGCAGTATGTTGCCGGCAAATCCTGTCCGCATTGTCTTCCGGAAGCCGTTCCGGTAGCGACGGAGGCCACAGCAGCGCATTAAACCCCAAAAGTAAAAAACAACAAAAAGCCCGCCTGTCAATCCAGCGGGCTTTTTGCTTTCCGGGCGGACAAACTTGACGCATGACTGCTAGCCCTGCCCGGCCGTCAAATCAAAGCGATTGCTGCTTGAATTTCCGCGCAGTCTCAGCAACCCGCTGGCCAAACAGGCTGGCGGTCTCGAGATCACCAGCGGCGGGACCTTCTTGCGGCGACGAGTCGGACGGGCTTTGCGCCAGCGCGCCGGAGAAGCCGCCGACAAAATTCACATCGTTACGTGTCGCGGCTTTGCTGTTCGACGGCATCAGGCCGGTGCCCACCCATACCATGCTGTGCTGCATCGCGAAGGTAATCAGGTAACTCATGGTGGTGCCCTTGTCGCCATTCATCGTGGCCGAATTGGTAAAACCGGCAGCGACTTTATCTTTCCATTTTTGACCAAACCATTGCTTGGACGAGGTATCCGCAAATTTCTTGAACTGCCAGGAAACCGTGCCCATGTAGGTTGGCGTGCCAAAAATGATTGCGTCAGCCGCTTCCAGGGATGCCCAGGCCGCTTCGCTAAGGTTGCCTTCGGCGTCGATGGCGACCAGTTCCGGCGTCGCTCCCTGCGAACGCAAGACACCGGCGTGCACTGCTTCAGCCTGGTTTTTGGTATGGCCGTAGCCGGAGTGATAAACGATAGCAACTTTGGTCATGACAATACCCTTTTTGATGTAAAACTCAGTTAAAAAATAAACAACGAGAAGAAACAACGAAAATAAATGGCGATAAATAGCGACAATCGGCTTTGCAAAATCTCACTGTCCGGCGAACGAAAAACCAGATAAGCAGTCAAGTTATGCATGCCGTCCAACGTCGAAATTCGATGATGATATATCTGGAAATTTATTTCACTATAGAAATTCTCTATAGCTATCCATTACTTTAATTGGCACTATAGCTGCAAGGAATGGCTTTAGACAGTCGCAAAATTTCGATATATCATTCAATTTATCTGAATGAAATTTTTACAATATTCACCGGCATTAGCTACTGTCTGCATGCAACCTGGCTGGTATTTACGGTTTTCTCTACAGTTACTCGTTAAGTAATAATGAATCTGACGCTGGAAGCTTTGCAAATCCTCGACACGATAGACCGCAAAGGCAGCTTTGCCGCCGCCGCTATCGAGCTGGATCGCGTGCCGTCAGCACTCACTTACAGCGTGCGCAAGCTCGAAGAAGATCTGGATGTGCTGCTATTCGACCGCCGCGGCCATCGCGCTAAACTCACCGTCGCCGGCCTTGAACTGCTGACTGAAGGCCGCCATTTGCTGCTGGCGGCGCAAGAACTGGAGCGCAGGGTCAAGCGTGCTGCGACCGGCTGGGAAGTTGAGCTTCGCATTGTCCTTGACAGCATCATCCCGTTTGACAGCTTGCTGCCGCTGATCGAAGCCTTTGACCGTGAGAATGCCGGCACCCGCCTGCGCATTTCGCACGAGGCCCTGTCAGGCGTCTGGGAGGCCTTATTATTCGACCGCGCCGACCTGGCGATTGGCGCTCCGCATAGCGGCCCCGACAGTATCCGCATGAGCGGCGGCTTCCAGACCCGTCAGCTAGGCATGATCGATTGGGTCTTTGCAGTAGCACCCGATCACCCCTTGGCAAATGCGCCGGAGCCGCTTACTGCCAGCCTGGTGCAACAATATCGCGCGGTGGCGGTGGGCGACACTGGCCGCACCCTGCCCAGCATTAATTCAGGCCTGTTGAATGGCCAGGACATCCTCACCGTGCCGTCCATCACGGCAAAGCTGGAGGCCCAACTCAGCGGTCTCGGTTGCGGCCATTTGCCGCGCTGGATGGCCGCGCCCTATTTTGCTTCAGGCGCATTGATCGAAAAACAAACCACCGAAGCCAAACCCAGCGACAAGACGCAGATTGCCTGGCGCACGCCGGTCGTGGGGAAATCTCTCAAGTGGTTCATTGCGCAACTCAGCGAACCGGCGACGCAGCGCGCGTTGCTTGGAGCAACCGCCCAGGCATTGCCATCGCCAGGGCAGCAACCTCATCATGAATCGACCAGCAATGTCTAATCAAGCAACTTATACCGGCCGCTTCGCCCCATCGCCCACAGGCCCCTTGCACGCCGGCTCTTTGGTAGCCGCGATGGCTAGTTACCTGGACGCGAAGGCGCACCATGGCCGCTGGCTGCTGCGCATGGAGGATGTCGATGAAGCCCGTACTGCTGCCGGAGCGGCGGAATCGATATTGGCGGATATAAGCGCGCTCGGCATGCAGTGGGATGGCGAAGTAATGCTTCAAAGCCAGCGTGGCGTGGCCTATGAAGCGGCCTTCGACTGTCTCGGGCGGCTCGCCTATCCTTGCGGATGCACGCGCCGTGAGATAGTCGACTCGCGCATTTGCGTCGCTGCCGACGGTGCGGCGGTCTATCCCGGCACCTGCCGTAGCGGCCTGCCGGTCGGCAAGCCAGCTCGCGCTTACCGGATGCGGGTGCCGGACCCGGGTCACATCGATGAGCTGATCATTTTTGACGATCGCTGGCTTGGCCGCATGCAACAGCATCTGGCGATCGAAGTGGGAGATTTTGTATTGAAGCGCGCGGACGGTTTTTGGGCCTACCAGCTGGCGGTGGTGGTCGACGATGCCGAACAAGGCGTGACGCATGTAGTGCGCGGCGCGGATCTGCTGGATTCAACCGCACGCCAGATTTACCTGCAGCGCCAGTTGCTGCTGGCCACGCCGCTATACCTGCATGTACCGGTCATCACCAATGCCGACGGCGAGAAACTATCGAAGCAGAATGGCGCACAAGCCATCGACATGACACAGCCGCTGCAAGCGCTCAACAAGGCGGCCTGGTTTCTGGGGCTGGATATCGGACATGTCGAGAATATCGCCGCGTTCTGGCCGCTGGCCATTGCCGCATGGGCGAATCTTGAAGCGACTCGCCCGGGTGATGCAACGATTGATTAACGCTTTGGCACGCCGCCCAGCAACGCTGCCAGCTTGACCTTGGGCGACTTGATGGAGCTGCCGGCCGGCGCCGCAGCGGATGGTTCGACTGCCGAGAGTGTCGGCTCATAGGGCTTGAGGAACCATGGGTCGATTTTTTCTTTCCGACCGGTTGGCGTCGATGTATAGGCGCTGCGCGTGTGTTGCTGGCTGCGGCCGGACGACACAGACGATGCACCGCGTCCATCGTTACGATCACCGCCACGTTCACTCCGTTCGCCGCGGCCATCGGCGCCGTCACGGCGTCCTGAACGTTCACGATCCGAGTTGGATGGCTTGGCGACAAATCCGGTCAGTTCAGTGCGCACGAATTTGTGCTTGATCATCTTTTCGATATCGACCAGCAAACGCTCGTCCTTGTCGGCAAACAGGGAGATCGCATCGCCGGAAGCGCCGGCACGGCCGGTACGGCCGATACGGTGCACATAATCTTCCGCGTTGTAAGGCAGGTCGAAATTGATCACGCACGGCAGTTCGGCGATATCCAGGCCGCGCGCTGCGACGTCGGTCGCCACCAGCACCTCGATTTCGCCCCGCTTGAATGCTTCCAATGCGGCCATACGCTCGTTCTGTGTCTTGTCGCCGTGAATCGCCGAGGCCTTGACGCCTTCGTTTTCCAGATGACGCGACAGTTTCGAGGCCCCGATCTTGGTGTTGGAAAAGACGATAACCTGCTTCAGGTTACGTTCACGAATGATGAACGATACTGCCTGGGCCTTGGTTTGATCCTCGACCCGGTACATGGTTTGCGTGACGTTATCGGCGGTGGCGTTGCTGCGCGCGACTTCAATCGTCACTGGATTCTTGAGGAAAGTAGCTGCCAGCTTTTTGATTTCGCCAGAGAAGGTCGCCGAGAACATCAGGTTCTGACGTTCTTTCGGCAACAGGTTGATGATGCGCTGCAAATCGGGCAGGAACCCCATGTCGAGCATGCGGTCGGCTTCGTCCATTACCAGGATCTGCGTCTGCGACAGGTTCAAGGTCTTTTGCTGGACGTGGTCCAGCAAGCGGCCCGGCGTAGCGATGACGATCTCAATGCCTGAACGCAATGCCGCAGTTTGCGGCCCGATATCAACGCCGCCGAACACCACGGTCGAACGCAAAGGGGTGTGACGGCAATAGGCCTTGACGTTTTCCGCCACCTGGTCTGCCAGTTCACGCGTCGGCGTCAGGATCAGCGCCCGTACCGGATGGCGCGCCGGCGAGGCGCTGGTATTGGCGTGCGCCAGCAACAGCTGGATGATCGGCAAGGAAAAACCGGCTGTTTTACCGGTTCCGGTTTGCGCCGCGCCCATCACGTCGCGGCCTTGCAGCACAATCGGTATCGCTTCCGCCTGGATCGGGGTCGGATGCACATAGCCTTGATCGTTGAGCGCGCGCAGGATATCCGGCGATAGCCCGAAGTCTGCAAAACGAACGGAAGGCGTAACCGGCACTGCTGGATCAGCCTCGATCTGGACTGGCGTTTCGGCTGGAATTGCGGCTTGAGTTGCAGCTTGATTTTCGGACTGTATGTCTGACATGGTAGTTGGCGGCCTTCGGTGCAAGATACACTCAAACAACGAACACATGTTCGTAAAAAGGCACTAATGCTTTCAATTGAATTCGTGAATTTCGTGTCAGCTCACTCATGATGAGCCAAATGATTGTGGAGACGCTCTCAGCGTCGCAAGCCAGGTTGCCATTTAAACATCATTCCCGACGCACTTTGTACCACAGTCGCGCATTATACGCCTAGCTGGGAATTTGCTCAGATTCAGATACCAAGTTCATTCAATGGCCAGCGTGGCCGCACATTGAAGGCATAGGACCGCTGCGCCGCTTCCGGATTGATTTGCAAGCGCATGGCGCCGGCGAATGCAATCATCGCGCCATTGTCTGTACAAAATTCCAACTCCGGGTAATACACGCGGAAACGCCGCTTTTCCGCTGCGGCATTCAGCGCCGTACGCAATTGCTGGTTAGCACCTACGCCGCCTGCGATCACCAGGCGCTTGAGCCCGGTCTGCTTCAACGCCGCCAAACATTTCGCCACCAGCACTTCTACCAGCGCATCGACAAACGCGCGTGCAATATTGGCTTTGTCTTGCTCGCAGATATTCGTTTGATGGTTCTTGACCAGCGTCAGCACGGCCGTCTTGAGGCCCGAGAAACTGAAATCCAGGTTTTTCGAATGCAACATCGGCCGCGGCAACTGGTAGACCGAGGGATCGCCAAATTCGGCCATGCGTGAAATCGCCGGCCCACCAGGATAGCCAAGACCGAGCAATTTGGCCGATTTGTCGAACGCTTCTCCGGCAGCATCGTCCAGCGTTTCGCCCAGCAACGTATATTGTCCGACGCCATCAACGCGCATTAGTTGCGTATGACCACCCGATACCAGCAAGGCAACAAACGGGAAGGTCGGCGGCTGGCTCGCCAGTAGCGGTGACAGCAAATGCCCCTCTAGATGATGTACACCCAGCATCGGTTTATCCAGCGCTAGGCCAAGGCCGCATGCGATTGATGCCCCGACCAGTAGCGCCCCGGCCAAACCCGGCCCCTGGGTATAGGCAATCGCGTCAATGTCCTGACGGACGACGCCGCTTTCGGACAATACTTGTTGCAAAAGGGGAATAGCGCGCCGGATATGGTCGCGCGACGCCAGTTCAGGCACTACACCACCATACTGCTCGTGCATCGCTACTTGCGAATACAAGGCGTGCGCCAGCAAGCCGCGCTCGGTGTCATAGAGCGCGAGGCCGGTTTCGTCACAGGAAGATTCAACACCGAGAACAATCATGAATGAGACAAATGAAGGGGCCAGTAAATAGGCAATGCCGCATTGTAAAGGAAAGCGCGACCGCTACTTGCGACGGATGTGATTAATCCTTGCCGAGTTGCTGCATCGCTCGCCTGATGAAGACAAGTTGCTGCGAAAACCGGGTGCAAGCTGTGCAAGTCCACAGATGTACACGCACCCGAGCGCGGGTGAGCAGCGAAAGGTTGCTATCCTGCGCCTGCGACAGGAGTTGCTGGGTATCGCGGCAATGTGGGATCAAGCGTTTATATGACATAAAAGTAAATGTAAGGCTTGGCTGACTGTACAACAATAGTAATTGGTCGCGCTAAGGACCAAATGCTTACACTCAATGAAATTGAAATAGTTCGGACATTTCATTTCTTCTTATCTAGTCCAATAGGCTCAGAATTCAAGCCCGCGCCCCGAACCAGCTTATTTGCAAGCACTCCTTGAGCCGGGTACGGGCTCGATGCAGCAGCACCCAGGCATTCGCTGCCGTAATATCGAGTTCCTTGCAGATCGCGTCGGTATCCAGTTCCAGCCACTCACGCATCATGAAAATGCGCCCGGTCTTCGGCGGCAGCTTATCAATGCATAATTGCAAAATATCGAAAAACTCTTTGCGCTCCAGGGTTTCATCCGGATTTCCCCAGCTAGGCGCGGCTTCCATTGCATGCCCGGAAGAGGTAAACAACGCATCGAACATCTCGGCGTCGCTGCGATCGTCATCCTCGTCGTTACCTAACTGCACCTCGCGTTTGCCGCGTCTTAGCTGGTCCAGCAATTTGTGCTTGAGTATACCGATAACATAGGTCTTGAACGAAGACTGCTGCTGGAAGCGGTCTGGATGTTCGAGTACAGCAATAATCGTTTCCGACACGGCGTCTTCGGCCAGGGCGTCGTTGCGCAACTGCAGCGCAGCAAAGCGCACTAGCTGCGGCCGCAATATTTCAAGCTGACGAGGATCGAATGCCATATAAACCCGAAGAAGAAACATTACCAAGCAAGCATCGCAGAGATACTCTACCAGACATAAACAACCGTTTTGAGCGACGATTCTACCCGATAGGCCTCTACCTCCGCTGGTAAAGTAAAATCCCTATCCATATTCCCCTGCCTGGTCCAATCCGGAAAATCACATTCGTATCCATCCATGACAAATACTCCTTTAGCCCCCCCCTTTCCTGCCGCTCGCTTCATCAAGGAGATCGGCCGTGGCAAGGACGGCGCGCGCAGCTTGTCGCGCAACGATGCCCGTGATCTGTACGCAGCGATGCTGGACGGCCGGGTCTCCGACCTGGAGCTGGGCGGCATCCTGCTGGCGATGCGCATCAAAGGAGAATCGGTTGATGAAATTGCCGGTTTCCTGGAGGCCGCCGAAGCATCGTTTAGGCAAATCCAGCTACCGGAAACGCCTATTGCAGCGGCAAACAGCGCATCGTCTTACGCACCGGTAGTGATTCCGAGCTACAACGGCGCGCGCCACATGGCCAATCTGACCCCCTTGCTCGCCATGCTGCTGGCGCGTGAAGGCGTGCCGGTCTTGGTGCATGGTGTGCTGACAGATCCCGGTCGCGTCACCAGTGCCGACATTTTCCAGGCGCTGGGGCAATCGCATTGCAGCAGTATCGAACAGGCGCAAACGTGTTTTGAAAAGCGCTTGCCGGCATTCATGCCGATCGAAGCGCTGGCTCCGAAAATGGCGCGACTACTATCCATGCGCCGGATTCTGGGAGTCCGCAACTCTACCCACACTCTGGTCAAGATCATGCAGCCGTTCGCGGTACCCGCCTTGCGCCTAAGCTCCTATACACATCCGGAATACCTGACCATGCTGACGGCGTACTTCACGACGACCGCCGCTGCGGAACGCGGAGATGTGTTCTTGATGCGCGGGACCGAAGGCGAAACGGTGGCAAACGCCAGGAAGGCGCAGAAAATCGACTGGTTTCATGCCGGCACCCAAACCACGCTGGTTGAAAAACAAGAAATTGCCAATGACATCCCGGCTCTGCCGGAGCAACGCGATGCTGCCAGCACCGCCAGCTGGATCCAACAGGTTCTCATGCAAACAGCACTTGTTCCAAAACCCGTTTCTGCTCAGGTCGAACAATGTTTGATGGCTTGCCGGGTCTTGCGGACTCTCTAAGAGGCTGTTGCGAAATTAACCTGGCGTTGTTACGTCGGGGCGGCCATCCGCTCCTAGCCGTACTGCTCGTACTGTCTTCGTCGACACGCCTAGCCAGCTTAATTTCGCAACAGCCTCTAAATAATCGGATCAAGCCGTATCGAAAAATACAGCAGACAGAACAAGGCTGATTCCCCAAGGGAACTATTTTTCACATAGACGAACAAAGCACACTGAACTGCGGCGTCACATGGTAAAAGCGTGGATGCATGTACTATCTGTCAATCGACATGATAAAAATTGCTCTAACAAAATATCGCAATCCAATGTTCTTAGGTATTACCTTAAGTAGGTAAGATAGCGCAACGCCAATATAATCAATATAAGGAGAGTGCGCTTAACAAGTGCAAATGCGAGAAATACGGCGGAGCTCGCCATCCGCCCTTCAGCAATACCCATTCATCTGCCGATACGGCATCTTGTCCGGCGTAGTTTCAGATAATTTTGACGCCGCAAGACTAACTTTCTGGAGGATCCATGGATTGGACTCTTCCGCCCTTTGCACTGGCACAGCCCATTCAATGGAATGCGCTGTTACTGTTCGGCAGTTTGCTGCTGTTCGGGCTGGTGGGCGGCCATATCGTAACGAAAAACCCTTGGTTTCCACGCATCACCGGTTATCTGATCGTCGGCTTCCTGCTCGGTGTAGGCGGCTTTAATTGGCTGTCCGGCGATGTACTGAAGTTGGCGAATATCTTTTCCGACATGGCGATGGCGCTTGTCATTTATCAGCTTGGACGCTATGTCGACATCGGCTGGCTACGTCGGGAAAAATGGCTGTTGGCGACCGTCATGCTGAGCGCCGTGCTGTGCTTCACCTTCGTCAGCGGCGCTTTGATCTGGCTTGGCACCTCGCGCGTACTGGCGCTGCTAGGCGGCGTACTGGCAATCGCCACCGCCCCGGCAGTAGTGATGGTAGTTGTGCGCGATCTCAAGGCAGAAGGCCAGGTAACACGCCGCCTCGCTGCCATGACCGCATTGAATAATTTTGTGGCCTTGTTGGCCGCATATGCTTTGTTGCCAGTAGTCGCACATGAAAGCGCCACTCCCTTCGGCACCTTGGTGGCGCATACCTTGTATTCGCTATGTGGTTCGCTGGTGCTGGCCTATCTGACTTATCGCCTGATGATTCCGCTTGCGCGCTTGCTGGGCCGTCAGCCAAGCCGCCAGTTCGTGCTGGTGATCGCCGTCATCACACTGGCGATCGGCGCAGCGCATGCACTTCAGCTACCAATATTGCTGACCATGCTGATCTTCGCCATCATGTCGAAAAACCTTGATCATCAGTACGACTTGATGGAGCTTGAATTCGGCGTCGCCAATGAATTGTTTATCGTGATGCTGTTTATCACGATCGGCGCGTCAATCCGGCTGTCCGACTTGTCCATGGTCGGCGCATCGGTGGCAGTACTGATCGCGGCAAGGTTTATCGCCATGGCTTGCGGGGTGTTTTCCTTCGCCCATTTCGCCAAGATGAAATGGAAACAGGCGGCGCTGATCACATTGGGAACGCTTCCCATGACGGAAGCGGGGCTTGGGTTGATGCAAACCACCGCCTATCTCTACCCAAACACCACAGCTGACGTTTTACCTCTGTTGGCCGGTTGCCTGATCGTCCTGGAATTACTAGGACCGATTGCCACCCAGTTTGCCTTGATCAAATCGGGCGAAAGCGGACGTGAGTGAAAGTGAGAATTAAAGGTGAATCGATGACTGACAATACGCAAACCCACGATGTCGATGTGGGCGAAACAAAAGCCGAGATTCTGCCGTTTACCAGTTCTTCCCCGTTTACCATGGGAATCGAACTTGAACTACAACTGGTGAACCGTCGCAACTACAATCTTGCCAGCGACGCTGTCGATCTGTTGACATGGATCGAGCCGCGCGATTTGCAAAAACAGATCAAGCTGGAAATGACGCAAGGCATGATCGAGTTGAATTCCGATGTCCACACGCGGGTTGACCATCTGATCGAGGAATTGAAAGGCTTGCGCGCTGCATTGAACCGTGGCGCGCAATACCTGAACATCGATGTCTCCGGCGGCGGCGCCCATCCTTTTCAGCATTGGAACGAACAACGTATTACCCCTAGCGAGCGCTTCCATCATTTACATGAAAAATACGGCTATCTGGCAAAGACCTTTACGGTATTCGGCCAGCATATCCACATCGGCGTGCCAAATGGCGACGACGCGCTCTATCTGACTCATGCATTTTCGCGCTTCGTCCCGCACTTCATCGCACTCTCAGCTGCTTCGCCGTTTTACCAAGGTGCTGATACCCAGTTTGAGTCTTCGCGCAGCAACGTGGTACGCGCTTTCCCCTTGTCTGGCACCGCGCCTACGCTCACACGCTGGACTGACTTCGAATCCTATTACGACGAATTGTTGCGCATCGGAATCATCGGTAGCATGAAGGATTTTTACTGGGATATTCGCCCCAAGCCGGAATACGGCACAGTTGAAATACGCGTGTGCGACACGCCCCTGACAATTGAGCATGCAGCGCACCTGGGCTGCTATGCGCAATTGCTGGCTCGCTGGATTTTGACGGAACGGCCCTATGTCATCACCAACGATTTCTACCTGTTGTATCAATACAACCGCTTTGAAGCTAGCCGTTACGGCCTTGGCGGCTCTATGGCGCTACACAGCAGCAATCCTGCCGACTCATCGAAACTGCCGATCTATGAACATCTTCTGAGCCATTTACAAGACTTACAGCGGTATACTCAGAACGATGCAGAGCAACTGGCCTTGAAGCGCCTGCGCCATATGGCAGAGGGACGCTTAAGCGATGCCAGCTGGTTGCGGCAAACGTTTGTCCAGCGCGGCTCGCTCAATGACATGATGCGGTTGTCGTCAGAGTTGTGGATGGGGCAGGAACCTCCGCCGTACTACCAATAGAAGCAATAGATAATAAAAAATACTCACACTGATCAATGCAAAAACAATTTGATGTCGCCGTAATCGGCGCAGGCGCTGCGGGCATGATGTGTGCGGCAGTCGCTGGACAACGCGGGAAAAAGGTTGTTGTGATTGATCACGCTACCAAGCTGGCGGAAAAAATCCGCATTTCTGGCGGTGGCCGTTGCAATTTCACCAACATCAACGCCGGACCACAGAATTTCCTGTCGCAAAATCCGCATTTTTGCAAAAGCGCCCTGTCACGCTATACCCCGCAAGATTTCATCGGCCTGATGAAACGGTATCGGATCGGGTATCACGAGAAACATAAAGGACAATTGTTTTGCGATGACTCCTCAGAGCAAATCATCACCATGCTCAAAGCCGAGTGCGACCTAGGTAATGTCAGCTGGCGTATGCCATGCAGCGTCGCCAACATCGGCCAAAGCGGCGATCTGTTTCGGATCGACAGCAGCGCAGGCGAGATACTCGCAAACAATGTCGTCATCGCTACCGGCGGGCTCTCTATTCCTAAAATCGGCGCCACCGATTTTGCCTATCGAATTGCCCGCCAATTCGATCTGCGCATGGTCGAGCCACAGCCCGGATTGGTGCCACTGACCTTCGATTCCGCTGCCTGGCAACCATTTCTGCCATTGGCTGGCATTGCCTTGCCTGTCGAAGTCGCCACCGGAGATAAAAAAAGCCGCGGGGAATTCAAAGAAGATTTGCTATTTACCCACCGCGGCCTTTCCGGTCCGGCGATTTTGCAGATTTCCAGTTTTTGGAAAAGCGGCACTCCACTGCAGCTTAATCTTTTACCGGAAGTCGACATTGCCAAGACCCTAACCGAAGGCAAATCCTCGATTAAAAAAAATCTTGGTAACGTCTTTGCCCAATGGTTGCCGACAAGGCTTGCCCACGGCATCATCGAAGCAAATAAACTTGACCCGGCGGCCCGTCTTGCCGATACTCCCGACCGCCTGCTGCGAGATTTGGGAAGCGCCATTAATCGCTGGGCCATCCAACCGAATGGTTCCGAAGGCTATCGCAAAGCAGAAGTTACTCTTGGCGGAATCGACACAAAGGAACTATCTCAACAGAGCATGGTGTCAAATCGGATTGCAGGCCTGTATTTTATTGGCGAGGCGGTTGACGTAACAGGATGGCTTGGCGGCTATAACTTTCAATGGGCCTGGGCATCTGCTACGGCGGCGGGACTTGCGATTTGAACTCAATATTATCTAAGCAGAGTTATGCTGCTGTAGAATAATATTCAATAAATGATAATAAGATTAACTGTACTTGTTAAATAACCTATTACCCATGTCCAACAATTTTTCAAATAATACTAGTATTGCCCCAGCCGACGATGTTGAGCTGATAGATATTGCCGCTATTTGGACCAGCCTCAAACGGCATTGGTTTCTTGTACTGGCGTGCATAGCAATTGTCTTGGTTGCCTCGTTCGGATTCTGGTATGTAACACCCGCGCAATGGAAAGCTTCCGCAACCTTGCAAATTGGTCAATTGCCGCTGACTCAGATGACTTTAATCGAATCAACGGCACAAGCGGCAGAGCGCTTTAATCAACGTCAGCTACAAGATCAAGCGCTGACAACCGCAGGATTACCCTTGGACGAATTGACGGATGGACGTACACGTCTTCTACGCAAGACGCTTAAAGCTATTCCCGGAAAAAATACCAACTTCATTGACGTTAGCGTTGCGGCCTATTCAAGAGAAGAAGCAAAAACCTATCTCAATGCGGGAGCACTTGCTTTAATTAAAGCGCACGATGAGCGCCTAGCACCACTGATGAAAAATCTGGACGATCGGATTTCAACGAATAAAAATCAGACGACTGCGGCAATAGATGAAAAAGCACGCCTGGAAGCCAGCTTGAAGAACATGGTGGCATCGTCCAATGGCGCTAAATTTGAACCAAGCGTACTGGCAAATAACCTGATCTCGAAACAGGATGACGTAATTCGTGGATTAACGGCGGAACGTGCGACGCTATTAGACCTGCATACAAAAACCAACACGTTCCCAACGATGATTGTTGATGCGATTTATGTCCCGGCTCGCCCCGCCTCCCCAAAATTGTCCATATTTCTCATTATCGGCTTGATTCTTGGTGCGCTTGCAGGCACCTCACTAGCTTTGTTTCTTGACCGCAATCACTCGAAAGCCTCGCACTAGCAAGAATGTTGCAAATAAACGGCAATATTCAAGCAGACCGGGATAACACTTCCAATTATCCGTTTTCCCGGCTATACTCTCGCTCTTCCCTACACAAACTTGGTTTGAATTTACATGACCACAATTCGTCTTAAAGAAAACGAGCCCTTCGAAGTTGCGATGCGTCGCTTCAAGCGCACTATTGAAAAAACAGGTCTGCTGACTGAGTTGCGTGCACGTGAATTTTACGAAAAGCCAACAGCTGAGCGTAAGCGCAAGCTGGCAGCTGCTGTGAAACGTCATTATAAACGCATTCGCAGCCAGCAATTGCCGAAAAAGCTGTACTAATATTTGCACTAATTCTTCATCGCACTCTGTGCGTTGATTGAATTGCGTTACAAACCCGCTCCGGTGTTGCTCCGCAGCGGGTTTTGCCGTTTATCGCACCGAGAGTGGTCGCGATAACGCCAGCGCCGACCCGCGCAACCGGCATAACAATCCAGCAATTTTGTTTTTCCCGTCTACAATGAAAAACACCACCAAATGGAGAACTGCATGGGCTTGAAAGAACAGATTACAGAAGACATGAAGGCGGCAATGCGCGCCAAGGAAACTGTAAAGCTAGGCACCATCCGGCTGATTACAGCCGCTATCAAGCAAAAGGAAGTTGACGAACGTATCGAACTGGGCGACGCCCACATACTTGCAATCATTGAAAAAATGATCAAGCAGCGTAAAGATTCGATCAGTCAGTTTGAGGCCGGTGGCCGACAGGATCTGGCCGATATCGAAAAAGCCGAACTGGTGATTCTTTCCACCTACATGCCAGCCGGCTTGTCCGAAACGGAAATCCAGGCTGAAGTCGCCGCCGCCATCACCGCTAGCGGTGCCGCCGGGGCACAAGATATGGGCAAAGTGATGGCCATATTGAAACCAAAACTTGCCGGCCGCGCCGACATGACCGCGGTTTCAGCATTGGTAAAAGTCGCGCTCAGCAAAAACTGAGCCATTGAATTTCTGATATGGCGCAGCCTGCCGTCGAGTCTACGTGATCCCGCAATCGTTTATTCAGGACCTGCTTAACCGTGTCGATATAGTCGACGTGGTGGGCAAGTACGTGCAGCTGAAAAAAGGCGGCGCGAACCTGATGGGCCTGTGCCCTTTCCATAACGAGAAATCGCCGAGCTTCACTGTCAGCCCGACCAAGCAGTTCTATCATTGCTTTGGCTGCGGCGCACACGGTACCGCAATCGGCTTTCTGATTGAATATTCCGGCCTCGGCTTTGTCGAAGCCGTAAAAGATCTGGCGCAGGGCGTCGGCATGGTGGTGCCGGACAACGATGACAAAATCCCGCCTGCGCAACGGGCAGAATACCAGGCAAAAAGCCTGGCTTTGTCAGACGCCATGAGTGCAGCTTGCGATTTTTACAGGCAACATTTGCGCAACGCGCCAAACGCCGTCGACTACTTGAAGCGCCGGGGCCTGACGGGTGAAGTTGCGGCAAAATTCGGCCTGGGTTATTCACCTGACAACTGGGATAGCTTGCGCCAGATATTCCCGGATTATGAAGTCACCGCACTGGTCGAAGCCGGTCTGGTAATCGATCGCACTGACGAAGAAGGCAACAACCGCAAGCGCTATGACCGGTTTCGCGATCGCATTATGTTCCCCATACGCAACACAAAAGGCCAGGTCATCGGCTTTGGTGGTCGTGTATTGGACAGCGGCGAACCGAAGTACTTGAATTCGCCGGAAACACCCTTATTTCAAAAGGGTAATGAGTTATACGGTTTATTCGAAGCACGGCAAGCAATCCGGGATGCCGGGTATGTACTGGTGACCGAAGGCTATATGGATGTGGTGGCATTGGCCCAACTAGGATTCCCGCAAGCGGTAGCCACACTGGGGACTGCCTGTACGCCGACTCACGTGCACAAATTGCTGCGCCAGACTGATCACGTGGTGTTCAGTTTCGACGGCGACCGTGCCGGTCGCAAAGCGGCAAGACGCGCATTGGATGCCTGCCTGCCGCATGCCACCGACAACAAGATCATCAAATTCCTGTTTCTCCCGCAGGAGCACGATCCCGACAGTTATGTGCGGGAAATGGGAGCTGAAGCATTCGAGCGTCAGATCCATGACGCCATGCCGTTATCGCAGTTTTTACTGAACGAAGTAACCACCGAAACCGATTTGAACACATCCGAAGGACGTGCGCGGGCGCAATACGATGCCAAGCCTTTGCTGCAACTGCTGCCTCCCTCGTCGCTGCGCTTACAGATAGTCCGCGGCCTGGCTCAGTTGACGCAATCAACGCCCAGCGAAATCGAGTCGTTATTTGAATTGAGCAAGCCTATCGCTGCTGCACGCCGAGCACCGCCGCGCAGCAACCGACAGGCGCCAGTGGGACTGGAAAGGCAAATTATCCGTTTGCTGGTAGCGCATCCGGCCTTCGCCTCGGAATTGGATGACGCTGCGCTGGACGCCCTCGCCAATTTCGCGCCAGACCGGGCAGAAATGCTGGCGCGCTTGATTACGGCAAGCCATGCCATGGGCGATCAGGCAAATTTTGCAACACTGGCCGAACATTTGCGTGAAGGCGGCGAAGATTTTGAATCGCTGATCGCGGAAATCGCGGCAGAATCGGAATCCGAAACGGAAGCGGCACGATTAGAGCTGGCGGGTGCGATTCGCCAGACTAAAATGAAGATATTGAAGGACGAACTCGACCAGTTGGCAGCAACCGGACTCGGTAACGAAGAAGCCCGCAATCGTTATCGGGAGTTGATGCAAAAGCAAGAACAGTTACGTCGGGAGGCTGAATCAGAGATGAATTTACGTTAAAAATGCCTAATATATAAGCACAAGCTCGGCACAAGCCAAGCATAAAATCAGCATATCAGGGCGAAAACTGAAAATCCGGCGGCGCGGCAAAGCCGCTTGCATTGGAGGATAGCACCTCCATATGCTATAATTAAAGGCTTTAGATTCAAAGCCTTAGAGGCAACCAAGTCGGGTGCCATTTTGGCGCTCGATTGATAGTAGCACCAGATTGATTTAGATGGATAGGAACGGCGTGACGAAAGTAGTAAGAACCGGTGCTCAGGTAATTCTGTCAGCGATTTAAGCTTCTCGACATTCGAACGGACAGAGTACAAGCAGCGGCACCCATAGCGAACATCAGTGTAACCAGATTGGTATTTGATTCCATGGCGAATGCAATGAAGAGACCTGCGAAACCCCTGACACTTTCCGTTAAAAATGCGAAGCCGGCAGCAGCCAAATCGAGCACATCTTCTTCACCACCGAAGTCCCCCGTAAAAAAGACGGCTGCCTCATCCAAATCGTCGCCACCTGTCAGTAAGCCCGTTAGCAAGAAAGTAGTTTCTAAAGCAACTGCAACGACCACGAAAGCATCAAGAGCTGTTGCAAAACCAGTATCTGTGAAATCGAAAGCCCCTGTGACAAACAAGAAACCACAACTCAAAGTCGTCAAATCAGCCAAAAACGTAGCGGCGGCCCCTGTCAAAGCCGACGTTAGCGTGATGATAGGCTCAGGCGTAAGTCAAACCACGGATGCCGCAACTCTTGCGGCGATTGATACCTCCGGCTATATCCTGCCGTCGGTTAAGGTGCCAGGACGTCGTGGTCGCAAGCCAAAAGAATTCCAACCTGAGAACGATGAAGTCGCGGCGCTGAATGCGGTCGAACGCGCTGAATTGAAGGCAGTAGACAAAGCCAAGGCCAAGGATCGCAAAGCCAAGGAAAAGGCTTTGCTGAAGGATGCGTTTTCATCCGACACCGAAGCAAGCGAAGAAGAACTCGAAGCGCGCCGTCAAAAACTCAAGACCCTGATCAAGATGGGTAAGGAGCGCGGCTTCCTGACCTTCGCAGAAATCAACGATCACCTGCCTGAAAACATTATCGATCCGGAAGCCATCGAAGGCATCATCGGTACGTTCAGCGACATGGGGATTGCTGTCTCCGAACAGGCGCCAGACGCAGAAACGCTGCTGTTGTCGGACAATGTGGCGACAGTCGCCAGCGATGACGACGCCGAAGCAGCTGCTGAAGCGGCGCTGTCGACGGTCGACTCCGACTTCGGCCGCACCACCGACCCGGTTCGCATGTACATGCGTGAAATGGGTTCGGTCGAACTGTTGACGCGCGAAGGCGAAATCGAAATCGCCAAACGTATCGAAGACGGCCTGAAAGACATGATCCAGGCAATCTCGGCCTGCCCGACCACTATCGCTGAAATCCTGTTGGCCGCCGAGAAAATCGGCAAGGATGAAATCAAGATTGATGAAATCGTCGATGGCCTGGTTGACCCTAACCAGAGCGACGATGCGGTAGCTGTCAGCGCAGCCGCTGCGGCCACCAGCGACGAGGAAAACGACGAAGACGAGGAAGAGGAAGAAGAAGACGAGGAAGAAGAGGACGCCAGCTCGACCTCCGGCGCCGCAGGCTTCTCGGCGGAACAACTTGAGCAACTGAAGCGCGATGCGCTCGGCAAGTTTGAAACCATCTCGACCCAGTTCGACAAGATGCGCAAAGCTTTCGAAAAAGAAGGCTACAACTCCAAGCCCTACGTCAAGGCGCAGGAAATCATCTCGAACGAGTTGCTGGGTATTCGCTTTACCGCCAAGGTTGTCGAAAAACTGTGCGACACCCTGCGTGGTCAGGTCGATGAGGTGCGCCAGATCGAGCGCCAGATCCTTGACGTTGCGGTGAACAAATGCGGTATGCCGCGTCCGCATTTCATCAAGGTTTTCCCGGGAAATGAAACCAATCTGGACTGGGTCGACGGCGAAGTCGAAGGTAATCACGCCTACAGCATTGTCCTGGGCCGTAACGTGCCTGCAGTGAAAGAACTGCAGCAGCGCCTGATCGATTTGCAGGCGCGCGTCGTGCTGCCTTTGCCAGACCTGCGCGGCATCAACAAGAAGATGGGCGCCGGCGAAAGAAAAGCGCGTATGGCCAAGCGCGAGATGACCGAGGCCAACTTGCGGCTGGTGATCTCGATTGCGAAGAAATACACCAATCGCGGCCTGCAATTCCTGGATCTGATCCAGGAAGGCAATATTGGTTTGATGAAGGCAGTCGACAAGTTCGAATATCGCCGCGGCTATAAATTCTCGACCTATGCAACCTGGTGGATTCGCCAGGCCATCACACGTTCGATCGCCGATCAGGCGCGCACTATCCGGATTCCGGTGCACATGATCGAAACGATCAACAAGATGAACCGCATCTCGCGTCAAATCTTGCAAGAAACCGGCGCCGAGCCGGATCCTGCAACACTGGCGATCAAGATGGAAATGCCGGAAGATAAAATCCGCAAGATCATGAAGATCGCCAAGGAACCGATTTCGATGGAAACACCGATCGGCGACGACGACGATTCTCATCTCGGCGATTTCATCGAAGACAACAACACGCTAGCGCCAGCCGATGCCGCTTTGCACGCATCGATGCGCGGTGTAGTGAAGGATATCCTGGACTCACTGACCCCGCGTGAAGCCAAGGTATTGCGGATGCGCTTCGGCATCGAAATGTCGACCGACCATACCCTGGAAGAAGTCGGCAAGCAATTCGACGTCACTCGTGAACGGATTCGTCAAATAGAAGCCAAAGCGCTGCGCAAGCTGCGCCACCCTTCTCGTTCCGACAAGCTGAAGAGCTTCCTCGAAGGTAATTAAGTCTTGCAGTGAATCATTCATGACTTTTGGATGATTCACTGCAATTCGACTACCTTTTGTTCTGGTATTTTCCTATAATACGAGATTGATTTTTGATTCTGTCATACCGAGTGTAGCGCCATATCGCCGCACGGCAAGTAAGGCGTGACAGTGCCCTAAGGAATTGGGCCCCTAGCTCATGCTTGGTTAGAGCAGCGGACTCATAATCCGTTGGTGCCCAGTTCGACTCTGGGGGGGCCCACCAGCAACACCGCAGTAAACATAAGGCTCACAGCGATGTGAGCCTTTTTGTTTTCTGCCGTATTATCCATTTTGCGCCATTGGCTCCTCTTCATCACATGCCAGCGTACTGCTCCACCGTATATGTTAAGTCAGCGATACGAAGCCAGCAGAGATAACACGCTGCGCGCGGGGTTTTCCCATGTGGTTTGGTTTCCTGCCTGATTACGAAGCAGCCACGCTTAATACGCATGCCACGCCCGCTTTCAATCCCCCCTTTCCATATATCCAAATGCTGCACGCAGCAAATGCGGATATTGCATCGAGTATCAATGCGGCACGAACATCGTCGCCAAGTCAATCCCCAATAGACAACGCTTGAACACTAGATGCTTTACGGCAAGCATCTTCCGCAACTACAATTACGTCCGTTATTTCCATAAAACAACATCCTGCTACCAGAACGCTGGCGGGAACCTCCCACTTTTTTAGTCAAATAACCAAGCTCCCTTGAGCTCAAAGGCAGTGCTTTAACATGAAAAATCATAGAATTCTTCTCGCTCTCGCTTTAGTAGGCGTCATGCTGAGCCAGTCCGGTTGCGGCGGCGGAGGCGGATCAAGCGACAACTCAGCGCCTGCGCCAAACTCGATTGCCGCTCCAACTCCGGCGGCAGCTGTCAGTATTTCAGCACTGTCAGCTTCGAGCGCATCCGCCGGTGCTATCGTCAATCTCACTGGTACAGGCTTTCAAAAAGTAACCGCAGTCAGCATCGGCGGCGTTGCCGTCACGTTTTCTATCGTTAGCGACAGCCAGATCGCAATGACGATTCCGGCCACGGCAGTCAGTGGTGTGATTACCCTATCCGGCCCGGGATTCTCGGTGCAATCGACTGCGACATTTGTTTCCAGCCTGCCGGCACCGCTGGTTACAAGCGTATCCTCCAGCAACATCGCTGTCGGAACCAATTTCACGATCCAGGGCCAGAACCTGAACCGGATCAGCGCCTATCAGATCGCCGGCGTCAATCTGACCGTCGTCAACAGCTCCAGCACCACGGCGACCCTGACCATGCCGACGCAGGCAATTTCCGGTACGCTGACGCTGATCGTGAACAGTGCGCCAGTGAATACCTCCTATCAGCTTTACGGCTATGTGCCGGCATCGATTGTTGCGATACTGCCGCAAAGCGGCGTCATCGGCAGCAACGTCACAATCAACGGTAGCGGCTTGGCTGCGGTCAAGAATATCCGCTTTGCTAACGGCACCGTTGCTTCTGTAACCACTGCTTCCAACAGCGCCGTCACATTCGTCGTACCGCCTGGTGCGGCTTCGGGCACCCTGATTGCTGTCGATCCCCATCAGGAAGTGATCAGCGCCAGTGCCTTTTCAGTTGTCCCGACGGTCACGGCGACCGCTCTACAGAGCGTCAGCAACAACGGCACCGTGGTGTTAACCGTTACCGGCACCAACCTGAACACTGTCACCAGCGCCACCGTCGGCAGTGTGACCGCCGCCATCGTCAGCAGCAGCACTACACAACTGGTGTTGAGCGTAGCCCTGGGAAGCAGCGGCACGCTGACATTGACCGCACCCGGCCAGGCAGGCATCAATGCCGGCACAATCGACAACACCGGGAATGTGGGCTTGTGGATTAGCAACGTCGACTTTGTACATGTATTCGATAAAAGTTCTACCGACCTGACGCTGCGCCTCACACCAGGCCGGCCTGCCCTTGTACGTGCAACCGTACTGGCACCCGCCGCCGGTGCTAAAAGTCCGGTAGTAAATTTGTCGGCTACCAGCACAACTGGCGTCGCACTTGGTACGCTGGCGATGAACGGCCCTGCCAATCTGCCTACTGCAAAAGACGACTACAACCTGAACAGTACTTTCAACGCCGTACTGCCTGCGGCCTGGGTGCAACCGGGCGTCAAGGTCAGCATCAAGATAGCAGCCAGCGCCAACAATAGCCCGGCCAGCCAAGACGTTTCGCCGGTGGTTGGCGCGCCGACCAGCATACGCGTAGTGCTGGTGCCATTGACAGTTGGTAGCGCCACAGGGGTATTGCCACAGAATCTGTCCGATGTGCAGAAAGCGCTGGCCCGTGTCTATCCTTACGCAAACGGCAATATCAAAGTACAAAGCCGCCTGCCTCTCACTATCACAGGCGCAACGACTACCACTTCCATGAGTTGGGGAACGACATTAAGCCAGCTGGAAAGCACCCGTGAAGCCGAAGACCCGAACGCCTTCTATTACGGCTTTGTTCCCATGTACACGCCGATACCGTCGTCATTTATCGCCGGCCTGGGTTATGTCGGAAACCGGGCGCAAGGGAACAGTTCTGCGGTCGCTGCGATCGGCCTGGACTGGACCAGCAGCGCCGGCCAAGGCGATCCGTTCAACAATAACTGGCCGCAATGGCAGGCCATCATGGTGCATGAAATGGGCCACAACCATTCCCTGAGCCATGCACCTTGCGGCGGCGCAGGGAATCCAGATCCAGCCTTCCCCAACACCAACGCCGACTTGAGCTCGCTGGCTGTCTACAATAGCTTGTACGACAGCGACACCCAGGTAGGTACACTGAGCTCGCCGCTTACACCAAGCAACACGCAAATGAAAGATGTCATGGGTTATTGCGGCGGTACCTGGTTCTCTGATTTCAGCTATGTCCGGGCGCAACAGTTTGCCGAATCCCGTACTGCAGCGATTCCACAACCTCTCGTATTGAATGCTGCTGCAGATGTCGCGACCGCCCCGGACGGCTATCTGACCATCGCCGGCGAGATCACTGCGCAAGGCGTGCTGTTGCATCCGGCTTCCGCTTCAGCCACTAAATTGCGCATCGATACAGCCACCGCCAAATCGACCTATGCTGTGCGCTTGCGCACGGTATCCGGCCAGACCTATACCTTGCCGTTTGAACCGGTCAGCGTTGCCGATACGACTGATAAAACCAGCCACTTCTGGGTCAGCCTGCCCAATCCCGGAGAAATCGCCACGATCGATGTGCTGAATAACGGACAAGTGCAAACACTGCGCCAGCCGGGTCAGGTACAACGTGCGAAAGCAGCGAGCACTACCGCGGGCAATGCCCAGGCAATGGCGTCATCGGTGGGCTGGAACGTCCAGAACGGTAAATTGAACGTCACCTGGAACGCTGCGCTGGAACCGTTCTTGTCATTGATGTACATCTCCCCAAGCGGCGCCAAAACCGTACTCGGCAATGGCCTGCAAAACGGTAGCGCGACATTTGATATCAAGAGCCTGCCAAGCGGCGGCCGTTTTGACCTGAGCCTGTCTTCAGCAATGCAGGCGCGCCTGGTCAGCTTCCCTCACTGATCCGGCGACCGGATTTCTGACGCAGCGAAGCTGTCGCGTAAAAAAACGCCAGGGAGATTATTCTCCCTGGCGTTTTTTTATTACAGCGGCTAACCGGTTACCACGCTTAGAAGGTGTAGCGAGCACCCAGCGTGAAGAAACGCCCCACCGCGCCGGACTGATGCAGAGACGGGTTATAGTTGACGCGGCCATAGGTTTGCACATCCAGCGGCGCCAGGCGGTCAAACAGATTGGCGACCGCCGCCGTCACTTGCCATTGCTTGGTCACGTCCCAGCGGCCAAACAAATCGACAGTCGTAAACGACGCTACACGACAACCCATCAGCGGATTTTTTGTCACAGGATCCAGATCCAGACAAGGACCGCCGGCCTGGTTCTTGTCCTCTATTCCGCTCACATAATTGAGCGAAGTGGTGACATTGAACGGACCACGGTCCCAGGCGACGGATGCCGATGCACGAGTGCGCGGCGTGCCGCCATTGCCTGACAGGTTCTTATCGCCATGTGTGCCGACAAAATTTTGTGTCACGCCGTTGGTAGTGCGCTTGAATTCGAACATCTGGGAAACCGTCAAGCCGGTCGTGATGCGACCATACGAATTCAGATCAAAGCGGCTGCGCATATCGATGTCAACGCCGCTGGTACGTGTCTGACCGGCATTGATATAAGGCGCTTTGACAAGCAGGATGGGACCAACCAGTCCCGGAAAGTCCGCAGTCGGTTCGCCACGTACCACTGTCGCATCCGGGAATAACGACGGATCGGCAATGATCGAATCGGCGTCGGATCCGGTGATTTCATTCTTGCGGACGATGCGCCAGTAGTCCACCGAAATACTGGTGTTCTTGATCGGCTCGAGGATGAAACCCAGGCTGTAGCTTTGCGATTTCTCCGGTTTCAGGTTCTTGTTGCCAACGGTGATCGCGCCAACATTCTTACCATCGGTACAATCCGCCGAGAGATTCGTGACAGGGCAACGCACCGGATCGCGATTGTAAGTTGTATAAGCTGAGACCGCGCTATCGCCGCTTTCAGCCGGACCAGGCGCACGGAAACCTTCTGCATACGTACCGCGGAAAGCCAGTTGCGGGATAGGCGTAAATTTGAAGCCGATCTTGGGCGTAGTCGAATTACCGAAATCGGAGTACTGATCGGTCCGCAAGGCGAGCTGGAATTCCAGCTGCTTAATAACCGGCAATGCCAACTCCGTGTACAGGGAGCTGATGTTGCGCGAAGCGCGGGCAGAAGCATAACCCAGTCCGACGATGTCGTTGATGTTGGTGAACGGCGTCGCTTCGCTGTCCGTCGATTCGTGGCGGAGTTCGCCACCGATCGCGATACCGATTGGACCGCCTGGCAGCCGGCCGAATTCACGCGTCCCCTTGAAATCCCACAAGGCGAGTTTGGTGGTAGCTGAATTTTTCAACTCCGGCGAGACGAACCCCAATGTCTGCGCGGAATTCAGCGCGCCAGCCTGGCCGATGCGGAATGAACCGTTATTGATCGCGGTCTGCAACGCACTACTGCGGTAGTAGCCATTCTGGGTGCGTTCTGTTTTGCTTTGCGCATACAGGATGCCGCTGTCGTAGTCCCAGCCGAACGATGTACCCTTCACGCCTACCAGCAAACGCGTTACGGTGGTATCGAGATCGGAGGTGCGCGGACGGTTTGGATCAACCCAGCGCGGACGGGCCCGCGCATCGGAAAATGGATTGTCTGGATGACCGATAGGTAACAGCAACTGGTTGGGGCCGGTACCGGTATCGAAGACGCGTTGATTGATCAAATCGAAACCGGCGCCGGTCAACGCAGATGGCGTGGTCAGCGTCTTGGCCTGTGAATTGAACAAACCCGCCTCGGCATACGCTTGCATGTCGCCGCTAATTTTCAACGTGCCGCGACCAAACAGATTGATATTTTGCGTTTCCGGCTGCACCGTCTGGTAACCACCCTTGATCGGGTCCCACAGGCAGCCGCCACCGGAATTGATCGACGTACCGCGGTCGATATAAGCGCAACCAGGCAGGTTCTGAATGCCTCGACCAGGAATAGTGTTGCCGGCGGCATCCACCGGACGTACGGTACCAACCAAACTGTTGCCGCCAGTGTTGCTGCTGGTCGTAGCGCCGGCGCGCTGATCACGGCCTCCCCACGGACGCGCATCAGCCTGTCCGAGATACTCAGGGCGATCTTTTTGCCAGATTGCGTTGCTCTGCTTGGCATCGATACTGAAGAAATAGTTGTACTTGTCATCTTCCAGATTACCGAAACCGAAAGTGCCTGATACGCTTCTCAATGTGCCATCTCCATGGCCGGAAGTGCCCAGCGAACCGGAAATGGTCTTGCCTTCATAGGTTTCACGCAAGATGATGTTGACCACGCCAGCAATCGCATCCGAACCGTAGATCGCAGAGGCGCCGTCTTTCAGCACTTCGATGCGGTCGACCGCGCCGAGCGGGATCGAATTCAAATCGACAAAGCTGCGTTGACCGTCATCGCCCAGACCGTAAGGTGCAGTGCGGCGGCCATTAATCAGCACCAAGGTTGAATTGACGGAGAGTCCACGCAACGACACACCCGAAGCGCTGCCGGCGAAACCGTTGGTGAATGACCCGCTGATGGAGCCGTTGTTGTCGGCGGAAAGACTGCGCACTACATCGGCGACCGAAGTCTTACCCGATTGCTGGATATCCTTGCGCGTCAGGATTTGCGTTGATGCCGGTCCTTCCTGCTGCGTCCGTTTGATATTCGAACCTGTGATTTCAACCCGTCCCATCGGTTTGTCATCGTTTGTCTCCTCTGCATATGAGGCTGGCGACATCATGCCGACCCCGACTGCCACGCTACCGGTAAAAAATGCCAGCCGCAATGACTGTGACAATTTTCGTTCCCTGAACATAAGCAAAACTCCCTATCGTTTTTAGAGTTAAGAATTTAATTATTTGTGTAATCAAACCAGGCTGATTAGATCGCCTTGTGGACGACTTAATGTGCGTTTTGACATCTCTGCTAAAGCTCTGACAGACAGGCAAACCAAAAAACCTCCAGAAGGTCGTTCTCATCATCTGGCCCTCCCCAAACCTGCCGCCGGTTGCATTAATTAGTTTTTGCGCAACTAACGACAGCACAATGTTGTGAACGCAAATAATTGCCAAACGCCAAAACATCGCGTCGTTAATCTATCCTAAAGATAATATTTTTTGTTACAAATTATTGAAATTAGTTACAACTTGTAATATTTAGTTACATATTTGAGACATCAACTTATCCAAATACGTCGTTTATGTCGTAAAAAGACAAGTGAAAATGGCGATACGCTCGGTGAGTAAGAGGAACTAGTCAGACGATATGTCTATTTGGGAGCATCTATGGCGCTATGCAGCATTTTTTGTAATGCAAGCCTTCAAATCGGAAATTGATGTAACTACACACTGGCATAACTTGCCAGTCATACTTGTGGATACAAGTACAATTTCCACACTCTGTTTGTTTGGGTAAAAACAAGTTATTAACTGGCAACTCAGAAGAAAACGGCCACGGCTTTTTCGGTTAATATCACCTACTTTGATTTCAGGACGCCCTGTAGATTTCAGCCGGATTCCCTTGCCGGAAGGCATTGGACGCGACCTGCCAGAGTCTGACATTTGGTGTGCCCTCTTAGAATTCCAGACGTCGATTTTTCATTGAATTTGAGTATGCATATAGCAGTTTTCAGTTGGTTCGGATGGTCCTTGCTTTGGCTGGTCCCTTTGCTGGTTCGTGCAGTAAAAGCGCGCCGCTCAGGAGTAAATGTGCTGCGTGGCCCAGGCTCTATCCGCTTGTGGCTGGGAACATTGCTGATCATTTGCGGCAGCAGCGCGCTGGAAGCGGTCTTGCGTACCAGTGAAGCCGGCCCGCCTGATGGCGACATGGCCGGATACGCGATCGCCCAGGCCCTGATGCACATGCTTGGCGGCGTCGGCGGCGTACTCCTGATGATGGCCGCCAGCGTCCTGGCGCTGTCATGGCTGTTTGGTAGCGCATGGCTACAATCTGTCGCTGGCATCTTCCCTGCGCTGCAACGCTTTTTCCCAGATAAGGCGCAACAAACCGAAACGCCGCGTGAACCGCGGGTGGTTCCCGCGCCAGTGCCAGTAGCACATTCAACAATTAGGCAGGCTAGAGCCCGAGAAAGCATTGCAGCGCCGCCGCGCAACAGAAAATCCTGGCAATTGCCGTCGATGTCGGAACAGCCAGAAGTGCCTGGAAAACGGCCTGCAATATCCGCCAAACGCACAGAAGTGAACACGTCGGCCAGAAGCATGGCGGAGTGGGCGACGGTCGAGCGCATCATTCCGACGCCAGCAATGCTGGCACGCGAAAAAATGGCGCAGCAAGCCCGTGCCGCCAGCGCGGCCCGAAAGGACGCGATGCACAGCCGCCAAACCGAACGCAACCAGAACCGGCTTGCGCCGCAGACCCGGATAATCAGTACGCGCCCCGCTACGCCACCGTCCGCAGCAGCAGGTACGACAGCAGCAACTGCAATGGTCCGCAACATGTCTGAGGACATCACCACAATTACTTCTAATACAGCTGTAGCAGCGCTAGCCACAATGCCTGCCAGTACGCCGGATACCGCTGTGGCGCCGATGGCAGACGCAGGCGTTTTTTCGCCAAACGTCCCTGCGGCCAGAACTCTCGCAGAAACAGAAACACCTGTGCAGGTCGTCACGACTTCACAGATACAGCCGATTCCGTCTCCATCATTTGAAACTGCGGCTGCGCATCCCGCTATCGGCCGTACCGAGAGCACTCCCCCACAAGTCGCCACAGTGGCGCCGCACTCAACGCCTATCCAAGCACCGGTTGCGATGGCGGGCAATAGCGACAATGGCGAAAACAATTTTTCATTTCAACCCCTGCATGAACTCCGGATCGATTTGCCCGGCCTCGATTTGCTCGATCCTGCAATCAATGAAACGATCGACATCCCGGTGGAACGCCTGGCAGAAACCGGTTTGCTGATCGAACAGCGCCTCAAAGAATTCAAGGTGCCGGTGACCGTGCTGGGCGCCGACGCAGGCCCGGTGATTACGCGCTTCGAAGTGGAACCCGCGTTGGGCGTACGCGGCAGTCAGATCGTCGGCCTGATGAAAGACTTGTCGCGGGCCCTGGGACTGACCTCGATCCGTGTGGTGGAAACCATTCCCGGTAAAACCTGCATGGGGCTGGAACTGCCCAATCCGCAGCGGCAAATGATCAAGCTGTCGGAAATCCTGGAGTCGTCCGCCTATCAGGATTCAGCATCGCACCTGACGCTGGCGCTTGGCAAAGACATCACCGGCAAGCCGATTGTCGCCGACCTGGCACGCGCACCGCACATGCTGGTGGCCGGCACCACCGGTTCCGGTAAATCGGTGGCGATCAATGCCATGATCTTGTCGCTGCTGTATAAAGCCACGCCGGAAGAAGTGCGGCTGATCATGATCGATCCCAAGATGCTGGAATTGTCGGTCTACGAAGGCATCCCGCATCTGCTGGCGCCAGTCGTCACCGATATGAAACTGGCCTCCAACGCGCTGACCTGGTGCGTGGCCGAGATGGACAAGCGTTACCGGCTGATGTCTGCGCTCGGCGTGCGGAACCTGGCGGGCTTCAATCAAAAGATCCGCGACGGCAATCTGCGCGGCAAGAAAATCAGCAACCCATTCTCGCTTACGCCTGATGCGCCGGAGCCGCTCTCCACCCTGCCGCTGATCGTTGTCATCATCGACGAGCTGGCCGACCTGATGATGGTGACCGGTAAAAAAATCGAAGAGCTGATCGCCCGCCTGGCGCAAAAGGCGCGAGCCGCCGGCATCCACCTGATCCTGGCAACGCAACGGCCTTCAGTCGACGTCATCACCGGCCTGATCAAAGCCAATATTCCGACCCGGGTAGCATTCCAGGTGTCGTCGAAAATCGACTCCAGGACCATCCTCGACCAGATGGGTGCGGAAGCCCTGCTCGGCCATGGCGACATGCTGTTCCTGCCACCAGGATCGGGCTATCCGCAACGGGTACACGGCGCCTTTGTCTCGGACGCAGAAGTACACCGGGTAGTCGAATATCTGAAACAATTTGGCGAACCCGAATACGAAGAAGCGATTCTGGCCGGCGTACCGGCCGAAGGCGCCAGCACCGATCTGCTGGGCGATAGCCAGGATGTCGAAGCGGATCCCTTGTATGACGAAGCGGTCGCCTTCGTCGTGCGGACCCGGCGTGCCTCAATTTCTTCGGTGCAGCGGCAATTCCGCGTCGGCTACAACCGCGCAGCGCGGTTGGTTGAGCAAATGGAATCCGCCGGCATCGTTTCGTCCGTGGCGACCAACGGTAGCCGTGAAGTGTTGACGCCGGTCCAGGCCGAATAAAAATATCCCGATAGCGCAAGCTGTCGGGATAACTCAACCATCTCAGTCAAGCTTAAACCGCAACCCCAGCGCCAGTACATTATTGCGCAGGCCACCGCCACCCAGTTGCGCGTCGTAGTTGAAATACCAGCCCCAGCGCTTATCCACCGCCGTATTCAAGCCCAGCCCGAGCCAGCCCGTGCTGCGCGCCAAACCGATCCCCTGCACCGTAAATCCCGCCGCCGGCGCACCGACGTAAGCCGCGTTGAAATCCAGGCTGCCATCGTTGAATGCATGCTGCCATGCGGCGTAGGCTTGCAATACGCTGGTTCCGCCGGCCCATTGGAAGCTGGTGTCGCCACGTACACCCAGCAACCCCGCCGTTTGCTGGTACGCCTGGCTAGCCGCAGTCAAACCGAAGACGCCGCCGCTTTCCGTAAAGCCGCCGCGTTTGAGCCGGTCATAGGCCACGCCCGCATACGGCGTCAGCCGGGTGCTGCCGGATAAGGGCAAGACATAGCCGCTTTCCGCATAAGCCGACCACAGATTATCCGTATGTCCCGCCCCCAGCTTCTGCGTGCCATTACCGATCACGGCCTCGCGCGTCACCGTGCTGTTGACCGTCGCTGCGCCCACCCGCCCCGAAACATACCAGCCCTGCTCGCCAAAGGCATGCCGGCCATACAGCGAGACGCCGGTATCGTGACTCTTCGATTGCCCACCCAGCCGGTCGAAGCTGGCCTTGCTGTCCGAATAGGCGAGCGCGGCGCCGACAATGGTGCCGTCGCCGAGCCGGGTATCGACGCCGAACTGGCCGCCCCACAAGGACGTATTGCCCGTGGCAAATCCGCTCTGCTCCAGCTTGCCGGAAGCGCCGATGGCGCTGACCCAGAGGCCGGTGCCGTCCGGGCCGCCGGGCTGACTGCCCAGCATCGCCAGGCGGTTCGCCAGATCGCGATTGATCGCCTGCGACTGCTGGAAGGTCAAGGCTTGCGCCGAGGCATGGATCTGGCCGGATAGGCTGTCCAGCACCTGCCCTGCTACCGCCACGCTGGCGCTCTTCTGGATCGCTGCGGCGCTGGCCAGGAATTCCCCATTGGTCCCGCCAGTGTTGCCGCTGGCGACCATCTGGTCTGCCGCTTTCAGGCCGGTTTCCAGGTTGACGGCGGCGTTGTTGCGGGTCGCATCGCTGCCGAAAGCTTGCGCTGCCACAACCGCGACATTGGTGCGGCTGATCTGCAAATCCACTTCCTTGGCCTGATACGACAAACTCGCGGCAATGAACACGCCCGGCGTAAAACTGACGCCATCGGCTTCAAAGCTGAGGTCGCTGAACTGGCCGCTGACGCCGCCGGTGGCTGTGAGCACCTTGCTGGGGGTGCCTGCTTGCTGCGTCACATAGCCGGAAGGATTGCTGTTGCCGGCTGGCGTGGTGGCGATCAGATGAGAATTGCCGAGGACCGCCGCACCGCCCACCGCCAAGGTCGTATTGAGCTGGTTGGCCAGCACCGCGTTCGGCGTCGCTACATAATTGCCGCCGATGACGAGGCCAGCGCCGCTATTGGTGAAGCGGCCGCTGTTGTTGACATTGCCGTGGACGGTGCCGCCATCGCCGGCCAGATTGCCGAGGTTGCCGATATTCACATTGGCGGCCACGGCGCCGGTGATATTCAGGGTGCCGCCGAGGATATTGCTATCGCCCAAGTAAGTATTGTTGCCGGCCAGCGTCAACTGGCCGCTGCCGCTCTTGTTCAGGCCGGCATCGCCACCGATATTGTTCTTGAACACCGACGCGGCGTTATCGAACTGGACATTGACGTTGGGACCCAGCGCCAGGCTCTGCGCAAACAACCCGGGACCATTGACTGCCTTGCTGGCATTGAGCAAACCCCAGCCATAGGTCGCCGTATCGTGCATGTCAGTCGCGGTCGAGAGGATGGTCTGGCGGATCAGGTCGGCGTTCATCCAGGGAAAGGCTTGTTGTACCAGCGCCGCCGCGCCGGTGACGGCGGGTGCGGCAAAGGAGGTGCCGAAGACACGGCCACCGCTGCTGCTGGAAATGAAATCCCCCGGTGCAGCCAGACACCAGTTGGCGGCGACGCCGCAGCGGTTGGCGTAGCTGGAAATCATGCCCGGCACCGTGTCGCTGCTGGAATAGCCGTTGCTGCCGCCGGCGGCGTTGACGGCCGTCACGGCTAGCCAGCCGGTTTGCAATTCCGAAAAGAACTTTGGCAACATAGCGTTCAGGTTCGGTTGAGCCGCGCCGTCGTTACCTGTCGACCAGATAAACAATCCATGCTGGGCGACATACGGCTTATATAAATTATGCAAAGCCAGCGCCTGGCCCACGGTAACATTTTCGGGACTGATGCCGCTGGACTGGTTGAAGATTCTCACCCCTTTGGCGAACATGTCTTGGTACATCTGATTATTCAGCATGAGATTGTCGCCAGTGGTGCCGGCCGCAGCCGCATGCACGAATACGCCAGGTGCAACTCCCAAAGTGCGACCCGCCAGCGCTTCCGCTACTTTTGCGCCGTGCATATTGCCGTTGGCGCCAGTAGGGTTATAGACAGTCTTACTGATACGTCCCGCAAACTGCGGATCGCTTACATCGAAATCGGTATCGACCACGCCCACTACGACCCCGGCGCCAGTCAAGCCCTTTGCGCGTGCGGCAGATACATTACTGGGATCCAGCACATTGAGCATAGCTGGCGGCTTCGGCGGCGGCGTTACGACCGGCGGTAGTGTAATCGCATTGCCGCTGCCGTTACCTGACGGCGGAGCAGGTGTAACAGGTGGTGGTGTGGTCGGCACCACGGGCTTGTCCGGGTTGGCATTGCTGCTGCCACCCCCTCCACCGCCACAACCCGAAATCATGACCGACACGGCCATGGCGATCATCGACAACGAATATCTGGCAGACAGTTCCTTGTTCATAACATCCTCAGAATATTTGCTTCTATCATTGGCCCGACAGGCCATCCGTTTACAGTGTTAACGGACGCAGCCGGACTTTCTTGAACGCAAATAACGAGTTTGTTGCGCGTCGCCTATCCAAATTCAGATGAGCAATGAATGACTAAAAAACAGTTAGACTGACACGCCTCGCATCACCAGGCCAACCCAGTGCGAGGTCGATTCATCGAGGCTGGAAGATCTTTTTCGCTCCGGCTCGGATTTCCCCAGCGCGCTGTTGTAGATCACCTTGTTGGCGCGTCTCGCCACGCGTTGCCTGATGCGTCCGGTTTGCAGGTCGCCGTAGACAACGATTTCATGGAACATGGCTTTCAGCGACAGGTCGCCATGCATGTCCTGCTCCAGCTGACGCCAGATACCGCACTCGTTCCAGCGCCGGAAACGCATATAGGTGGTGTTCCATTTACCGAACTCGGCAGGCAGGCTGCGCCATATCGATCTGTTGCTTATAATCCAAAGCACGGCATCGATAAACAAACGGTTATCCCGTCCCTTCGCGCCTGGATCGCCTTGCTTCCCGACGAGTAAAGGCGCCAGCTTCTGCCATTGTCCGTCATCAATTTTCATCGTTGAATTCCTGTAGTTGTATTTCTTTGCAACCGCAGCGTCAGGCCGCTTCAGCCGTCTCAAACAAAGCCATGTCTTCGCTGCACATGAGTTTTTCAATGTCGATCAGAATCAGCATGCGTTGCTCCACCGTGCCGAGACCGCTCAGGTATTCCGCAGACAAGTTGGCGCCGAATTCAGGGGCCGGCTTGATTTCGTCGCGACTCAAGGTCAACACATCGGATACACCATCGACCAGGATCCCTACCACGCGCTGCGCAATGTTCAGGATGATTACGACGGTCTGCTGGTTGTACTGGATATTCTCCAGGCCGAATTTGATGCGAAGATCGACAATCGGCACAATGATGCCGCGCAAATTGGTCACACCCTTGATGAATTCAGGGGCGTGGGCAATCCGGGTCACTGCTTCATAATCGCGAATCTCTTGCACCTTCAGAATATCAATGCCGTACTCTTCACTGCCCAGCGTGAAGACGAGAAATTTGTGTCCTTCCGAATCATCCTGCACTGCCAGAACCCTGTTGTGATCGTTCACCATGCCACTCTCCTTTCCTTCATAACATCCTGTTGATTTGTCATGCTGCCGCCAACAACGGTGCCTTTTCCAGGTTGGCGCGCTGCAGCGCCGCGACATCCACAATCAAGGCCACGCTGCCGTCGCCAAGAATGGTGGCAGCCGAGATGCCAGGGACTTTGCGGTAGTTGGTTTCGAGGTTTTTCACCACCACTTGATGCTGGCCGACTAGCTGATCTACCAGCAGGGCGAAGCGCTTACCCTCGCCGTGCAGTATCACCACAATGCCTTGGGTAGGATCGGTACGGGCATCGGCCACATCGAATACGCGATGCAATTCGGTCAACGGCAAATACTCGCCGCGTACATGCAAGACCTGTTCTGCAATGCTGACCGAGTGAATGTCTTCCGCTCGCGGCTGCAAGGATTCGATCACATAGTTCAGCGGCAGGATATACACCTCATTACCGACCTTGACCGACATGCCGTCCAGGATCGCCAGCGTCAGCGGCAACACAATCTTGGTGGTGGTGCCATTGCCTTGACGTGAAGCAATCTCGACATGGCCGCCCATTTCCTGGATGTTGCGCTTGACCACATCCATGCCGACGCCACGACCTGAGACGTCGGTAATTTTCTCTGCAGTGGAAAAACCCGGAGCAAAAATCAACTGCCAGACTTCGTCATCGCTGATCGCATCGGTGACAGGCATACCCTGCTGGATCGCCTTGGCCAGGATCTTTTCACGATTCAGGCCAGCGCCGTCGTCGCTCACCTCAATCACGATATTGCCGCCCTGATGCTGGGCCGACAACAGCAGCTGACCAACAGGATCCTTACCCGCGGCGATGCGCAGCTCCGGCTTCTCGATGCCATGGTCCAGGCTGTTGCGCACCAAGTGCGTCAGAGGATCGATGATGCGCTCAATCAGACTCTTGTCCAGCTCAGTCGCTTTACCGAAGGTCACCAGTTGCACCTGCTTGCCGAGCTTGTCAGTCAGATCGCGCACCAGGCGTGGAAAGCGGCTGAAGACATAATCCATCTGCATCATGCGGATCGACATCACCGATTCCTGCAGATCGCGGGCATTGCGCTCCAGTTGCCCCATGCCGTTCAGCAAGCGTTCATGCAGTACCGGATCCAGCGTCGCCGCGGTTTGCGCCAGCATCGACTGGGTGATGACCAGTTCCCCCACGAGGTTGATGATCTGGTCGACCTTTTCGACGTCGACGCGGATGGAGCTGGACTCTTTCGCGCTTGCCGGTGCGACCTGGCTAGTTGCAGCAGGGTTGGCTTTCGCGGGGGGCGCTGAAATCGGCGTGACTTTCGCCGCCGCAGGTGATGACAGCGGCGATGGCGATACCTCCGAAATCTGCACGGCAACCGGTTGCGCCGAAACAGCGGCCTCCTGGACGATATCGATCTGCTCGACATCGATAATGAAACAGCACACGGCGATAATGTCGTCGGCCTGGCAGCTGGTTTCCAGCCACAGCGTCAAACTGTCGCTAGTGTGCGTCTGGGCCACCACCTCTCCCAGATTTTCCAGTTCCGAACTAAGCAGCTTGCAGTCACTTTCCGACACATTGGTGAAACGCACACGCAATTGCGGCGTTTCGATCGCCGCGGCAGGCGCAGGCGCCGCTACCGGAGCAGCACTGGCAACAGAAACCGGCGTCGCCTTGTCAACACCCGACTGTCCGGCATTTTCTTCCAGCGCCAATTGTTGCAACACCGCGCAAATGCGCGCGACCATCTCGGGTTCCGGCTCACCACCCGCCCGATAAGCGCTTAGCTGTTCTTGTAGCACGTCTTTGGTTTCCAAAAAAGCGTCGATCATTTCCTTGCGCAGCCGAATTTCTCGATGCCGTGCACGGTCCAGTAAATTTTCAAGAAGATGGGTGGTGTCGGTCAGGGCGACAAAGCCGAACGTCGCGGCGCCGCCTTTGATGGAATGCGCGGCGCGGAATATCGCATTCAGATGCTCGTTGTCGGGTGCATCAATATCCAGTCCCAGCAGCAATTGCTCCATCTCGGCCAGCAATTCGTCCGCCTCTTCAAAGAAGGTCTGATAAAACTCGGTAATGTCCATATTCTTTCTTATCTCCTTACTGCCTTGAACGATTGCTTATTCCAGCAGGCTGGCGACAACTTCCAGCAAAGTAGCAGGCTCCACCGGCTTTCTCAGCCAGCCATTGGCGCCCGCCTCGCGTGCTTCGTTTTTTTCGGATTCGCGTGCTTCGGTGGTAAGCACCAGCACCGGCGTCTCCGCATAGCGGCTCATTTCCCGCAATGCACGAATCAACTTCCCGCCTCCCATGGCTGGCATATTCCAATCGGTCAGCACCAGGTCGATGGCGGCCGAACGCGCCTGCTGTAACGCTGCCTCGCCATCTTCCGTGAGCAGCACCTGATAGGCGCGCTCAGCCAGAATGGATGAAATCAATTTGCGCATCACTGCGGAATCGTCTACTACCAATATTGTTTTCGTTGTCATGTCGAATCGCCGTTTACGGTTTTTCAGAATGCGCCGCGCTGCTATCTGGTGGTTTCGGCACGCCTTCGCGCAACTGCCCAGCGCCGTCCTTCCCCAAATCAATCTTGACGCCGGCGCTACTGCCGCTCGCATTCTCTTGCTCGATACGCGCTTGCGCCCGGCGATTCAAGACAACAATGCTGATGCGCCGATTGATCGGATCCAGTGGATCAGCCTTGTTCAAATCCATGGTCGATGCCACACCCATCACGCGCAACACCTTTGGGTCCTCCATACCGCCTGCGATCAGTTCGCGGCGCGAAGCATTGGCGCGGTCGGCCGACAATTCCCAGTTGCTGTAGTACTTCGAAGCCTGCACATAGGGCGTGGCGTCGGTGTGACCTGCCAGCGTGATCTTGTTCGGCAATTCATTCAGCACCGGCCCGATCTCATGCAGGATCACACTCATGTATGGCTGCACCTTGGCGCTCGACAGGTCGAACATCGGTCGGTTGCGGCTATCGACGATCTGGATCCGCAAGCCTTCGCTAGTGATATCGATCAGCAATTGCGGCCGGAACTGCTTGAGCACCGGATTGCTATCAATCAGCCGTTCCAGGCGGCGCTTCAGTACGCGCAGTTTTTCCGTATCGGCAGCGTCGGTGTTGGTGCGTTTGTCGTCGCCGTCGACCTGCGTGAAATCGGTGCCGCCACCGGGAATCACACTACTGCTGGAGCTGCTTTTCTCGCCGCCACTGATGGCGACCCTGAGCGGCATCTTGAAATACTCTGCGATGCCTTCGCGTTGCTTCGGCGAGGAGATCGAGAGTAGCCACATCACCAGGAAGAACGCCATCATCGCCGTCATGAAATCGGCGTAGGCGATCTTCCAGCTGCCGCCATGGGCCTGGTGCTTGCCAGCCGTGACTCGCTTGACGACGATGCGCTGTTTAAGCTTGTTCATAGGTCTTCCGTCTTAAGCCGGTGCACACTAGCGACTCTTGACTTGGCGCACATGGTCATCCAGTTCCGTAAACGACGGTCTTTCTGTGGAATACAGTACCTTGCGGCCGAACTCCACCGCCAGTTGTGGCGCATAACCGTTCAGGTTGGCAAGCAAGGTCACCTTCATGCATTGATACACTTTGAGCGACTCCGCCACCTGGTGCTCGATCAAGGTCGCCAGAGGGGAGACGAAGCCGTATGCCAGCAAAATACCGAGGAAAGTACCGACCATCGCATGGGCGATCAGCTCACCCATTTCCGACGGCGGCAGATTGGCTGAAGCGAGCGCGTGCACCACTCCCATTACCGCCGCCACAATGCCGAACGCCGGCAGCGCGTCGCCTACCTTCGCCAGGCTATGCGCCGGCACTTCAGCCTCGTGCTTGTAGGTATCGATTTCATGATCCATCAGTGATTCGATTTCGAAGGCGTCCATATTGCCGCTGACGATCAGGCGCAAATAGTCAGTAAGGAATTCGATCACCCGCGGATCATGCTGCACCAGCGGATACTGCACAAATATAGGACTGTTCAACGGATCGTCGATATCGGCTTCCAGCGCCAGCATGCCGTCCTTGCGCGCTTTCGCCAAGAGCACATAGAGCAAGGCCATCAGTTCCATGTACAAGGCCTTGTTGTGCTTGGAACTGCGCAGCAGTTTCGGCAACTCCCTGACGGTTGCCATGATGGCCTTGCCATCGTTGCCGACGACGAAAGCGCCAATCCCGGCGCCGCCGATCATCAGCAGTTCCACCGGCTGGAACAGCACGCCAAGATGGCCGCCCAGCATGGCATAGCCGCCAAACACAGAAGCTATAACGACGATATAGCCAACAAAAACTAACACTATTGATTCCCCTTGAAATAAACCTTGAACGGCAGCGCTAACCGGAACTGCTCACCTGATTCAGGCGACATGCCCTTTCGCCGCGGTGGCGATCCGCGATGGCAGCGGTGTATAGCTGTGCGGCAGATCGCTGGTGGACTTCAAATCTCTCGCGGCAAGCGGGGAAACCAGTTTGCGCGTCTTGCCGGCGCGCGACGGCGGCCGGCACAAGACGCAGACAAAGCCATTCTGCAAGTCGTGTGCGTGCGCCACGAACTGCCCGCTGCAACGGCTGCATGTACTCAACTGCAGCATGCCGCTGTCGAAGAAACGGGTCAGTGTCCAGGCCCGTGTGAAATCCAGCACCGGCTGGCCTCCCTGGCGTTCGACCTGTTCCAGATAGAGCCGGTAGCTCTTCACCACGGCGACGATCTGCTTGCCGTCGCCATGGGTCAGCATGAAACGGTAAATGTTGTAGAACATCGATGAATGGATATTCGACAGCCAGGTCATGAACCAATCGGTAGAAAATGGCAGCAAACCCTTGGGAGGAGAAATTCCTTTGATTTCCTTGTACAGCTTGATCAGGCGGTCGCGGCTGAGAGAGGTTTCCGCCTCCAGGAATTGCAGACGCGCGCCGAGTTTGATAAGGTCGATCGCCAGCTGGATTTCCTGCGCTTCCTGAATCACGCTTTTGTTGGTGGCCATGATTACCGGATTCCTTCCAGCGGTTGTCCCGCCAGCAGGATAGAGGCATGCGCCTGTTGCAATGCATGGTCTTTTTCGGTGTGCGTCAATGAGGACAGAATCGCGTGGTCGTCGAACCTGAAGCGACACAAAAGCAGACTGGATGCAGCTAGCTTGACTACTTGCGACAAAGAGAGATTGCCGAGCAATTCAGCTAATTCACGGCTCAATCCCATGCGAAACATGGCGGTAGCTTTGTCCTCGCGCAGCAGGCGCTGCGCCAACAGCAAATAAGAAAGATTCACTTCGCTGATTTCATTTACAAATCCATTACTGTCCATGCTTTCCCCCAGACTAAAGCTGCTTATGAATGTTTACGGCAAGTTGTGAGCAATCTTTTAGTTTTTCTCTAATCTCGCTGCTTCGAATGCCATTATGAAATATTTCCTTTAGGAAAAAAGTCGGTAAGGTTCTCGATATCAGTGAAATATTTGGCTGGAGAGATGTAGGAATGATTCCTACATTTGGGCGCGTTGGACTTATAAGCAGCGCCAGAGAAAAGGAATGTCGAAACGACGGAACGGTAAAAGAGGTTTACCTCGAGGTCGTAGACGTCGCCATTACGGAGCGCGGCGTCTTGATCTGCAGTGCAAGCCGTTCCAGCGCATGCTGCAGACGCGTACATGCTTCGTCCAACGTCTCTGAGGCGTTATTTCGGGATTGGTTCTCTATTTCTGCAGCAGATTGCGAAATTTCTGTTTGCCGCAATACCGCGGCAGCGCCGCGCAAGCCATGCGCGATACTGGCGGTCTCGCTCATTTGCTGATTTTTTATACTGAGCTTGAGGCAGATCAGCTGCTGGTAACCGAATTGCAGCAACTCTGCCAGCAAGTCGTCGGCTGAGTCGCCTGAGTCGGATAAGGCCGATGCGGAAGACTCGGAAGTGGCCGCCTGCGTCAGAAAAGGGGCCAGTGTTTGCCGCAACTGCAAACGGCTGATGGGCTTGGTCAAGACCGCCGTGCAGTCCAGTCCGCGTGACTCGTTCTGCAAATACTCGAGCGACATGCCGCTATATAAAATCATCGGAATAGGCGGAAAGCCAGGCGCATCGGCTTCCCAGCGTCGCACCCGATGCAACAGTTCGACGCCCGTCATGTCTTCCAGCACATAGTCGGTGATCACAGCAACCGGCCGGGTATGCGTCAGCCACAGCAGGGCCTCGGCGCCAGTAGCAACCAGTTCGCTTTGCCAGCATTCCGCCGCCAGCTGCGCCTGCAGCATGCGGCGATTGATCGGATGGTCTTCGACAACGAGGATTAGTGCGGAACGCATCGCCACTCCCTAGGGCCTGTTGGCATATGATTTGGGAGATGCGTTCAAGTCAAACCGTGTGCTGGCAAGGCGCTTGGCGTAGCTGGGGCTGAAGCCCCGGCAAGCCATGCAACGCCGCCAGCGCACGGTTTGACTTGAACCCTCCGGGAACGGCTGCAGGCGTCGCATGCCGTTGTTACAACGGGGCGGCCATCCGCTCCTTGCCCTAGCCCCGCTACGTCGCGTCGCTATGCCTAGGTCCGCAACGCCTGCCGCGCGTTCGCACTCCAAAATCATATACCAACAGGCCCTAGGCCAAGAGAAAATATCCCGCTGTGACATTAGCGCAAGCCAAAGGTGCCGGCCCGCGCAGAAAAACCATAGAGAAAGTACGTCGACAAGGGTAGCGCTCACGGTTTGTCATGGTGGAGCTGCGCCTCAGACGCCGTCATCGCACCATCAGCGCTCAGTGTAGCAAACACCTGCCTAGGGATCGATACACCGCGATTAGCGCACATTCAGAGGGATGCTCAGATTGACAACAGTGCCGACGCCCACCTCGGAATCGATGCGGATGCTGCCGCGTATCAAATCGGTAAACTCCTTGGCCAGTGACAAACCCAGTCCCAGGCCGCGGCTACGTCCGGCGCGTACCGATTCGGACTGATAGAAATATTCGAACAAATGTTTCAATTCGCTCTTGGAGATGCCCGGGCCGCTATCCAGCACCCTGATCTTGAGCTGCTCTTTGGCCGTAGTGACCTCTATGGCTACACCGCCGGTGACGGTGAATTTGACGGCGTTATCCAGCATATTGTTCAGAATCTGCGACAGCCGCACCCGGTCACACAGGAAATTGGCGGGCAAGTCCGGCGCCAGCCGCATCTGGAAACTCAGGCCCTTTTTGTCGGCATTGATTTTATGCATGGAGCCGACGTATTCAAAATAGGCCAGCGTATCGATATTCTCGTGGAAGATCACTACCCGGCCCGCTTCGATACGGGCCAGGTCGAACAGCGTGTTCAGCAGGCCATGCAGATAAATCGCACTTTGATGAATCAGGTCGCCGAATTCGCGGCTCTGGGGATCGCTGCTGGTGTCCCTTACCAGCTCGGAATAGCCATGCACCCCGCTCAAAGGCGTACGTAACTCATGCACTACCGTCGCCAGGAAACGCGATTTGCGCTTGTTGGCGTCGGTGGCGCGGCGTCGCAAGGAGTTGTACCTGTGCACTACCTGATACTGACGCTTGATGATGCGGTACGCCAGGCTGATCAGCAGCAGGATCAACAGCGTCGGCACGCTGGCGTACATTATGTAGCCCATCAATTTCGGGCTTTCCTGGGCCGGCAGAGGGTCCGGGTCCGGCAGCTTGACCGACAGCAGCAGCGGATAAGGCTCCAGTTTGCGCGAGACCCAGGAATACGGTTCATCGGAAAATTTCTGTGCGCCGGGCGATTGTGCGCCGAACAATTGATTCCTGTTCAGTTCGCTATCATCCATCCCCATCACGCTTTCATCTATCCTCCGCAGGATCATACGCTCGCTCAGCGGCTGGCTCTCGGTGGCGATACCGTTGCTATCGACCGTCAGCCGCTCGTCGGCACGCATGCTGTCGACATTCGCGTACAGGGCCGGCAAACGATCCACCGCAAATTCCATTTCTATCATGCCCGCGAAATCGCCCTTGGCTGAAAATATCCGGCGCGCCATGTGCAGCAACCACTGATCGCTGCCAGGTAATCTGCGCGGACGGGAAAGCTGCAGCGAATCATCCAGGTGATCGCGATGGGCGATATACAAATCATTGGCGCTCCAGTCCGGATTGACGGCATTGATCTGGCGAGTAGAGGCAATCAGCCGGCCGCTCGGGTCTACCACGTTCAACTGGGTATACAAACTGCCGAAAATTTTACTGTAGCGCTGCAAGTCAATCTTGCCGTCGGCGCTCTGGTAGTCGTCGCGCAGCAGCTTGAGAAAACGGTCACGTTCATCGATGGCGCGCACCACCCGCTGGGTGAAGTCGCGCACCATGATGGTCTGGCTGAACTGGATGGTTTTGACGTCGCGGTCATAGTCTGAGCCGATTTGATAACCTGCATACAGCCAGACATAACCGATGGTCAGGATCGCGATCAGGACGATCGCGTACACCAGGCGCATAAAGCGCGTTCCGCAGAAAATATTTTCCGTTTTTGAAGCAGCTAGCAGAAGGCGCCAGACAGAACTAAATCTTTGCATTGCGATGGGCATTCATTCTATTGAAAAACGCGACAGGAAATACCGCACAACACTCGGTCCCGGCCGAAGACAATCGTATCATCGCCGGCCCAGCCCGAGCTGTTCCTTATTATCCCGCATCGCGCCGGCAGCCCGCCGTTTCAATTGATGCCGGCCAAAGCCGGCTGCTCGTCGACGCATTTTTGTGGTTGCTCCAAAAACGTCACACTTGCCTCCAGATGCGCTTCGAGCCTGTCGGGATACCCCTGTCCGGCATCGTCCGCCAGCTGGAAAATGCTGACGGCCTGCAGCAACTCGGCAGCCTGTTCCTGCAAGCTATGCGCCGCAGCAGCGGCTTGCTCCACCAGCGCAGCATTCTGCTGGGTTGTCTGGTCCATCTGTCCCACGGCCTGGTTGACTTGGGCGATACCGCTGCTCTGCTGCTCGCTGGCGGCAGCGATATCAGCCATGATATCGACCACCCGCCGGATCGAACCGACGATTTCACTCATGGTCTTGCCCGCGGCTTCCACTTGGCGGCTGCCGGCATCGACATGGTCCACCGAGGCGCCGATCAAGACCTTGATATCTTTGGCGGCGATTGCCGAACGTTGGGCAAGATTGCGTACTTCCGCCGCTACCACGGCGAAACCGCGCCCCTGTTCACCGGCCCGTGCGGCTTCCACCGCCGCGTTCAGCGCCAGGATATTGGTCTGAAACGCGATGCCGTCGATGACGCCTATGATATCGCTGATCTTGTGAGAACTATCTTTGATCAAGCCCATGGTGGCCACCACTTCGGACACCATCTGGCCGCCGCCGGCCGCCACGCTCGCGGCATTCTCCGCCAACTGGTTGGCCTGGAGCGCGTTGTCCGCATTTTGGCGGACGGTTGACGTCAATTGCTCCATCGACGCTGCCGTTTGCTGCAGGCTGGCCGCCTGTTCTTCGGTGCGGCTGGACAGATCCAGGTTTCCGGCAGCTATCTGGCGCGAGGCTGTGACGATATGATCGGTGCCGCTACGGACCCGATTGACTGTACCTTGCAAGGCCAGGTTCATTTCCTTGATGCCCTGCATCAGCTGCCCGGTTTCATCCTTGCTCCTGACGTCGATGACGGAAGTCAGGTCTCCCTGCGCCACGCGGTGCGCCACCGCGACCGCCGCATGCAACGGCTTGACGATGCCGCTAGTCAGGCGCCAGGCAAACAGCGCACCCAGCAAAATCGCCAAAGCGCCGAAGACCACCAGCAACATCCTGCCGGAGCGATAGTTGCCGGCAATATCCAACGCAGCGCCGTCAATCGCCTTGCGCTGGACATCGACAAATTTCTGCAGCTTGCTCATGTATTCCTTGCGCGCCGGATCCAGCTGCTGGTCGATCATGGCGGTGGCCGCTTCCGCCGTGCCATATTGGCGCGTGGTCAGCACTGTCTCCCGCAACTCCGTATAGGCAGCGCGGGCCGCGGCAATTTCCCCCAGGGCCTGGCGTCCTTCATCATTCGACAGGCCATGCAGCTTGGTTTGCAATTCCGACGCCCGCTCGGAATTGGCGCTCATCGCCGCCTGAAAATATTCTTGCGTACGGCTGTCGTCGCTACGCACCACCGCCATGGTGCGCACCGCGTTGGTCGCCACCAGATCCTGCCACTCCATTGCCAGCCGCTCTCGCTGCAACAGTTGCGACACCATGTTCTCGACCGCGGCGCCAGTCTGCTGCAGGCGCCAGATGCCGATCCCAGCGATCAGCATCACCAGCAACAAAATGCTGGTAAAGCCGATTGCCAGCCGTATCCCTATTCTTGTATCCGCAAAGCGCATGCCGTCTCCTTTTTCTGCTGTCCGGTGCTATTGAGCGCCTTAACTGGCGAGCTTGTTGATCAGGCCGATCTCATCGCTTGACATCAGTTTGTCGATATCCAGCAAAATCAGCATGCGGTCTGCCAGCGTACCGAGACCGATCAGGTAATCGGTATTGAGGACCGTGCCCATTTCCGGCGCCGGCTTGATTTGTTCGCTGGACAGGGTAATCACATCAGAGACGCCGTCTACCACCATGCCGACCGTACGCTGGCCAAGATGGAGGATGATCACCACGGTGAACTGGTCGTAAGCAGTCGCATCCAGTTTGAACTTGATGCGCATGTCGATGATCGGCGTGATCACGCCGCGCAGGTTGACCACGCCCTTCAGGAAATCGGGGGCGTTAGCGATCTGGGTGACGTTGTCGTAGCCGCGCAGCTCCTGCACCTTGAGAATATCGATGCCGTATTCTTCTTTACCCAGGGTAAAAGTCAGGAATTCGTGGCCAGCGACCTCATGTTGTGCAGCGGCACGGCGCATCTGGACAGGTGTTTGGGCGAGCGTCATAAACTGGATCCTTGATAGATTGAAATGCACTGGCTGCCGCGCCGAAGAAAAACCGGCATCCCACAGCATGTTAGTGGCTCAATATAAACAGGAGTAGCGACGATCGATGATGCAAAAAGAATGTGAAACAGCCCTCTCCTCAGTGCTTGAAAACGCTGTCATGTTGCTGCCAACCGATGGCTCGGATGGCCGGCCTCAAGTGGCTCATTCCAGCAGGCGGTGCTTGATGGCGTAATGGGTCAGTTCGGCGTTGGTGCGCACACCCATCTTTTCAAACACGCGGGAACGATAGACGCTGACTGTCTTGGGGCTGATGGAGAGATTCCTGGCGATCTCGGTCCGGGTCTGGCCGGAGGCGATCATTCGCACAGTCTGGAATTCGCGGTTGGACAACTGCTCGTGCGGCATCAGGTCATCTTCTTCAATCACATGATTCGCCAATGACTCGGCCAGGCCTTTACTGATGTATTTGCGGCCACGCGCCACCACCCTCACCGCTTCCACCAGTTCGTCAGGTGCGCCATCCTTGGTCAGGTAGGATGCGGCGCCGGCCTTCAAGGCACGCACCGCAAACTGTTCCGGCCCGTGGCTGCTGAGCACCATGATGCGCAGCATCGGTTCGCGCTTCTTCAACAGATGCAGGATCTCGATACCGTCTTTACCCGGCATGGAAATGTCCAGTAGCAGGACATCGCATGGCTGTTCTCTCAGGATATCGGTGATGCCGTTGTAGTCGCTAGCCTCGCCGACCACGGTAATACCGGGACTGGCATTCAGAATATGCTGTAGCCCGCGCCTGACAATCCGATGATCATCTGCGATCAATACCCGAATCGGTGATGCTGCTTTCATATTCATGACTCTTTGTACAATCAAAATTCACAACCAAGGGCTGTGCATTATCGATCCACGATCAAGTCAGCACAATACGATACGGCAACTATATCGACAAAATACACACATTTTATTGCCATACTTAAACATATTACCCGATTCACAACAACCGGACCTGCTTGTTAATAATTAAACAGGCCGCGCCTGTGTCGAATCGTGCTCAAGCATATGAACCCAGGCCAGCAATTCCGCTACCGCCTCGTATAGTTGCGGCGGGATTTTCTGGTCCAGATCGGCATACATGAGCAAATTAACCAAATCGGGTGAGCTATGGATAAACAGACCGTCTTCCCGCGCGCGCTGCATGACAGCCTCCGCCACAGCGCCGTAGCCCGTCGCCGCCACTTCCCTGCGAATTAAACGCTCACGTTCCATAGCCAGTCATGATGTTTCGATGCTCCTTTACCATACGAACATTAATTATCACAATTACAATCAATGCATCCCACAGGCAATAAATATTACCCCAATACAAATAGTGGCTTTTGTTTTAATTTTATTTTTAATCTAAGAATCTTCATCTGTGCCCGATTGTGGCAATTGCGCCACTTGCACAGCGCTTACAGGCAAGCCGGCGGCTGAAAACCGTTGCCGCAATTGCGTGCTTGCTGTGCGCATGGAATGAAGCGTCGCCGCCTCCGCTACCGCCAGGTCAATACGCCAGCCATCCTTTGCCAGGCTTAGGCGCAACACGAGGTTGCCAAGCCTGGGCAGAGTCATGGCAAGACTGGTGCTCCAGTCGCACGCTATGGTTTCTGTACCGCTTTCAGTATTGCCATGCCTGCGGTGTCCCTGCTCAGTAATTTCCCATTCCATGCCGGCGCCCGGCCACGCTTCGCCGTTCCAGCGAAACTGTGACAGCGCCAGCAGTTCAAGCTGCTGCCGCACCAACGGTATGGCTTCTACTGGAATGCCTGCCTGGGCATGGCCGACGCCGGTTCGGCTATCCCCAGGTGACGGTGATAAGGTCGGGTCGTCGCTGACGGACTGCCGGAGAAGATTTGCTTGCGGCTCTTGCCGCAATTGCGCCAGCGAACGCTGGCCGGAGAAAAATTGCAGCAGATGCGACTCATAAAACAAACCGCTGCCGGCAACATTGCGCGCCAGCGCAGCTGCCACCAGCGACGTTTCCGGTGCGCTTGCATCAGCCCACAACGGGGCTGCGCCTTGAACCGCTTCCGCCTTGGCGGGCGCTGTTCCCAAGATCTCGCTGATGATACGTGCGGTCGCACTCAGTCTGGCATTATCGTTACGCGAGGTCGCCATCGGTATAGTTGGCGGCAGCGCGGACTGACCCGTATCGATGCCGAGCTGACGTCCGACAGCTGCACGCGACGGCAAGCGGGTATCGTTCTCCGCCGCTTCGGTATCGGTGATGGCATCCGGTTGCTGGATGCCAATCTGTCCCTTGATCGGCACCAGGTCCGAACGCTGTGCCGGGGACGTGGACAGCAATTTGTCGATCAGGGGCGTGCCGCCATTCATCGCTTCCCGCCCAAATAGCTACGCAGATTCAAGCCAGGGTTACTGGCCGTAGGCATGGTTGAGATGCTGTTGCCGATGCATATTGCCCAGCAAGCTGCTCAGCTGCGCCAGCTCCGGCGCGACAATATCGCGGATTTCCGCATCGTCGGCCAGAATCCGGCTCAGCAAATTATGTTTGCGCATCAGTTGCGACGGCTCCAGCGGCGCTGGCAGCTCGATGCCCTTCAAGCGTTCTACAAATGAGCGGAACTGCTGCCCCAGGATCACCAGGGCGTCCCAGTCGCCGGCACGCGCGCGCTCCAGCATGCGACCGGTCAAGGGCGCGATCTGCTCGTAGCATTCCATCAGCTCAAGTTGGGGCGTCATGCTATCCCTTCGCCGAAAGATTGGCGTCTGCAAAACTTGCAGCAGGCTGGTTGCTGCTTGGTGCGCCGTTGATTTCGCGCCAGGCGGAAGCAATGTTTTCCAGCAGACGGTCAGCCTCGTCGAGCATGGCGGGATCGTTATGCAAGTTGGCCAGCAACAGGCGCTGGTTGATGTAATCGTAAAGCGCCGACAGATTCGCCGCCAATTCGACGCCGGCAGCGCCTCCGGCTTCCGGATCAAGACTGGCCTTGAGGCCGCTGTCGATGATACTGACCGCTTTCGAAATGGCATTGCCTTTGGCAACCACCTCGCCAACCGCCATATGATGCCGCGCCATGCTGATGGCTGTCTTGGCGCCATCGAACAGCATCGTCACCAATTGCTGCGGCGATGCACTCAAGACCGCACTTTCGATGCCGATCCGTGCATAGGCCCGGGCGCCAGGATTTACGATTGGGTTAGGTGCGGATGATGTGTACATAGACCGTGACCTTAGTTGTCATATTGGCTTTAGCTGCTTTAAGTTGCAGTTCTTAAGTTGCTTTATTTGGAGGAACTGCCATTGATCGCAGTAAACTGCTGGGTCAGATAGCTGCTGGTCTGGTTCATGCTGGCGACCAAACCGTCGAGCGCCGTAAATTGCGCCGTATAACGGGCGATCGTGGCGCTGATCGTCGCCTGTGTGCTTGTCATTTGCGTAGCGAGGGTTCTCAAGGTGCGCCCCAGGCCGTCTGTCGCCGCCTTCAGCGGACCGCTGCTGCCAGTCATGGTGGTCAGGAAAGTCGACATCTGCGAACCGAAACCGGTCTTCCCGTCAGCGCTGGAAAACAGGTTTTGAACGCCGCTCAGATTCGTGTTCAGCGCAGCAGTCAACTTGGCAGGATCGCTTGCCATGGTGCCGTCAATCTGGAACGTTATTCCGATCTGCGCCAGCATCGTGAACGAGGTTCCGTTGCCATTATTACCTGCAGACTGCGGTGTATTCATGGCGTCGCGAATACGGCTCTGGATGTTTCGCAAAGTTGAATCGCCGGTCAGCGGAGATTGAGTTTGCGCTGCGACGTTGAACGCTGTCAGTTGCTTGGTCAGGTTTTGGAAAGCGTTATAGCTGGAAACAAAATTCGTAATGGCAGTTTGTATGACTGCGGTATTGCTTTGCAATGTCAGGGTACTGCTGCCAGTGCCGCTCAGATTCATGGTGACGCCTTGCACTGCTTCCGTGACAGTATTGCTGGCGCTGGTGATGGCGATGCCGTTGACCGTCAGTTGCGCATTCTTCGCTTCCACCGTCTGCTGCATATTTTGCGTCGCGCCGGGATCGTTGGCCAGCAGATTCGACAACGCCGCGTCGCCGCTGACCGCAATGCGCATGGTCGAACTCGCCCCGGTCTGGTTCGAGGTCAGCACCAAGCGGTTAGGACTGCTGCTGCCGTCATTGACGATGGTCGCAGTCACGCCCAAGGCAGTATTCTTGTTGATGGCGTCGCGGATCCCTGCCAGCGTGTTATTGCTGGAGTCGATCGTGATGGAAACGGGCTTGCGCGTGCTGTCCGCTGCAAACGTGGCGCCGCTGTACTTTCCTGTGGCGGGATCGAGCTTACCGCCGGAGATGCTGCCAAAATCCAGCGTCACCGTACCGGAACCTATGGCCGCAGTCGTGCTCGCCACGCCCGCAGTGGCCATCGATTGCGCTTGCGCCAATTGACTCACATTGATCGCTACCGAACCGCTGGCGGCGTTGGCGGCTGCGGTTGCGCTCAATACAGAGGTGTTGCTTGCAGTGGCCGTAATATTTTGAAACAAGGCCGGCTTGCCCAACTGTGCAGCCGCCGCCTGCAAGGCGCTCAGGGCGCTCTGCACCGTGCCATAGGCAGACAGTTGGGTGTTATAGGCGGATTGCCGATTCTGCATTGCAGTCAGCGGCAGATTTTCTGCGGCAGTGATATTGCTGAGCAAAGTAGCCAGCGGTAGTCCAGACGCGGAACCCAGGGAAGTCACTAGAGCCATATCAATTCCTTTTTACTAATTTACGTTTTCCAGTTGCGCTGAATTGCGTGCTTACGCGGTTTTCTCAAGCAATACGCCTTTGAGCTGGTCCATGACCTTGCTCACCCTTACCACTTCCTCGCTCGGGATTTGCAAGATCACCTTGCCATCCTGCTGATCCACTACTTTCAAAATTACGTCTTTATAGTCAGGGTCGATCTGAAATTCCACGCTGACTGCCTTGAGTTGCAAGCGGCGGTTAATGTCATCAATCTTGATTTGGAACTGCGAAAGGTCAGATACAGCGTTCAACCCGTCGCCTGCCGCAATGGACTCTTTTTGCATGTCTGCGCCGCCATGCGTAACAGCGGATTGCGCTGCAGTATGCTGTGCAGCGATGGCAAGCGCAGCCTGCGCTGAAGTCTCGGCTGCCTGTAACTTGTTTGCAGAATCTATCGGCATTGACATTGCACCCTCTTCCGTATTTTCCCTGTCCGCTCAGGTCTGCCATTGCAAACCTGACTGGACAAAGCGTGGCTTCAAAACGGGTTGGCCGCACGACCAGCCAACCCAAGCTTCCTGTGCATTTACGCAGACGGCTTCAGCAACCGTCTGCGCAGTACTAAGCCAGGCTTATTGCAGCAACGACAGAACGCCCTGTGTCGACTGGTTCGCCTTGGACAACACTGACGTACCGGCTTGTTGCAGGATCTGCGCACGTGTCATGTTCGACACTTCTGTTGCATAGTCTGCGTCCTGGATACGTGAACGCGAAGCGGACAGATTGGTGACAGTGGAGCCCAGATTCGAGATCACCGAGTCAAAGCGGTTTTGCACCGCGCCCAGCGAACCGCGCAGGCTGTCGACTTTGGCCAGCGCATCGTCAATTGTCTTGAGCGGATTGGCTGTTGCAGTCAGACCTGCGGCCGCGTCTGTCGCGTAAGCAGCCTGCGCTGTTGTTGCCGAAGCCGCTGTTGCCAGAGCTGTTGTGTCCGTCACTTTACCGGTTGTTGCATCGACTTTTGTCGCATCGATCTTGTACAGGTTGCCGGCTTTGTCCTGCACGGCGTAGTTGGCATAGGCGCCTGTGTTCGCTGTATATGCACCGTAGCCGCGCAACGTCAGGTCTGATGTGGCGGTTCCAGCTGGCAAGCCGGCGATAGTGGTGCCGCTCAGGTCAACAGCAACAGTCTTGGTTGTGCCGGCAACGGAAGTATCCGTGAAGCTGGTGATGGCGTCGGACAAGCCAGTTACGTTGAAACCTGTCAGGTTCAAAGCTGAAGAGTCAATCTTCTTCAGCCCGATGCTGATGGTCTGGCCGTCGTTGGCGCCGATCTGGAAAGCCAGGTTGGCGTCCTTGGACAATACCTTGACGCCGTTGAAATCGGTTTGCGCAGAAGTGCGGTCGATTTCAGCCAGACGCTGGGTGATTTCAGCCTGGATCGATACCTTGTCGGCTGCGGAGTTGCTGCCGGTGGTCGCTTGCACTGTCAGGTCGCGGATGCGTTGCAGGTTGTTGTTGACTTCATTCAACGCGCCAGCTGTAGTTTGCGCCAGCGAAATGCCGTCGTTGGCATTACGCGAAGCTTGCGTCAGGCCGTTGATGTTACTTGTGAAACGGTTGGCGATGGCCTGGCCTGCTGCGTCGTCCTTGGCGCTGTTGATACGCAGGCCGGAAGACAAACGCTGGATCGCAGTGCTTAACGCGTTTTGCGACGTGACCAGATTGTTTTGTGCTACCAGCGAGAGAGTATTGGTATTGATGACTGACATGGCATGACTCCTGTTGCTAAAGTTTATGGGTTCCGGCTAAGCCGTAACGCTGGACCCGCCCCCTGGTAGAAGCACCCGGGATAAGCAAGCCATCGTTATTCAGGTTATCGGCAGTTGCCTGGAAAACATTTAGGCCCTGTCATAAAAAAAGCCAGGGCGTTGCCAATTCCCCCTGTCTAGGCTCCCAGCAAGCCCCCCAGGCTCTGCCTGGCCTGATCCAGATCAACGTAATAACAGCCAAAATGATTGACTGCGCCATCCGCGCCCTGCACGCTACGGCTGAACACCACCCGCAAATCCACCTGCAAACGCCCTGAAGAGCGAAAATCCAACACCGCCGCCGGCAACACCGTTCCCACCGGCAGGGCCTGCAGCGAAACATAAGAGGACCGCAAACCGATGCCGCGCGCACTCAGGTCATGCACATCCAGCACGAAATCATTGCCGTCCCGGCGCTTGGCTCGGACCACGCAGGCCTCCACCGGTTGCAAGCCGATACGGATAAATTTCTGATGCGGAAAATAGGCTATGCAAGCCGGAATCGCCGCTGCCAGCGCGTGTGGCCACGGGCTCATGCCGCTGCCCGCCACGCTGGTCACGAAGCGCACCCCGGCGCCGTCCAGCGAACCGTCGAAACACAACTGGTCTCCCGGCATGTAGAGCGCCCCGCTACCGTCTGCGTCGCCGGCATGGATGAAAATATCGTGCGCCAGCGCCACCGCCACCAGGCGTGTAGCAAGACTCTCTCCACCGCTCAGCAAGCGCATGGTCAGCGGACTGTTCTGGCGCTCCAGCTCGCGCAAGATACTTTCGATATCGGCTGCTTCTTGCAGCAAATAGCTTGCGCCGTGCTCTAAACAAGCTTGTTCCAAAAACGTTCCTTCAGGCCGGCATGTTCATGATTTCCTGATACGCAGCAACCACCCGGTTGCGTACCTGCAGCCCCATCTGGAAACCGACGTTGGCCTTTTGCAAATCGATCATGACGTCGTTGAGCGACACGCCCGGTTTACCCAACTCGAAAGCCTCGGCCTGGCCAGCCGCGTGCTGCTGGCCGTTGCTGATCCGCTCCAGCGATTTCTTCATTTCGTCGGCAAAGCCGCCACCGGCAATCCCGTTGATCGCAGCCGCGCCCGTGCCGCCGCCGGCGATTTGCGCCGTCGCAGTCAATTGCTGTAACACTGATTCGATAGCCGATATGGCCATATTGCATCCTCTTTACTAAGTTATCTGGGCTTTGTATCGTCGCACCAGTGCTGGCGACCACACTTATCAGCGCTTGTCTTTCTTCAAGCTTCAAAGCGTAACAGCAAAGATTTTTTTGCATAACGGCAAATGATGGGAAAAATCCCGGCTATTCAAGCGATCAAAAAACAGCTCCGCCGTTGACAATCGTTAGGGTCGGCACAGGCTGCATCCTTTCACGTGATTTACTTTTGTCGACATCTGTTACCTCCCTTCTAAGGAAAGCTTGCTGTATGTCAGATACACAGAAGCACATCGCTAGCATCAATAGCCATCGCCAGTCGTCATCCGCGGTGGTTGCATGAATACGGCTGTAAATATGGCTGCAAACTCATCTGCAAATCGCACCAACCTCGCCGGCGACAAGAAACTGCCATTGCTGGAACAATTGCGCGCCAATCCGAAATTGCCGATGATGGTAGGCGCCTCGCTTGCCGTCGCCGCCATCGCCGCCTTCTGGCTGTGGAGCCGCGCACCCGATTATCGCGTCCTGTACAGCAACCTGTCGGACCGCGACGGCGGCGCCATCATCGCCTCGCTGCAGCAGATGAACATCCCTTACAAATTCGCCGAAGGCGGCGGCGCCGTGCTAGTGGCTGCCGAACAGGTACATGAAGCACGCCTGCGGCTGGCCTCGCAAGGCTTGCCCAAGGGCGGTTCGGTCGGTTTCGAGTTGATGGATAACCAGAAATTCGGCGTCAGCCAGTTTGCCGAACAAGTCAATTACCAGCGCGCCCTGGAAGGCGAACTGGCGCGTTCGGTGGAATCAATTTCTGCAGTCGAAGCCGCACGCATCCATCTGGCGCTGCCAAAACCGTCCCTGTTTGTACGCGACCAGCAAAAACCCAGCGCCTCGGTAGTGATCACGCTGTATCACGGCCGCTCGCTCGACGATGGCCAGGTCAGCGCGATTGCCCATCTGGTATCCAGCAGCGTGCCGGAACTGAACGCCAAGAACGTCACCATCGTCGACCAGAGCGGCAATTTGCTGTCCACGCCCAGCACAGGTAACCGCGGCCTGGACGCCAGTCAGTTGAAGTATTCGCAAGAGATCGAGCAAAGCTATATCCGCCGCATCGAAGCGATCTTGCAGCCTATCGTCGGCGCCGCCAACGTACGGGCGCAAGTCGCAGCCGATATCGATTTTTCAACGGTTGAGCATACCGACGAAAAATACAGTCCTAACCAGGATCCGTCCAAGGCCGCAATCCGCAGCCAGCAATCAAGCGACGCCAACCAGCAAGGCGCAACGCCGCCGGGCGGCGTGCCAGGCGCCTTGTCGAACCAGCCGCCGGTCAATCCTACGGCGCCGATCAGCGCCGTGCCTGCGAATCAAGCTGGCGCTGCCGGCGGCCAGGTGAATCCGGCCGTTGCTGCAAATGCCGCAAATGCTGTCAGCAGCGCTGCGCGCAGTGGTGGCGGTTCCAGCAATGTACGGCGCGACGTCACCACCAACTATGAAGTCGATCGCTCCATCAGCCATGTGCAGCAAAGCGCCGGCGCCATCAAGCGTCTGTCGGTGGCAGTAGTGGTGAACTATCGCGGCGCAGCCAACGCCCAAGGCAAGGCCGGCGCACAGGCCTTGCCGCCTGCGGAAATGGAACAGGTCAAGAACCTGGTCAAGCAAGCCATGGGCTACAGCGCCGAGCGCGGCGATTCGCTGAATGTCGTCAACAGCCAGTTTGCCGGCGAAGCGCCTGAGCCGGAATTGCCAGTCTGGCGCCAACCGGACAACGTCGAACTGGCCAAAGTCGCCGGCAAGTACCTGTTGCTGGGCATAGCCGCACTGTGGCTCTGGTTCGGCATCCTGCGGCCGCTGCTGCGCAGGTATTTGCAAGCGCCCCAACCTGCCGCAGCCGGTACCGCTGCAGCAATCGGCCCGAAACAACAGCTGTCGCCGGAACAACTCAAGCTAGGCGAAGAAGCAAGGCAGCGTGCGGCCGACCGCCATCAGGACAACCTGCAGCATGCGCAAGGCCTGGCCACGAGCGATCCACGCCTGGTCGCTACGGTAATCAAGAATTGGATGGGCAATAATGAGTGACGACGGAATCAGAAAAAGCGCCATCCTGCTGATGTCGCTGGGCGAAGACGGCGCGGCTGCGGTGTTCCAGCACATGACGCCGCAAGACGTGCAAAAGCTCGGCATGGCGATGTCCAGGCTGCGCCAGGTAACGCGCGAACAGATTGCGGAAGTCATGGAAGAGTTCCGCCTCGAAACCGAACAGTTCTCAGCCCTCAACCTGGATTCCGGCAGCTATATCCGCGCCGTTCTGAACAAGGCCCTGGGCAACGATCGCGCCGCCAGCCTGATCGAAGATATCCTCGAATCCGGCAACAATTCGACCAACGGGATCGATACCCTCAACTGGCTCGAAGCCAACGAAGTGGCAGAGCTGATCCGCGATGAACATCCGCAAATCATCGCCACCCTGCTGGTCCACCTGGATCGCAGCAAAGCCTCCGAAGTGCTGGAACTGTTCACCGAACGCCTGCGCCACGATGTCATCCTGCGCGTGGCTACTTTCGGCGGCGTGCAGCCCGCAGCGCTGACCGAACTGACCGATGTGCTGTCCGGTCTGCTGTCCGGTCAGGGCGTCAAGCGCAGCCGCCTGGGCGGCGTGCGGGCTGCGGCGGAAATCCTCAACCTGATGAGCAGCACGCAGGAAGAAATCGTGATCCAGCATGTGCGCGAACACGACGGCGACCTGGCGCAACGCATCATCGACGAGATGTTCCTGTTCGAAAACCTGCTGGAAATCGAAGACCGCGGCATCCAGCTGTTGCTCAAGGAAGTCGAATCGGAGTCGCTCATCGTCGCCCTCAAGGGTGCAGCGCAGGAATTGCGCGAAAAATTCTTGCGCAATATGTCGCAGCGCGCCGCCGAAATGCTGCGCGAAGACCTGGAAGTACGCGGCCCGGTGCGCGTCTCGCAAGTCGAAACCGAACAAAAAAATATCCTGCAGATCGTACGACGGCTGGCCGATTCCGGCGAGATCGTGATCGGCGGCCAAGGCAACGATGCGTATGTCTGATTCCACCCGTAACCAGGGCCAGACGGCGCCGCGGCATGATAACGCTGGACCGATGCGTCCCGCCAGTCTGGCCAGGCAGCAGATGACGGCCTGGCAACGCTGGGAAATGGGTGAAGTCCGGACGCTTTCCGGCCAAGACGGATCAGATGTCCCCGAACCATCGCAGGCAGAGCCGGCGCTATCCGGGCTGGAACCGAAACTACTGATAGATGAAGCCGAATTGCAGCGTCTGCGCCAGCAGGCGCAAGACGCCGGTGCTGCGGAAGGCCACCGGCAAGGACATGCCGCCGGCTGGCAGGAAGGTTATAACGCCGGACTCGACATGGCCCGCAGCGAAGCCGACAGCTTGCGGCAAATCGGCCTGGCGATGCCTGCCGCCCTGCGCCTGGCAGAAAAAGAAGTGGCCGACGACTTGATGACGCTGGCGCTCGACATTGCACGCCAGGTAGTGCGCCAGGCTTTGTCGGCAGAACCGCAACTGATCCTGGCCGCCGTACGCGAACTGCTGCAAACCGAACCGGCATTGAGCGGTACGCCACGCCTGCTGCTGCATGCGGACGACATGCCGCTCATCCAGCAATATCTGGCGGAAGACCTGCAAGCAGCCGGCTGGCTGTTGCGTGCCGATCCTGGCATCACGCGCGGCGGCTGCCGGGTACAGGCCAACAGCGGCGAACTCGACGCCACCTTGGAAACTCGCTGGCAACGCGTCGCTGCTGCGCTCGGACGCAGCATTCCCTCCCATGACTGACATCGCCATTCCCGACAACAATCGCCACCTGCAAGCCTGGCGTCAGGCGCTGGCCAACGCCGGCACCGGCGTCGGCCGCAGCGTGCCGATCCGCACCTATGGCCGCCTGACCCGCGCGGTCGGGCTGGTGCTGGAAGCGGTGGGCCTGCGGCTGCCGGTGGGCAGCGATTGCCTGATTGAGCTGCCGCCCGGTTATGCCCAGCGCACTACCGAAGCCGAAGTCGTCGGCTTCGCCGGCGATCGCTTGTTCCTGATGCCGCAAACCGAAGTGGCCGGATTGTTGCCCGGCGCACGCGTTTATCCGCTTGAAGCCAGCCCCGCCGCCGGCAATGGCGCAACGCCAACCGAACCGGGCAGCAAGCGTTTGCCCGTCGGCGCCGGTATGCTGGGGCGGGTAGTAGATGCCGCCGGCCGGCCGCTGGACGGCCTCGGTCCGCTCGATTTCAGCTGCGAAGCGCCGCTCTCCGCTGCTCCCATCAACCCGCTGGCGCGTGCTCCTATCGACAGCGTGCTGGACGTCGGCGTGCGCGCCATCAACGCCCTGCTCACGGTAGGCCGTGGCCAGCGCATGGGCTTGTTTGCCGGCTCTGGCGTAGGGAAAAGCGTGTTGCTCGGCATGATGGCGCGTTACACCAGCGCCGAAGTCATCGTGGTCGGCCTGATCGGCGAACGCGGCCGCGAAGTCAAGGATTTCATCGAAAACACCTTGGGCGCGGAAGGCCTTGCGCGCGCCGTCGTGGTGGCGGCGCCGGCAGATACCTCCCCGCTATTGCGCTTGCAAGGCGCAGCCTATGCCACCTCGCTGGCCGAATATTTCCGAGATCAGGGCAAGGACGTCTTGCTGATCATGGATTCGCTGACCCGCTACGCCATGGCGCAACGTGAAATCGCGCTGGCGGTGGGCGAGCCGCCGGCCACCAAAGGTTATCCGCCATCAGTTTTCGCCAAATTGCCGGCGCTGGTGGAACGCGCCGGCAACGGCGCCCGCGACGCCAACGGCAAAGGCGGCGCGATTACCGCCTTCTATACGGTGCTGACCGAGGGCGACGACCAGCAAGATCCGATTGCCGACGCCGCCCGTGCAATCCTGGACGGCCACGTCGTGCTGTCGCGTAGCCTGGCTGAATCTGGCCACTATCCGGCAATCGACATCGAAGCATCGATCAGCCGCGCCATGACGGCGCTGATCGCGCCGGCGCAGTTCGATTCCGTGCGACGCTTCAAGCAAATGTTATCGCGCTATCAACGCAACCGTGACCTGATCAGCGTCGGTGCCTACGCTCCCGGACATGATGCGCAACTGGACAAGGCGATTGCCCTGTATCCCAAAATAGAAGCATTTTTGCAGCAAGGCATGGAAGAGCGCGCCGGTTATCTAGAGGCGGTCACGGAACTGGGAGACTTGTTTCAGCCGGAATAATGTCTTGATGGAAGACGTCCCTGTATTTTTTTAAAGGGCAACCGTTAACACGAAGATAAGCCGCACTAACGATCTGTAATTAGCGCTCCACCTCTGAGGGGAAAACATGTCAAATACATTACCGCTCGCCATGTTGATCGAACTGGCCCAGAACAAGACCGACGATGCGACGCGCCGCCTGGGCCAGTTGCAGCGGGCGCAGATCAGCGCCGCTGAAAAGCTGGAACTGCTGATTCAGTATCGCCAGGAATACTGCGACCAGCTGCAGCTGCAGATGCAGGACGGCGTGTCTTCTTCGCGCTGGCGCAATTTCCAGCATTTCGTCGGCACCCTGGACGACGCCATCGAACAGCAACGCGCAGTCGCGGCGCAAGCCGATACCCGGCTGGCTCTTGGCCGCAGCGACTGGCAAAGCAACAAGCGCCGGCTGAGTTCGTTCGACACGCTGGCCGAACGGGTTAAACAACAGCAGGCGCAACTGGCCAACAAGCGCGAACAGCGCGCCAGCGACGAATATGCAGCACGGCAATTCCGCGTGCGCATGATCGCAGCCGCAGAATAATCACTCGGGAAATTCTCATGTCTTTACTTGTATCAGCCAACACCGCCGCTTTGCAAGCCGGACCATCTGCCAGCGGCAACAACGCCAGCCAGCAGCAAGGCGACGCCGGCAATTTCGGGCAAGTCCTGAACCGTTCTCTGGCAAGTTCGGATAAGCCGGTCGACGCCACCGACAGCGCCGCAAAACCCATCGAGCGCAGTGCACCGAAGCGTGCAGCGGCCAGCGACAAGGACAACGAACAGCAAGATGCCGGCGCCCTCCCGGTGCTGGCATTCATGCCATTGCCGCCTGCTGCGGTCAGTCCGCTGCAGGTCAGGGCGGCGATCGGTAGCGACAGTCAGCCATCGTCGGCGGCAGAAAAACAGCTCAACGCCGCCATCGCGGCAGCCGGCGGTAAAGCCGGTGAGACGGCAGCAGCACCAGTAGCAACGCAGCCGGCTACAGAAGGTACGGACAAAGATGTGACGACGGCGACAGCTGCGGCAGTTCCGATGGCTGCGCTGGCGTCAGCGAGCGCTCCTGACGCAGCGCAGCCAACCCGCGCTGCCACCACCGGAAAAGAACCCGGCATTGAAGTCGCCACAGTGCCAGCCCATAACTCAGCGTTGGAACTCAAGGGAACCATGACCGGAAATAACGCCGGCCAGCAAGCGGCGCATGACGAAGGCTTTACCGACAAGCACGGTACAACGGACAAACCTGGGCGTCCAGAAAATCGCAGCGTTCAAGAATTTGCAGCGCGCCATATGGATATCGCGCCGACTACCGGCAGCGCGGCTAGGGACAGCAACGGTTCCACACACGCCAATCCAATGACTCCCGACATGTCTGGCCAGGTCAATCCAGCCGCGGCAAACAGCCATTCTTTAGCAACGACCACCTTGTCGATCCCGACGCAAGCGGCGCCTGCAAGACTGGCGCTAACGCCATCGGTTGGCAGCGACGGCTGGGCGCCGGCGCTCGGCAAACAAATGGTCTGGCTGGGCAATAGCGGTCATCAAAGCGCCGAATTGCATCTCAACCCGCCCGATCTCGGGCCGCTCAAAGTTACCCTGACCATCAATGACAACCAGGCCCAGGCCATGTTCGTCTCGGCGCACCAGTCGGTACGCTCGGCGCTGGAAGCCGCCTTGCCGCAACTGCGCAGCAGCCTGGCAGACAGCGGCATCAACCTCGGCAATACCTCGGTCAGCGCCGATACCCAACAGCAAAGCGCCTTCGCCCAGAGCCAAAGCCAACACCAGAGCGGCCAGCACGGCCCATCCGGCCAGTTCCAGCGCAACGCCGGCAACCTCGACCTGAATCCCAGGGTAGAGCGCAATGCAACCCTTGCGACAGTCAGCAGGAATGGCAATGGCAAGGTCGATATTTTTGCTTAACGGAAAAAAAATACACACACCTGGCGCAACAAACGACGGATCTGAAGCGCTTTATCCCTTTACATCAGCAGATAGTTCGCGCCCTTTTTGGCAAAGAATGAAGGCTGGATTTCGATGCAGGAAAAACCATGGCAACAATCGCGGAAGACGTAGTGGCGGCACCCAAGAAGAGCAAGCTAGGACTGATATTAATTGTAGTGACCGCAGCCCTGGCAGCGGCCGGCGCTGCCTATTACTTCACCAGCGTGCAACCTCGCGGCAAAGCCGCCGCGGCGACACAGGTTCCGGAAACGCCGATTTTTGTAGCGCTGGATCCATTCACCGTCAACATGCAAGCGGATGACCGTGACCGCTTCCTGCACATCGGCCTGACCCTGAAAGTGGCGGACGCCAAGAGCCAGGCGCAGATCATCCAGTATCTTCCGGAAACCCGCAGCCGCATCCTGAGCCTGCTATCGAACCGCGATCCCGCTACGCTGGTGACGGCGGACGACAAGAACAAGCTGGCTGCTGAAATTCTCAAGGCGCTGAACAAGCCGCTGGCCAGCAGCCAACCGCCGCAACACATTACCAATGTGTTGTTTACCGCCTTCGTGGTGCAGTGAATTTATTTTGAGATCCATCAATGGCTTATGAACAGCTACTGTCGCAAGACGAAGTAGATGCGCTACTGCAGGGCGTCACCGGTGAAACCGATGCCGCCGCCGCACCCGCGCCCGATACGGCTGGCGTGCAAGCCTATAACCTGGGTAGCCAGGAACGTATCGTGCGCGGTCGCATGCATACGCTGGAGATCATCAACGAGCGCTTTGCCCGCCAGTTGCGCAGCGCATTGTTCAATTTCATGCGGCGCAGCCCCGACGTCTCGGTCGGCGCGGTGCATGTGCAGAAATACAGCGAATTCATCCGCCACCTGCCGGTGCCGGCCAATATCAACCTGCTGCATATGAAACCCTTGCGCGGCACGGCGCTGTTCGTGTTCGATCCGAACCTGGTGTTTCTGGTGGTAGATAACCTGTTCGGCGGCGATGGCCGCTTTCACATGCGGGTCGAGGGCCGCGATTTCACCCAGACCGAGCAACGCATCATCACCCGCCTGCTGAACCTGGCGCTGGACAGCTACGGCAGCGCCTGGAATCCGATCTATCCGCTCGAATTCGAATATGTGCGGGCTGAAATGCATACCAAGTTCGCCAATATTGCGACGCCCAATGAAGTCGTGGTCAACACCACATTCCATATCGAGTTCGGGCCGATCGGCGGCGCTTTGCATATCTCCATTCCGTATTCGATGATCGAACCGATCCGCGATCTGCTGTCGAATCCGGTGCAGGACGAAGTTGAAATCGACAAGCGCTGGGTCAAGCAATTGTCGCAACAGGTGCAAAGCGCAGATGTCCAGCTGAAAGTGGATTTCATGCAGATCCCGTCGACCATCGGCCAGTTGCTGAAACTAAAAGCCGGCGATGTACTGCCGATCGAGATGCCGGACACGATTATCGCCAAGGTCGACGGCGTGCCGGTGATGGAATGCGGCTACGGCACGTCCAACGGCCGCTACGCGCTGCGGGTAGAAAAAATGATCAATCACCGCGAAAGTGATTTAAAGGGAAACGAAAATGAGTGATGAAAATAAGCCGGATCCGAACATCGACATCGCCGACGACTGGGCCAGCGCACTAGCGGCTCAAACCGCGGCGTCGCAGCCTGCCGCAGCGCCGGCCCCGGAACCTGCCGCAGCGACAAGCAAAGTATTCCAGCCCTTGAGCGGTGATGCCAAGGAAGTCGCCAAGACCGATATCGACATGATCCTTGATATCCCGGTGCAAATGACTGCCGAACTGGGTAGGACCAGGATCACCATCAAGAATCTGCTGCAACTGGCGCAAGGTTCTGTCGTCGAGCTCGACGGCCTCGCCGGCGAACCGATGGATGTGCTGATCAATGGCTACCTGATCGCCCAAGGCGAGGTGGTGGTGGTCAACGACAAGTTCGGGATCCGCCTGACCGACATCATCACGCCATCCGAACGCATCCATAAGCTGAACCGATGAAAACTGCGCGCAGTTTGTGGTTGGCGCTGCTGCTGGCGTTAGCCGGAGCCGCTCTGCCGGTGCAAGCGACGATTGCCGCATCAACTGCCGTAATCGACGCACCCGCTGCAGTCCCGTCATGGGGTGCCGCCGGCCTGCTGCAGGCAGCGTCGGGCCTGGCGGTCGTAATCGCGCTGATCTTCTTATGCGCCTGGGCGGCACGTCGTCTCGGACTGCAAAAACACAATAGCGGCCGCCTGGTGAAAATCATCGCCAGTACCGCCATCGGCCAGCGCGAGCGCGTGGTGGTAGTCGAGATCGGCGACACCTGGCTGGCGCTTGGCGTCACACCCGGGCAGATCCAGGCGCTGCACAGCATGCCTGCGCAGGAGCTGCCGCCAGAGCCCAAGCTGCCGATCCGGCAAGGCGCCATCGCGGCTGGCAATGCCGCCGGTCTTTTTGCGCAAAAGCTGCGCGAATCGCTGGGAAAAAAATAGACAAACGCGGCTTGCCGCGACTTGTATAAATCATTGCAACAACCATTGCAGCGACCATTGCAAAATCATTCCATCGATACTCTTTCAAACCGACAGCCAGAATGCGTCCTCTCTCTTTCCTCGCGCAACACCGCAAACTGCTGCCCGCATTACTGCTGGCGCTGAGCCTGCTGCCGGCCGTCGCCGCCGCACAAGCGCTGCCCGGCATCACCAGCACCGCCGGTCCCGGCGGCAGCCAGACCTGGTCGCTCAGCGTCCAGACCATGCTGCTGCTGACCTCGCTGTCTTTCCTGCCGGCGCTGCTGTTGTCGATGACCAGCTTTACCCGCATCATTATCGTGCTTGGCCTGCTACGCACAGCGATCGGCGCGCAAAGCTCGCCGCCCAACCAGATCCTGGTCGGCTTGGCGCTTTTCCTCACCTTCTTCGTCATGTCGCCGGTGTTCGACAAAGCCTACAGCGACGCCTATAAGCCGTTTTCTGATAATAAAATCAGCGCTGAACAGGCCCTGGAGCGCGGCATCCAGCCGTTCAAGACCTTCATGCTGAAGCAGACCCGCGAAGGCGATCTCGCCCTGTTCGCCAAGCTGGCGCAAACGCCGCAGATGCAAGGCCCGGAAGAGGTGCCCTTGCGTATTCTGGTTCCGGCGTTTGTCATCAGCGAACTGAAGACCGCCTTCCAGATCGGCTTCACCATCTTCATCCCTTTCCTGATCGTCGACCTGGTGGTCGCCAGCGTCCTGATGTCGATGGGGATGATGATGGTGCCGCCGGCCACGATATCCCTGCCGTTCAAACTGATGCTGTTCGTGCTGGTCGACGGCTGGCAATTGCTGATCGGCGCACTGGCCCAGAGTTTCTACACATGAGTGCGAAAATATGACGCCCGAATCGGTAATGGCGGTTGGCTTCCAGGCCATGAAAATGACGCTGCTGCTTGGCGCCCCTCTGCTGTTGGTAGCCCTGATAACAGGCTTGATCATCAGCCTGTTCCAGGCCGCCACCCAGATCAATGAAATGACCTTGTCTTTCATTCCCAAGCTGCTGGCGGTGTGCGCGACGATGGTCATCGCCGGGCCGTGGATGCTGAACTCGATCCTCGACTACATGCGCCAGCTGTTCTCCAGCATCCCTCATCTGGCTGGCTGATGTCGCCGGTCCTGTCCGTCACTTCGGCCCAGCTCGGCGCCTGGGTCGTCGCCTTCGTCTGGCCCTTCGTGCGCATGCTGGCGCTGATCAGCAGCAGCCCGGTCTTCGGCGAAAAGAAGGTCGCGCGCCAGATCAAGGTCGCCCTGGCCGCCCTGCTGGCCATCGCCATCGCTCCCACGCTGGGCCCTATGCCGGATGTGCCGCTGTTCTCCGCCGGCGGCGTCTGGATCCTTATCCAGCAAGTGCTGATCGGCACTGCCATGGGCTTTTCGATGCGCCTGGTATTTGCCGCGGTACAGGCCGCCGGCGACTATGCCGGTTTGCAAATGGGCCTGTCGTTCGCCTCTCTCTTCGATCCGAATAACGGCGGCAACACGATGGTGCTATCGAGTCTGCTGAACATGTTGGCGATGCTGATCTTCCTGGCAGTTGATGGTCACCTGATGATGATCAGCACGTTGGTCGAAAGCTTCCATGTATTGCCGGTTTCAGACGCGCCCTTGGCGGCGGAAGGCTGGCATTTCCTGGCGCTGGCCGGGGCCAATGTGTTTTCAGCGGCGCTGATGCTGGCGCTACCCCTGATCGGCGCATTGCTGACCTTGAATCTGGCCATGGGGATACTTAACCGGGCTTCGCCACAATTGAGCATCTTTGCTGTGGGATTTCCGCTCACGCTGCTGGGCGGAATCTTGATGTTGCAGCAGTTGATGCCGCATCTGGCGCCGTTCATGGAACAGCAGTTTGCGCTGGGGTTAGCGGATATGTTACAAGTTGCCAGGGCATTCAGGCAATAAGCCAGTTCGCGGCCCGTCGCACGTTTAATCGTTCGACTTTAGTCACCGCGATTTTTCAATACCTGACATATCAATTGCGTAGATATCCCTTTTCTACAATGTCAAATTTTCGCATCAACAAACAATCGCAGTCACTGGACGACAACTGTACTTGCCTATCGTGACAGGACTACGCTGTCTTGAACGAAAGCGTGCTTGAGAAAAGGAAGCTGCAATGCAATCTGCGTTCCCTCAATGCTGGATACCCTGCCGCAGCCGGATATGATCAACTGCTCGAGTTGCGGGAACAGCTGAGGAATCAGGGCCAAGCTGGCCAAATTTCGGCAGCGATGGATTTCAAGGCGGCGCAAGGACGCAATCGGCTTCAAGCCGTCAAGACTTGTTGGGTTTGCCCAGATAATTTGAAGTTCGTTCAATGTATCCGGCAGCTGCAAATCCGTGAAGCTTTTACTCTTCGGGCGGTAATGCCAGACATGCAAAAGTTGAAGATTCTTGAGCTTGCTGACACCAGCATCCTTTGGCTTATGACTCCAGATCATATCCTTCAAAGCAGGAAAGCGGGAAAAATCGATCGCCGGCCGCTTGTCATGAACGCCAAAATATTCCAGCGACGACAAGGTGTACAGCGCGTCGATATTCTTCAGATCGATATCCCAAAACCAAACCGCCTGGATACCGGGAAGGCTGTATAAGAAATCAAGCGTTGTCTCGGAAAAGCCAAACGAAGGATTGCCGAATACAGACTTGAATGAATGTCTGTGTGCTTCTTCAAGACACTCTGCCAGCATCGCAGACTCAATGCCCAGTCCTGGCATTCTTGCCGGATCTCTGGAAATTAAAAATCGTTCTTCGCGAGCAATACTCATATTGAGAGATTAAGTTGAGGGAACCATGTCGCCAAGCCTGGGCAATCCGGGGCGAAGATTGCGGCGTGAAGTGTAGAGTCAAAGTGCTCATTTAGCAACAGAACAGAACTATTTTCCTCCCGCTAAACATATTTGAACTGAAATGCAAACAGGCCGCTGCGACATTGCGCAGCGGCCTGTGAAAGATGTACTTCCATACGACGAAATATCGCGTACGCCCCGGAAAAAGGGCAGACAGGAAATTACAAATAATTAAGCAACGAAATCTTCCGTATCTGCACAAACGTCTGCTGCGTAGCTTGCAACGCCATCTGCCGCTGGTACAGCTCGGTGATCGCGCTGGTGTAGTCCAGGTCCTGGATATTCGACAAATAACTTTTATCTGACAAATTGCGGGCATCGCCTGTGGCGTTGAGTGCATCCAGCTCCTGCATGCGCGAACCGACCGACGAACGCACCGTCAGGACATTGTCGAGCGTATTCGACAATTTGACATTGGCCGTGCTCAGGGAATTCAGTAATTGCGCCTTAGCTGCGGGTGTGGCGTTATCCACCGGCGTCTTCAACGCGCCAATCAAATCCTTCAATGCGCCAAACATATCGGGATTGGCGTTCTTCGCGGTGTTGACATTGAAACTATCGCCGGTGGCCGGTGCTCCCGTCAGCGAAATCTGCAAGCCGCCGAACTGGATTGGCGTGCCCGATGCATATGTGCCTGTGGTTACCTTTGGCGGCGTGTCGGAATTGGTCACGGTGAAAGTGGTCGCCGAGGTGAAAGCGATGGAAAAATTCTTGCCGAAATCAGGATTGCTGGCGTCGGTCACCGAGGTCGATCCGTACACGCCGTCGCCGCTATTGGCCGGCGACGAAGTTGTCACATAACCTGCCCCGCCCTGCGCACTTTGGAAAATACTGCGGCCGTCATCCCCGCCGGCCATCTGCCGCGACACGTCAACCTGCAACAGCTTCTGACCCTGATCGCCCACATATTGCGCGCCACCGGCCCGGTCTACGAACGGCGCGCTACCGCTCTTGAAACCAGCGAACAGGAACTGGCCGTTGCCGTCATCGGTATTGGCCAGGCCCAGCAACTGGTCGTAGGTGCTTTGCAATGCGGTGGCGATCGAGCTGCGGTCGGCATCGGTCATGCTGCCGCTGCCGGCCGACACGATCTGCCCCTTGATATTTTGCAGCAGCGTGGTAACGCTCTGCAGTGCATTGTCTTCCAAGCCCAGCGAGCGAGTGGCTTGTGCGCGGCTTGTAGCATATTGCTCGTTGAGAGAGATCGATTGCGATGCGCTCAGAGCGCGAGTCGCGCCTAGCGGATCGTCTGACGGGGTCAGGATCTTTTTCATGGCGCCGATCTGCTGTTGCACGTGCAACAGGCTGCCTTGCTGTGAATTCATTGCAGACAGGCTCTGGTCATAAAACGACTGGGTACTGATACGCATGGTGTTCTCCCGAATTTCTCTTGAGTATGACAGTTCAATCAGCCGCAACTACCTCGCAATTCCAAGGATGGCGTCAAACATGGTCGATGCGGTCTGGATCACTTTGGCGTTGGCCTGGTACATTTGATTGTACATAAGCAGGTGGGCGGTTTCTTCATCCTGGATGACGCCCGACACCGATTGCTGCGCTGCCTTGATTTGCGACGCCAGGCTGGTTTGCGCGGTGTTGGCTATGGTGATCTGATTGGCTTTGTTACCGATGGTGCTGACCAGCTGGCCATAGGCATCGGTATAGCTGGCGGTGCCGCCAGCCATGGTTTTCTTGTTCTGCAAAGCGCCCAGCGCCAGGATATTGCTGCCGTCCGAGACGCCGGCGGTATTCGGCTCGACTGTAAACGTGTCGCCATTGACCGGCTTGCCGCTGATGGTGGCGGTAATTCCGTTGAAGCTATAGGAGGCTCCATCGGTATAACTGACGGCGGCACCGGCGGCATAATTGACGGTCGTGCCGTCAGGATTGGTGACAGTGACGGCGGCAGTGACAGGAAAGCCGGATAAGCTGGGAGGCGCAGTGGTGCTGTCGTACTTGAGGGTCAATGCAGCGGCTAGCGGCGTCGCCAGATAAGAGGCATCGACCTTTCCTGCGCTGATGACGCCGCTACCCTGGTTGCCGGCTGTCTTACCTGTAACGATGGGTGAAGCCGCAGCAACCTTGGCCGGATCGGTCACCGTTACCGTCAGATCGCGAGCGCCGGTACGGGTCGGTTGCACCAGGAAGGAATCACCGATTTGCGGCGTACCGCTGGCCGCTTTCAAGGAAACGCCGTCAAAAGTCGCCGGCAAACTGGCGTAATTGCCGACCACTTTGTTGTCGGACAGACGGGTCACTGCATATTGCGGCGTTCCGGCTACATTGACATAGTCGACCCGGTAATCGCTGGTCGTTAACTGGCTGGTGTCGCTGAAGGACGGGGCAATCACCAGGTTACCGGTATTGCGCGCGTTAGCGATCGCGGCTGGGCTTGCCTGCGAAAAGAAATCCTGGCCCGCCGCACCGTTCAGATCGATACCCAGCTTGTGCTGGGCATTGAACGAATCCGACAGCGCAATCGCCATCCGTCCCAGCGAATTCTGCGCATCGCCCAATGTCTGGTTTCGGAACTGCATCAGGCCGCCGAGCGAGCCGCCGGTGATCACGCTATCCTGCATTTCCACCGCAACCCCGGCGGCGTTTACCAGCGCCACCGAAGTCCGGCTTGGATCGGCGGCGGAGGTCACCGCCTTCAACGTAGATGCCTTATCGCCTAACACCAGCGTCTGGCCGGTGCCGATGAAGACGTTGTACTGGCCTCCATCCTGCACCACCACCTTGGTTGCTACCAGCTGTCCCAGGCTGTTGACCAGCCTGTCGCGCTGGTCCAGCAAATCGTTGGGAGCCTGGCCGCCGGCGGCGTTACTCAGCAAAGAAATTTGCTTGTTGATGCTGGCGATCTGGGTAGCGTAGGTATTAATCTGGTCGACAGAGCCGGAAATCTGATCGTTGACATTCGCGTTCAGGCCGTTCAACACGCCGCTCATGGTACGGAACTGGTTGGCCAGCGCCTGCGCCGAGCTGATCAATTGCTGCCGCGCTGCCGGATCGGCCGGCGTATTGGCCACTGCCTGCACACCCTTGAACATGGTTTGCAGCATCGGCGCCAGGCCGGTAGTCTGGTTGGCCAGCAGATTGTTGATCTGGTTGATCTGTGCGGAATATGTAGCCAGCGACTGGTTGGTCGACTGCGCCTGGTTCAGTTGCGACGTCAGGAACTGGTCGTAGCTGCGGCTGACATCGATCACTTGCGCGCCGCTGCCGAAGAAACCGACGCTGGGTGTATAGATGCCGCCGCTGGAAACGACCTGCACCATCTGACGGCTATAGCCAGGAGTGTTCACATTGGCGGTGTTGTGGCCGGTGATGACCAAAGCCGCCTGCGCCGCATTGAGGCCGCTCAGGCCGGTAAAAAACATGCTGTTCGCCATACATTCATCCTTTAAAAAGGCAACCGCCAGGCATCCCCGCCAAGCTCACTTAAGGTATAACGGCGGTAACCCGGGAAATTTGAGAGATATTTATGTGAATTTCGCAAAAAAACACCTGCCCCGACGGCAAAGCAATACCTTGTCTAGCGCGAAGGCGCACAGGAAGAATCAGATAATCTGCTTGAGAATCCGTACCAGCTTTTCACCGTATAGCGGATCTGTGGCATAGCCTGCGCGTTGCAAGCCATGCGCAGCTTCTGCCGGGTCGCGCGCAGCAAGAACTTGGGCATAACGTGGATTGGCGGTCAGGAAACGAGCATAGTCGGTAAAGGCTTCGTCATACGAACCATAGGCGCGGAACAAGGCCTTGGTCTGACGCGGCACGCCATCGACATACTCGGTCGTGAACGCCTCCACCACAGGCCCTTTCCAGGCCTTGCCGGCCTTGATGCCGAACAGATTGTGGCTGGGGCTGCCATCGCTGCCTTTGATTTCCCGCTTGCCCCAACCCGATTCCAGTGCGGCCTGGGCCAGGATCAATTGCGACGGCACGCCGCTGGCGCGGCTGGCGACCTGCGCCGAAGCACCCATGCGCGAAAGGAATTGGTCGACCTGCGACTGCGCGTTGCCGGCGCCAGCGCGGCCGGACCGATAATCGGCCGCGTCATACAAGGATAAATTCTGGACATTGACTGCATTATTCAACGGTGCAGGCGCACCCGGCTGGACAGCGCGCCGATCCAGCGCCGACGCCGGCATTTTACTGAGCGGCGACGGCTGCTGCTGCGAACCATCGACAGCGCGGCTAAGCTGCGCCTGCATCGCCTCGGCCAGCCCGAGACCGCGTCCGGAGAGGCTTTGCGCCAGTTGCTGGTCCAGCATCGACGTATACATTTTCTCTTGCTGGCTGTCGAACATGCCGTCGGGCGGCGTCGCCTCGCGCATGCTTTTCAGGACCATCTGCATAAACATCGCTTCAAACTGGCGCGATACCTGTTTCAAGCCGTCTTGCGGCGAATTCCTGGTAGTGCGGCGCAGCGCGTCGACGCCCTGGACATCCAGCGCAAAGCGCTGGTCCAGCTCGCCGCTGCGGCTGCTATCGAGTGGGCCGGAAAGGTTCATGCTCATGCGCTGTACCGTGGGTTAAATGATTTCCAGCTCGGCGCGCAACGCGCCAGCGGCCTTCATCGCCTGCAGGATCGACACCAGATCCTGCGGGTTCGCGCCCAAGGTATTCAAACCTTTGACCACATCCGCCAGCGACGCGCCATTCTTGACCACCTGCAAAGCACCGCCAGCCTGGTTCAGCTGGATTTGCGAAGTTTGCGCCACCACCGTGCTACCGCCGGAGAACGGCCCCGGCTGGCTGATAACCGGCTGGGTATTGATCACCACCGACAAATTGCCATGCGCCACCGCGCAATCCAACACGCGCACAGTCTGATTCATCACCACCGAACCGGTACGCGCATTGATGACCACCCGCGCTACCGCTTGCGCCGGTGTCACATCGAGATTTTCCATGCGCGCCAGGAAGCTGACGCGCGCTTCCGGCTGCGCCGGCGCGATCACCTGGATCACCCGCGCATCCAGCGCACTGGCCGTACCTGCGCCAAAGCCGCGATTGATCGCCTCGACCGCTTTCTGCGCAGTGCCAAAATCGGAAACATTCAATTCCAGGGTGAGCGTATTGGCGTCACCCAGCGGCGACATCACCGCACGTTCGACGATAGCGCCCGCCGGAATCCGGCCCGAGCTAAGCTGGTTGACCTGCACCTTGCTGCCATTGGCCGAAGCGCCCGCGCCGCCGACCACCATATTGCCCTGCGCAATGGCATACACCATGCCGTCCGCACCCTTGAGCGGGGTCATCAGCAGCGTGCCTCCGCGCAGGCTTTTGGCATTGCCCATGGAAGACACGGTGACATCGATATTTTGCCCCGGACGCGCAAACGAAGGCAGAGTCGCCGTCACCATCACCGCCGCCACGTTCTTCAACTGCATGTTGGTGCCTGGCGCCATGGAAATACCCAGCTGCGACAGCATGTTGTTCAGCGTCTGCGTCGTGAACGGTGTTTGCATGGTCTGGTCGCCGCTGCCATCCAGGCCCACCATCAGGCCGTAGCCGATCAGCGGATTGTCGCGCACGCCCTGGATGCTGACCAGTTCCTTGAGCCGCTCGGCATGGACCGCAGGGATGAGGCTACATAACAGCAAGCCACACAGCAAGGAATAACGTTGGAGTAGTGGTCGCATGATCAGAACGGTAAGACGTTGAGGAAGAAGCGTTGCAGCCAGCCCATGGTTTGCGCCTCGTCGATATAGCCCTTGGCGCTGTACTCGATCCTGGCGTCAGCCACTTGCGTCGAAGCGACGCTGTTGTTGCCGCTGACGGTCCGCGGATTGACGACGCCGGAGAAACGGATGAATTCCGTGCCCTGGTTGATCATCATCTGTTTTTCGCCGCTGACGATCAGATTGCCGTTGCCCAGCACCTCGGTCACGGTGACGGTGATCACGCCGTTGAACGTGTTTGCAGCATTGGCGCCGCCTTTGGCGGTCAGCGCGTTGGTAGCCTTGGCTTCAGTATCGAGATTGCCGAACAAGCCGCCCAGGAATTTCGGAATCGCCGTCAGCGCGCTGCTGGTGCTGCCGTTGCGGCTGGAGTTCGCTGCGGAGTTTTTGCTGGCGTTAACGTTTTCGCTGACGATGATGGTCAGGATATCGCCGACATTGCGCGGCCGGCGGTCTTCAAACAAGGCCTGGCTGCTGAAACCGGATTGATAGATGGCGCCATTCACCGGCATCGTTGGCCGCACCTCGGCGCGCGCGGTCATCGGCTGCTGCACCAGCGGCTCACGCGGCAGTTGCGCGCAAGCGCCGAGCAACAATGTAGCTAGCCACAGGCAGCATTTTTTCAACATCGGCTTGGTCATTACAACTGGGTCAGGCGTTGCAGCATCTGGTCGGAAGTGGTCACCGCCTTGCTGTTGATTTCATAGGAGCGCTGGGTCTGGATCATGTTTACCAGCTCTTCGACTACATTTACGTTGGACGATTCGACATAGCCCTGGCCGAGCGTTCCCGCGCCGTTCTGGCCTGGCGTGCTTTGGTTGGCGGTGCCGGAGGCGTTGGTTTCGGTGTACAGGTTTTCGCCGTTGCTTTGCAGACCCGTCGCATTGAGAAAGGTCGCCAGCTGGATCTGGCCGACCTGCACGCTCGCGGTGCTGCCCGCTTGCGTCACCGACACCGTGCCATCCTTGGCGATCGTCATGCTGGTGGCGTTTTGCGGAATCGTGATCGCCGGTTGTACCGGATAGCCGCTGGCTGTCACCAGCTGGCCGGTCGAGTCCGACTGGAACGAACCGTCGCGCGTATAAGCCGTGGTACCGTCCGGCATTTGTACCTGGAAAAAACCATCACCGGAAATCGCTACGTCCTTGGTATTGTCGGTCTTGGTCGGATTGCCCTGGGTATGAATCCGTTCCGTCGCCACCAGCCGCACGCCGGTGCCGATCTGCAAGCCGGACGGTAAATTGGTCTGGTCGGAAGTCTGGCCGCCTACCTGGCGCAGATTCTGGTACATCAGGTCTTCAAAGACCGCGCGGCTACGCTTGAAACCGGTGGTGCCGACGTTGGCCAGGTTATTCGAAATCACGTCCAGCTGTTGCTGCTGGGCGTCGAGACCGCTCTTGGCGATGGAAAGTGAACGCATCATGGGTAAAACTCCTGTCGGAAAACTAGTTGCTCGATTAAGTGCTTAATGAGTGCCTAATGAGTGCTCAATGAGCGGTCAATGAGTGATCAATAAGCTGTCGCTAAGCCGTCATGCTCAACAACTGGTTGGCCCGCTGGTCATTTTCATCAGCGCTCTTGACGGCCTTCATTTGCATTTCGAAACTGCGCGCATTGGCGATCATGTCTACCATCGCCGACACCGGATTGACATTACTGCCTTCAATCGCACCGGTCTGCAAGGTCACCGCAGGATCGGCGTCCGGCGCAGCAGCGCCGGCACGCATCCGGAACAAGCCGTCATCGCCGCGCTGCAGGTCTTTGGCGTCAGGATTGACCAGTTTCAAACGCCCCAACTGCGCCACATTGGTAGCCGGATCGCCGGCGCCGATAGCGCTTACCAGGCCATCTGAAGACACCATCACCGCTGCCCCCGGCGGCACGGCCATCGGCCCGGCATCGCCGATCACTGGCAATTTATCCATAGTCATCAATTGGCCGTCGGCGCCTACCTGAAGATTGCCGACTCGCGTATACGCTTCGTTGCCATCTGCGGTCTGTACCGTCAACCAACCGTCGCCGCGCACCGCCACATCCATCGGCCTCCCGGTCTCGGTCAACGGCCCGGTGCGCATGTCCGCGCCAGACGAGGCGCTCACCACGAAGGCGCGCGTGGCTGCTTCGCTGCCCACGACCGGCACCGCGCGGAAGCTGTTGAGTTGCGCCCGGAAACCGGGAGTCGACACGTTGGCCATATTATTGGCCGCCGACGCCTGCTGTTCCATGACTTGCTTGGCGCCGCTCATGGCGATATAGATCATGCGGTCCATGCTTGCTCCCCGTTGCCGGCAACCGTGATGACGTTAACGAAGTCCATCATCAGCGCATGCTCACCAGAGTCTGCATGACCTGGTCCTGGGTCTTCACGGTTTGCGCGTTGGCTTGGTAGGTGCGTTGCGCGATGATCATGTTGACCAGTTCTGCGGTGAGGTCGACGTTGGACGACTCCAGTGCGCCGGAAGCCAATGCGCCGACTTTGCTGCCTGCGCCGGCAGTGCCTACCAGCGGCTGGCCGGACGCGGCCGTTTCGGCCCAGACGTTGCCGCCCTTCGGCTGCAATCCGTCCGGATTGGCGAATGATGTCAACACGATCTGACCCAGCGTCTTGGTCTGTTCATTCGAATATTTTCCGGTCACCGTGCCATCCGGATTGATCGCAAACGCGGTCAGGGAACCGGAGGTATAGCCATCCTGGGTCTGTTTGGCGACAGAATTATCGTTACCGAATTGTGTCGTGCCAGTCAGGTTGATGCTGAAATTCATGGGCGCCGCGCCATTCGTCAGCGGTATGGTGGCAGGCGTCAAGATGCCGCCTGCCGGCGCCACCAGCTTGCCCGTACCCGCGGGATCAAAGGTCAATCCGCCAACCTTGCTGCTGGCGCCGCCGTCGACGGTTTGGTAAACATCCCAGGCGTTGGCGGCGGTCTTGACAAAGAAGCTGGTAATTTCATGCGGGTTGCCCAGCGAGTCGTAGCCAGTCACTGCATTTTGATAGTTGAAACTGGTCGAGTCGGTCGAGCTGAATGTCGTTGTAACAGGTATCGTGCTACGTGAATCAAGATTGTATTGCGCATTGATCTTGGCAGTCGCATTCGGCGCCATCGCTGTCGCCGGCAACTGCAATGCTGCGGGTGTGCCGCCGGCAATACTGCCGTTGGCGCCAACCTGATAGCCCGTCAGGCGCAAGCCGCCAGAATTGATGATGTAGTTGTCTTTATCGATATTGAACTGGCCATTGCGCGAATACGATACTTCGCCGGAAGGGCTAGCCAGACGGAAGAAGCCGTCGCCATTGGTAATCGCCACATCCAGCGCGCGCGTGCTGGTCTGCACCGCCCCTTGCGTAAAATTCTGCGACACGCCCGCTACCTGGGTTCCCAGACCGACCCGCGAACCGGCATAGACGTCGGCAAACAATACGCTGCCCGCCTTGAAGCCTACGGTCCCCGAGTTGGCGACGTTATTGCCGATCACATCGAGATTGCTGGAACTGGCGTTCAAGCCGCTTACGCCTTGTTGAAAACCCATGGTGCTCTCCTTTTTAAATCAGTTAATCGCAAGTTCTTCCAGCCCCGGCTATCGCGAGAACAACAGGTGGCTGGTGAAAGAAACAGATAAATGACAGATGAAATTTATAAAAACTGTTTGACGTCGCTCAACGCCACGGTACCGGCCGCACCCAGGTTCAAGGTGACGCCATTGGCGCCTTGCGCCACGCTGGCAACCTGCGCATAGGTCAGCGTGCCGGCAGCGACGGCTGTACCGTTGGCGGCGGCAGCCACGCTGATTTTGTAATCGCCATTGGCCATCATCGTACCGGTGTCGTTTTTACCGTCCCATGACAAGATCTTGGTGCCTTGCGGCAGCGCGCCGACATCAATCGTGCGCACGGTTTTTCCGGCCGAATCGGTGATGGTGACCTTGACGGTATCGGCTGCGCCTTGCATGTTCAACCCGAACGTGGTCGTAGCCCCAACCGCTGCGCCATCCTTCAGCGTAACGCTGCCACCGGGAGTCAATACGGTGTGGCCGATCAGAGACGCCGCCTGCAAGGTCTGGCTGGAGCCGGTCTGGCCCAGCAACGCTTGCAGCGCGGCATTGGTTTTTTCAATGCCGCTGACGGTGCTCATCTGCGCCAGCTGCGAAGTAAGCTCCGCATTGTTCAACGGATTCAACGGGTCCTGGTTATTGAGCTGTGTCACCAGCAATTTGAGAAAACGCTGCTCTTGGTCTGAACTGCTTGACACAGCGCCTGCCAACGCGCCTGCTGAGTTATTGTCGGCTCCTGAAACGCCCGAAACTGCCATGGTGGTTCTCTCCTGATGCGGTGGCCGCAGAGTGGTTATTCAATCGTTCTGATATAGAAATGGATTACTGCCCGATGGTCAGCGTCTTCAACATCATGGTCTTGGCAGTGTTCAATACTTCGACATTGGCTTGATACGAACGCGAGGCGGAAATCATGTTGACCATCTCCTCCACCACATTCACGTTCGGCATGGCGACATAGCCAGCCTCATTGGCCAGCGGATGCTTGGGGTCATACACCATTTTCAGCGGCGACTGGTCCTCCACCACCCCGGCCACCTGGACACCGCCGACCGCAGCCGAAGCATCCTGTTGATCGTTAGCCGCCACTGCAAACACAACCTGCTTGGCGCGGTATGGCTGGCCGTCCGGCCCAGAGACGCTATCGGCGTTGGCCAGATTGCTGGCGGTAACGTTCATGCGCTGCGATTGCGCGCTCATGGCGGAACCGGCAACGTCGAAAATATTCATGGATACGTTGGAAGGTGGCATAGCTTGTTCCTCGTTTACTTGCTTGCTTACTTTCTTGTTTTCTTACTTTAGCCACAGGGTCATTGCTGCACCGCCGACAGCAACGATTTGATTTGCGCCCCTATGATGGTCAGGCCGGATTCGTAGTGGACTGCGTTGTCGGTGAAATTGACTCGCTCGACATCCATCTCCACGGTATTGCCGTCGATGCTCGATTGCGTCGGCACCCGGTACAGTAAGTCGGGATCGTTGCTGATGCTTGCTTCGCCCTGGATGTGCCGTGCGGAAGTGGTGTTCATGCTGACCGATTGCGCCTGACGGCCTTGCGCCATGGCTTGCGACAAGCTGCTGCTGAAATCGAAATCGCGCGCCTTGTAGCCAGGAGTATCGGCATGCGCAATATTCGACGACAGCACTTCTTGCCGCCGCGCCCGCAAATTCAACGCCTCCTGCTGAAAGCGCAATGCTGCATCCAGTTTGTCAACCATCTTGTACCTGCCTTCAACAGACCTTTTGATGAGAACGATTATAGGTAGCCGCCGGCTGCCGCAATCACCGGAACAGGCAGGATATTCGGCCTTAATTTAAATCGCCGATGTGATTCCGATGCGTCGCATGTACCATGCACGCGTCATTTTCCCTCTGGCAGATAACGGGCAAAATCATCGAAACTCACGCAATAGCCGCTCAACACGCGCTTGATGGTCGAACCGCTAGGATCGGTGACCCGGCCCGTTTCAAGCTTGCTCAGCACCGGCACCGACAAACCGCAACGTTGATGCATTGCCGTCAGCGATATCTTCTTGCCGTCTTCGCCTGTCTGCTTCAAGCGTATCCGCCGCAAAAACTCCGCCAGCGTCTCTGGCGCCATTTCCTGGTGCTCGTCCGTCAATTCACTCACATTCGCCATTGGATATCCTTGGTTTGCAACCGCCTGCCAACGTCTTCGACGCCGGCCCGGCCAGATGCCGCAAAACATTATTAAGCAGGACGCATCCGGCCAATAACGCAAACAACACGCAAATCGCAATCCAGTTCAATGCTTGGCCGCGCCGGCCGGTCACCTAGAATCTGGTATTGCTCGGATATTGCGCAACAACGCCTTGAATAGGGAAATGAGATATGCAGCCAATGCATTTGATCGCAGCCGTAGTGCTGAGCCTCGCTGGCCAGGCCGCGCTGGCGACAGCGGTGGAACTCAGCGGCAGCGCCAGACCGGTGATAGAACAGTTCTTGCTGGAGCAGACCAAAGGTTTGCCGGGCAAGGTCAGTATTCGCATCGACACGCCGATGTCGGGCGCGCTACCCGCTTGCGATGCGCCAGAAGTGTTCCTGCCGAGCGGCGCCCGCCTGTGGGGACGGGTTTCGGTCGGCGTGCGCTGCAGCGGCGACGGCGCGGCCATGCCGGCCTGGAGCCGTTATGTACCAGCCTACATCGCCGTGACAGGAAATTACTATGTCGCCGGCCGCACTATCAATGCCGGAGAAAGGCTGAGCATGGCCGATATCCAGCTGCGCCAGGGCGACTTGAGCGCCTTGCCGCGCAACGTGATCACCAGCCCCCAGCAAGCCGGCGGCATGATCGCCTCCAACCGGATTGCCTCGGGCGCGCCGCTACGGACGGAGTTGCTGAAGGTTGCCAACGTCATACAGCAAGGACAGAATGTCAAAGTGCAGTCGCAAGGATCAGGCTTTGTGGTCAGTACGGAAGCCCGCGCCATGACCAATGCCGGCGCCGGTGCGACCATCCAGGTCAAGACCCAGGCCGGACAGATGCTCAGCGGCACCGCCTTGGCAGATGGCTCGGTCGCGCTGCCGAATTAGCGTAATCCTTGTATAAAACAGCTAATACAGTCAAAACAAGGCTTTTTTGACAAAAACCTAAAGTTTCAGCGCAGACTGCCGTTATACCGAACATATCCTAGGACCTGTTGGCAGTTAATTTGGGAGATGCGTTCAAACCAAAACGCGTGCTGGCAAGGGTGTAGCAGGGAATTCGGACAGCGTGCTGTTCGCCTGCGCAACGATACCCGCATGCAGGCGGGTATGCGCCCTGCAAGGGCATGGCGTAGCAGGGGCAGGTCGCCCCCGCAAGCCATGCAACGCAGTCCAGCGCGCGTTTTGGTTTGAACCCGAAGGGAACGAGCCGTAGGCGTCGCATGCCGTTGTTACAACGGGGCGGCTATCCGCTCCTTGCCGTAGTGCCGCTACGTCGCGTCGCTGCGCCTAGGCCTGCAACGCCTACGTCACGTTCGCATTCCCAAATTAACTGCCAACAGGTCCTAGAGGAAGTATCTTGAAAATCGATCAACCCACAAAGCCGCTGAACAGTGTGTCGAACCAAGCCAATGTGGCGCCCAACAAGGATAGCGCGCCGCGTGCCGCATCCACAGACGCCGCTGCCACCGGCGTCGCCAGCAGCGCCAGCCCGCCTATGCCAGCCGCCTTGAATTCGCTGGCGGCCCAGGTACGCCAGTTGCAGACGCAATTGCTGCAGCCGGGCGCAGGCGATTTCGATGCCGCCAAGGTGGCCGAGATACGCCAGGCCATCAGCGAAGGGCGCTATCAGATCAACCCCGAGAAAATCGCTGACGGCTTACTGGATACCGTGCGCGACCTGCTTGGCAAGAAGCCGTCATGAGCAGCGCCTTGCTCAATCACCTGAATCAGGAACGGGCCGCGATGGCGACTTTCCTGGATTTGCTGGACCGGGAAGCGGAAGCGCTGATCCACAGCCGCTTCGACGAGCTGCAACAGATTACCGAGCACAAGGCGCAGTTGGCTGATCGCATCACTACCCTTGAGCAGGAGCGGGAACGTCGGCAGCAGCAAGCCGGCTTTGCCTTGACGCGGGAAGGCGGCGATGCCGCTGCAGCAGCCGGCGGCAGCGATTTGCAGCTGGTCTGGCACGATTTGCTAAAACGCGCCGCTCAGGCGCGCGAAAACAATCACCGCAACGGCATCATGATTCACACCCATCTGGATTTTGTAAGGCAGTCGATCAATTTCCTGCGCGCCCACGGCCAGTCGCTCTATGGTGCGGACGGCAAGCATAAGATCGGCCTGGGCAACGGGCATAGCCTGGCTTCAGGCTGACATCGGGCATCTTTCTGCCCGCCGCTTCCTCTTTTGTGGTGCAAATCGGCGGTTCATTCGTAACCAACCAAGACCTGGCTACGGGATCCCTGCAATGCGGGTGTCAGCGCACCGCGTCCGTCGATGACAAAAGCAAACGAGAAATAAGACCAGCCATCGTCACCGTCAAACGCAGTGGTGCTCCCGCTGGCGCCGCTCAGCCCCACACATCTGGCGTAATTGCATAAGTAAGCATGAATTCCCGCAGGCGGAGAACTCAGAAATGCATATTGCCAAGCGACCCGGCGCGTTCGCGTACCCGGCTTGACGCCACGGCCAACCGGTTCGATCTGTGCCGATTGATAAGGCGTTCCACGTTGGAAAATCGCTGGCGCCGAGGTGCTCGCACTCCATGAACCGACGGTTCCGCGCGACTCACCGGACGGTTCACCGGCGGTGGCACTATTGAGCTGAAGCGCGCCCTGGCCATCAGATGCAGCAGACGCACCAAAATTTCTCTGAAAATAGGTATCAAGGCTGATAGCGGCTGCCGGTCGTTCTTGCGCAACGACAATCGATGCCGTCAGCCAGAGCGTCGCTGTTATTCCCAGCATCGATGTTTTCATCTCAAGCCGCCTCGCTCCAGCTGCTTTCATTCAGGCGGGCCCGCAACCGGCTAATAGCCTGGCTATGCAACTGGCACACGCGTGACTGGCTAACCTCAAGTACGGCGCCGATCTCACGCAAATTCATTTCTTGTTCGTAGTACAGGCTCAGCAGCAAACGCTCACGTTCCGGCATCAATCCGATCGCCTCGACCAGCATGTGACGCATGCCGCTGTCAAGTAACCGCTGCAATGGATCGTTGTCGCCGCTGCGATCGGAGGAACCATTCTGGCGATCGAGAAAGGAATTTTCGCTGTTATCGCTTTCGCAGTCTTCGTAATAAAGCAGTTGCGAACCGTGGATTTCTTGCAGTAATTGCTGGTAATCTTCCAGCGACAATTTCATGGCCTGGGCGATTTCACGTTCGCTCGGCGCTCGCGCCAGCTTTTGCTCAAGCACCTGCACAGCAGCGTCGACACTGCGCGAGGATTGCCGCAGGCCGCGCGACAGCCAGTCGTTGGCGCGCAACTCGTCCAGCATGGCGCCGCGGATACGCTGGCTGGCATAGGTTTCAAACTGCGCACCCTGGTCTTCCTGGAAGCGGTTGGCGGCATCCAGCAAGCCCAACATGCCAGCCTGGATCATGTCGTCCAGTTCTACGCTGGCCGGCAATTTTGCAATCAATTGCAAAGCCAGGCGACGCACCAGCGGCGCATGCTTCGCCAACGTATCGGATTTGTCGATTTTTCCCTGCGCTGTATACATGACGAATTCCTCTTTCCTGCGTTACTTAGCACTCATTTCACAAATGACGTCAGCTGGACTTACGCAAAGCCGCCCTGACTGCGTTGCATCTCCTGGCCGACCATGCGTACTGTCTTCGTCGATGCGTCTTGCCATGGCGACTTTTCGTAAGTCCTGATCAGGCGTCTTGCGCGGCCATTGCAGAAGCTGCCCCGCAATCCGCCGAAAATCGACCGCTGCCGCGCTGGTCTGGAATGCTTCCACCACGCTCAACCTCATTCTTTGTGCATGCGGCAGTTGCGCATCTGCCGCGACGCAACCGGCGGACTCCAGCGCCAGGCCTAGATAGCGGCTGCCCGCGGCGGCCAGATTGTCCAGCACACGCCGTGCTTCCAAAGCACCTGCGGCCAGGTTGAGCATGACTCGCAACTGCTGTAGCGCATGGACGTAATGCAACTGTTTGATACAGGCATATGCTGCTGTGATCGATGTCGCTTGCGGCCTGAACACCACCACCACGTCGTCGGCTTGCGCCGCCAGCGGCGACAAAGCGCCACGTTCGTCGCGACGGGCATCGATCAACACCACCTGTCCTTGAAACCTGCTGCGGATAGTTGTCAACGTTGCGTCGCCTTTAAAAGCTGGCAACAGTAGCGCGCCGCTACTCACGCGCCCTGCCGCATCCGACAACGACAAAGCGCCGGTCGCGACTTGCGACCAGTTACCGGCCGGCGCCGCCCCTTTGACGCCGATCGCGCAAAGCGCCGCCGCTGCGGACGACGGATCGCCGCCATGTTCATCCAGCAGCAGCACCTCTTGCCCTTGCTGCACCAGCGCCGCCGCCAAATTCATGATCACGCTCGTGACGCCGACGCCGGGGCCGCTGCCGATCAGCGCCACAACCCTCGCCGCCTGCCCGCCAGCGTGCTGCGCCATCAAGCAACGCAAACCATCCGCCTGATCGCTGACTACCTTGTTCAACAGCATCTCCTCATCCCGGCGTCACGGCCATGCCGGTCGTCTGCTCGATGCTGCTTTCACTATCCATCGCCAGCGCATCCAGTAGTGCAATCAATTTTCCGAAACCTTCCAGCATCGCCGCAACGGAAGCGACGGTTACTACGCCGGGACGGTTGCGGTGGCCCGTCAGTTGCGCCAGCATGGCGCGCGCAGCCACGGCCCAATCTTCCTTGCAATGAGCCAGGCGCCACATCGTGGCGCTGGCCTGGCCAGCGACCAGCAAACATTTCTGCATGCTGCTGTCACCCGGTTCGGTACAGGCGTCGAGTTGCCGGATCGCCTGCCTGAGCAATTTATAGAAAGGCTCCGCCGCTTGCTTCCAGCATGCCCATGCCGTCAATTGCACCGCTGTGACGCTGGAAGGCAGATTACTTAGCAGACGCCAGTCCGCAAGTTGCTTGCCGCTGTGTTGATCGACAATGCGCACCAGCACGCAACGCAAATCGGACAGGTTGCCGCCCTTGCTGGTCAAGGTGATAGGCGTCTCGGCCAGCGACTGCAGCGCGGCCTTGCCTTTGTAGACGACAGGCTGCGGCTCCCCGAGCACCGGAAGTGAAGTGAGTTTTGCCAGCGTTGTCGCCGTTTCGCCGTCAAGCACGCGGCAAGTGCCGCGAGCACGCGCCAGCCACAATACGGTACCGGGCTGCCATGACTGCAACAGATCCGCAGCCGGCGCTTTATCCAGCAAATGCACCAGCGGCTTGCCGAAGCTCTGCTGTTGCAGCCATGCCATCTGCCGCATCAGCGGCGTCGCCATGGCGCTGCCAGCCGCTGTGGACAGCAATTGATGCGGCGCCGCCAGCGGCATGCCGCTGCGGTCGGACAACAGCACACCGGTTTGCAGGAAATAGGCATCGCCGCTGCGGCTGGCGACCAGATTGCTCTGGCCGCTGATGGCCAGCACGTGGTCGTCACATGTTGTGCCGATTTCAGCAACCGCCTGCTGCAACAATTTCAATTCCAGCGTCTTGCTGCCAATGCCGTCATCCGCCAGATCGCGCCATACTTCGCAACTGCCATCGAAACCAATCCGGCCTTGCTCCATCGCCGCCACATTGGCCGCAAGCTCTTCGGCATCCTGCGCCAGAACGCGGATCAATTGCTGGCATTGGCTGCGCAAGCGCTGGGCAGTGGCAGCCTGCGCGGCAGCCAGCGTGGCTGCTGCCGCCAGCTCGCCATCGTTGTTCAAAGCCGCCGGCAGTTCTCCCAGATCGGCTTCGCCGGGCACGAACAAGGCGCTGCGGCTGGCACTCTGGAACACGCTTTCAACCAGTTGCAAACGGTCGGCGATCATCAGGTTTTCCGGCACTTTCTGGCCGGATGAAACGTAATGCACCGGCAAGCGGTGACGAATCACTGTATCGAGCAATGCGCCCGGATGGGTCGCCTCGTCGGTTTTGGTAAAGATACATCCCGCCAGCTGATTGCCGCCGGCGCTGTCCTTGTAGGCGTGCACCACTTCATTCAAGGTATCGCCATGGCTGGCCGCGTTAAGCAACAGCAGACGTTTTACCGGCCGCCCGGCGCCACACAGCATGGCGACCTGGTCGGAGACGCTGCGGTCGCGCTGGCTCTTGCCTACGGTATCGATCAGCACCATGTGCTTGTCGCGCAAATCGTCCAGCGCCAGCCGCAAATCGACGGCATCTTTAACCGCGTGCACCGATACGCCGAGGATTTTTCCATAGATGCGCAATTGCTCGAAGGCGCCGATGCGGTAGCTGTCGGTGGTCAGCAAAGCCAGCTTTTCTGCGCCGAAACGCATGACGCAGCGCGCCGCCAGTTTGGCGGTGGTCGTGGTCTTGCCAACCCCGGTCGGCCCCATCAAGGCGTACACGCCGCCCTGCTCCATCAAGGCGTCTTCGTTATCCAGCAAAGGCAGGTTGCGCGCCAGTTCTGCCTTGACCCAGGCCAAGCCGGAGGAAAAATTCAAGCCGGTCGGCAAATGGTCCAGCATCGCCTTGGCCAGGCTGGCGCTGAAGCCGGCGCCGAGCAAGGTGCGCAACAAATGGCCGCGCACCGGGTCGCGGCGCTGCTTGTCATTCCATACCAGGCCGGCCAGCTGCTCTTCGATCATGCCGCGCATGGAATGGATCTCGCTGATAACGCTAACTTCGCTTTCCGTGCTAATCGGCGGCACGACGCCTGCAGCGCGCGACACGATTGCAGGTTGGGGAGAAACGATGACCGAAGGCGCGACGGCTTCAGCAACGACGGGGACAGCTTCTTTGTCCTCGCAGGCAGCGTCCGCCATGGCGACGATTTCAGCGCCGACGGCGGTGGCGCGGCTGGAAACGATAATCGCATCCGGCCCGAGCTGCTCGCGCACCAGGCGCAATGCTTCTCGGCTGGACGGAGCGATGATGGTGATAGTGTTGTTCAAGCTTTGCCTCCGATGGTGGCGGTTACTTTGATATTGCGGGTATCAGGAATTTCAGCGTGCGACAGCACCTTGAGCTGCGGCAGGCTACGTCGCAGGAAGCGCGCC